>NZ_JMLC01000019.1 GCF_000686605.1 Streptococcus sobrinus DSM 20742 = ATCC 33478 | reverse complement strand
AAGTAGTGGTCAAAGTAGATCTTTTTACCATTGACCTGCTTGACTTGTTTTGTCGTCCCACGCTTGATTTCACGTGAAATGGTGGAGCGACTTTTTCCCAAACGTCTAGCGATCTCAGCTGGTTTCACCCCTTCTGATAGGAAGGCCTCAATTTTTCCTCGTTCTACCTCTGAGAGGTGGCAATAGGGTTGTTTTGTGGTACAATTGGTGGTGGACATGCTTATCTCTTTCCTTATACTTTGTTTCGCAACTTTAGTATATCAGATAAGCTTGTCTTTTTTTGTTGCACCTCATTTTACAACGGGGCCTATATATTGAATTCAAACGAAAAGCAACTAATTCTTCTATTTTCATTTACTAGTTCCTATTTTGATTATACCTCCACAAAAACGTTAAAAAAATTTCTGCGAAGAAAGAAGCATCCGAGAATTTGGATGATTACTGGTGGACAATCAAATGCTCCAAGCTTTGTTCACAGAACATTGCGATTTTCTTCAAAGTAGAGTCACTTTGAACATCCAAGTCAGTTAGATTTTATTGCGACAGTTATTGCACAAGAGTATAATCATAATGTGGGATACTAAGTCAATAACTTTTGGCAGAATAAACATTAGTATTGATGGGGTCTTCCTAGACTCCATTTTTTTATTCAAAGACAACCTATTTAGACTTCGAGAATTGCAAGCTTCTTGAAGAGGAAAATTCCCATTTAATAAAGAAGAGAAAGACAAAACGAGGTTCTTATGTCACTAATTGATTTAGCCAGTCGAAAATCCCTGGCGAGGGGTCTTGATTACTTTGAGACTAAGCAGGTTCTTTCTTTCAATGAGTCTGGCAAAGATGTTATTGAAGGCAGAGTCAAGGGGAAACGCGACACGCCTTATTGGGTTCAGATAAATCCCAAGCATCCGAGAAAGTCTACTTGTGATTGTCCCTTTGCAGCAGGACGGCGGGTTATCTGTAAGCACATGGTTGCTCTGTATTTCACAGCCCTCCCCCAAGCCTACCAAGATTTTATGGCTGACTGTCAGCATCAAGAAGCTGAGGAAGAAGCCCAACGCCAGGCCAAAATGGAAGATTTAGAAGATTATGTCAACAGCCTAAGCCTTGACCAACTGCGTGAAGAGCTATTGCTAGCCCTTCTGGAATTAGAAGAAAGAGATTCAGAAATTGATTATTGGGAATTGTAAGGCATGTGGACATTTGAAATCCCTTGCTTTTGTCCAATTACAGAGAACGGCGCACCAAATTTGGTGCGTTTTCTTGTTTTTGTGATATAATAATTTAAACTAATGGAGGACTAGCTATGATTGGAGAAAATATTAAAGCCTTGCGTAAAAAAAGGGAGCTCACCCAACCAGAATTTGCTAAGATTATTGGAATTTCACGTAACAGTCTCAGTCGGTATGAGAATGGGACAAGTTCAGTCTCAACTGACTTACTAGATTTGATTTGCAAGAAATTCAATGTTTCCTACATAGATATTGTGGGAAAAGAAAAGTTATTAAGACCGATTGAAGATTATCAATTGACTTTAAAAATCGAGTTGGCTAAAGAAAGAGGAGTCAATCTCCTAGCTCGATTGTATGCTTTTCAAGATGAGCAAGGGATTGCCGTGGATGATGAGGCGAATCTTTGGGTGTTAATGGGTGATGATTTAGCAGATTTAGTTCACACGAAGATTTATCTTGTCAATACATTTGAGGAATTTGAACGCTATATGGGCTATCTAGATGGTATAGAGCGCATGTTGAGTATGGCTAAACAAGGAGTAGCTGTCTAATGATAGTGGCCAAATTTACCGAAGCTGAGTTAAATAGAGCTTTAACTCGTAATAGTCGTGCTTTAATTCGAGGAAAGAAGCCAAGTGAACATCCTACTGCTATTTTATTGGGGGGACAAAGTGGTGCAGGAAAGACAACCATTCATCGCATTAAGCAGGAAGCTTATCAAGGAAATATCATTGTCATTGATGGTGACAGTTTTTGCCCACAGCATCCTAATTTTTCAGCGCTTTAGCAAAAATATGGTAAAGATAGTGTGGAATACACCAAAGAATTTGCTGGCCTGATGGTTGAAGCCTTGATTGATAGGGTCAGTGATAGGGGTTATCACCTTCTTATAGAAGGTACTTTGAGAACGGTGACAGTTCCTAAAAAGACTGCCCTTACTTAATTTAAAGTCTAAAGGCTATCAAGTTGAACTAGCTATTATTGCGACTAAGCCGAAATTGTCTTACTTAAGTACTTTAATTCGCTATGAAGAGATGCTTGCTCAGTCACCAGATGGAGCACGGGCGACTCCCAGAGAATATCATGACGACATCGTTGACCATCTTGTAGATAATTTAAAACAGCTGGAGAAAGAGCAGATATTTAATCGGATTCAAATCTTTTAGAGAGACAGACAATGTGTCTTCGATTCTAAGAAAGACAGTCAGGCAGCAGCTGAGATTTTAGCTTCCCTTCTCTTTGGTCAATGGTCAAACTTTGATAAAGAAATGTTAGACATAGGTCGAAAACGGTTAGAAAAATTAAAAATAAGGAATCAGGAGAGATAAAATTCAAATGATATGGCAGCCATTTCTGATTACTTGCAGCAGTATGGTTTTCTGAGAAAAGCTTTAAAGTCATGGCAGTCTTCGAGTCTGTCATGCTTTTCTTTTAGTTTGAGACTTCTATGACTTAATTGGTGACACCCGCATCATCGGCTTACTTTAGCAAATGGCAGTTTTTCGAGCAATCTTAACTGTGCTAAGCTACTAGCCTCTAAAGGGTCTGAATTGATTCGCTAAAGCTGCAATGGGATTCTACTAGATTTGGATATAAATAAAATTTTTGGGGACTAAGCTCCCCTTTTTCTTTGGCTAAATTTGCTTGGTTTTGAGAGTGAGAAAGGATGGGGGTATAGCTGGTAACTATAACAATTGCTTGTTACTTAGTTATAAACTATAGGGCGGTCTATAAAAGTTCTAAGCTGAAAACTATTGATTTACTGATATAAAAGGTTATAAAATAGATTCCATAAAAAATAAAAGGGTATACTTTGAAAATATATCCCTATAGGAGGTAGCTATGGTTAAGGTGTCGAATTTAGGTTATCCAAGACTTGGTGAAAACCGTGAGTGGAAGAAGCTTATTGAATCCTATTGGAGTGGGAAGCTGTCTCAGGCTGATTTGCTAGCTGAGATGAAGAGTTTACGCCGGACCTTCCTGAAAAAGCAGGCAGATGCTGGCCTTGATTTGATCCCGGTTGGGGATTTTTCTCTCTATGATCATATTTTGGATCTATCCTACCAGTTTAATATTATTCCAAGGCGCTTTGCCAAGGAAGCCCATGATTTGGGTCTCTATTTTGCGATTGCTCGTGGTAATAAGGATAATGTGGCATCGGCCATGAAAAAATGGTTTAACACCAATTACCACTATATTTTGCCGGAGTGGTCAAAGCAAAAACCGAGTTTAAAATCTAATCGACTTTTGGAGCTCTATCTGGAGGCAAAAGAACTTGTTGGTGACAAGGCCAAACCGGTTATCACCGGGCCAATCACTTTTGTGGCCCTCTCTTCAGGGATTGAAGATTACACTGCAGCTATCAAGAGTCTTTTGCCCCTGTATCGGCAGATTTTTCAGGAACTTGTTGAGGCTGGTGCCAGCTATATCCAGGTCGATGAGCCAATTTTTGTGACGGATGAAGGCCATAGTTACTTAGAGGCAGCCAAGCATGTCTATGCTTATTTTGCTAAGCAAGTCCCCGAGGCCAAGCTGATTTTCCAGACCTATTTTGAGGCTTTGGTTGACCCAGAAATTCTGGGCAACTTACCAGTTGCAGGCCTGGGTCTGGACTTCGTCCATGGTTTAGAGGAAAATTTGGCCGCTGTCAAGGCTGGTTATTTCTCAGATAAGGAAATTTTTGCTGGTGTTATTGATGGTCGCAATGTTTGGGGTGCTGACTTAGAAGCCAGTCGAGACTTGGTTTTGGAGATTTCAGACAAGGTCAAAGCGGTCCATATCCAGCCTTCTTGTTCCCTGCTCCATGTTCCAGTAACGAAAAAAGGAGAGACTGGTCTCAATCCCCTCTTAAAAAATGGTTTGGCCTTTGCGGACGAAAAATTAGAGGAGCTCCGCCTTCTAGCCGACCAGCTTGAAACAGGTTTTAGCAGTCCAAAATTTACTCAAAAAGTTGCCGACTTTAAGGCACTTCAGGCGGCGGACTTTCGGAATTTGGCCTTAGAGGACTTGGGAAAGATTCCTCAGAAGCGCCATCTGGATTTCAAGGACCGCTACCCACTCCAGCAAGAGAAGCTTGGATTACCGGTTCTACCAACGACAACGATAGGCTCCTTTCCTCAATCTTCTGAGGTCAGACGGATTCGCCGAGCTTGGAAAGGACAAGAAATTTCCAATCAGGCTTATGAGGATTTCATTAAGTCTGAGATTGCTCGTTGGATTAAGATTCAGGAGGACCTAGATCTTGATGTCTTAGTCCACGGAGAATTTGAGCGCGTGGACATGGTGGAATTTTTTGGTCAAAAGTTGGCTGGATTTGCCACAACAAAAGGGGGCTGGGTTCAGTCCTACGGTTCTAGGGCAGTAAAGCCTCCAATCATTTATGGGGATATCCAACATATCCAACCCCTGACGCTCAAGGAGACGGTCTACGCCCAAAGTTTGACAAAACGGCCGGTAAAGGGGATGCTGACTGGGCCGATTACCATCACAAATTGGTCATTTGAACGCAATGATATTTCACGGCCTGATTTGTTCAACCAGATTGCCTTGGCTATTAGGAAGGAAATTGAGCTTTTAGAGGATGCTGGAATTCCTATAATCCAGGTGGATGAGGCTGCGCTGAGAGAGGGCCTCCCCCTGCGCAAGGACAAGCAACAAGCTTATCTGGATGACTCTGTGAGAGCCTTTCGCCTGGCGACTTCATCGGTTAAGGACACGACTCAAATTCATACCCATATGTGTTATTCCAACTTTTCGGAAATTATTGAGTCTATTCGTGCCCTCGATGCTGATGTGATTTCGATTGAAACCAGTAGGAGTCATGGCGAAATTATTGAAGCATTTGAGACTGCTACCTATCCCCTTGGAATTGGTCTGGGAGTCTATGACATTCATTCACCACGGGTTCCAAGTTTGGATGAATTGATTAGTAATATTGAGCGGCCCCTCCACCAGTTATCCTTGGACCAATTCTGGGTAAATCCAGATTGTGGTCTCAAGACCCGCAAGGAAAGAGAGACGGTAGCGGCCCTTAAAAATTTGGTAGCTGCGACCAAGATTGTTCGCCATAAGTTCGGCAAAGATTAAGGTATGGAGAAAGGAGCAGATATGGCACAACTTCTGGAACGTTTAAAAAATGAGATATTGGTTGCTGATGGTGCCATGGGGACACTACTTTATAGCAATGGTCTGGATAATTGTTATGAAGCCTATAATCTCTCCCACCCCGCTGATATCAAAAAGATTCACCTTGCCTACATTGAGGCAGGGGCAGATATCATTCAGACCAATACCTATGGGGCAAAACGGCATAAATTAAAAAATTATGGTTTTGACGACCAGGTCAAAGAAATCAATCAAGCAGGTGCTCGTTTAGCAAGGGAGGCAGCAGGTGATAAAACCTTTGTCCTAGGGACCATCGGTGCCTCCAGAGGGATTCGCCAGTGTGACTTAGATTTAGAGGAAATTGTCAGAGAGACCGTGGAACAGGCTCAGTTTCTCTTGGAGACGGGTGTCCTGGATGGCCTGCTTTTAGAAACTTATTATGATGCTGAAGAGCTCCTAGCAGTAGTTAAGGCCCTTCGTCCTTTAACAGAGCTACCACTAATTACCAACCTTTCCCTGCAAGAGGTTGGCCTGACGGGGACAGGGCAGTCCCTTGTTGATATTTTTAGCCAACTGATTATGTTGGGAGCAGATGTTGTCGGTTTGAACTGCCATCTGGGGCCCTACCACATGATTCAATCTTTCAAGCAGATTCCCCTTTTCGCCCAATCCTATTTAGCAGTCTATCCCAATGCCAGTCTGCCAGCCTTAGATACGGCTACAGATTCCACCTATCAGTTTTCATCTAATGCTGACTATTTTGGTCAATCGGCAAGGCTACTGGCTGCAGAGGGAGCCCGCATTATTGGTGGTTGTTGTGGGACGACTCCAGCCCATATCCGTGCTGTAAAGAGGGCCTTGGGTGGCCTCAAGCCAGTCCAGGAAAAATATTTGACTCCCTTGGCTAAGGAAGCAGACTTCTTAAGACAGGTTAAGACAGGGGAGACCTTAGTAGACAAGGTTAAAAGGGAGGTGACTATTGTCGCAGAATTGGATCCCCCTAAAAACCTAGAAATTGCTAAATTCAAGGAAGGTGTTAAGGCTCTTGATACTAGTGGTGTGGCAGCCATTACCCTGTCAGACAACTCTCTGGCCCACACCAGAATTTGCAATCTCAGTCTCGCCTCCCTCCTAAGAGATGAAATTTCAACACCTTTTCTCTTACACCTGACCTGTCGTGACCATAATATGATTGGGCTGCAATCGAGGTTACTGGGTATGGATTTACTAGGTTTTGATCACATTTTGGCTGTGACTGGCGATCCCTCTAAACTGGGAGATTTTCCTGGGGCGACTAGTGTCTATGATGTGACAAGTTTTAAACTGATTCAACTCATCAAGCAACTTAATCAGGGAAAGAGCTATAGTGGAGCTTCCTTGAAAAAGGCAACTAGTTTTACTGTAGCTGCAGCCTTTAACCCCAATGTTCCCAATTTAGCTCGAAGCGGTCGTCTTATTGAGAAGAAAATCACGTCAGGAGCCGATTGTTTTATTACCCAGCCCATTTTTGAAGGAGAGACAATCAAGCAGTTGGCGGATTTAAGTGAATCTTATGAGCAACCCTTCTTTATTGGAATATTACCAATCACCAGTTATAATAATGCCCTCTTCCTTCATAACGAGGTTCCGGGGATTAAATTATCAGAGGCTTTTCTCGAAAAACTGGCAAGGGTCAAGGATGATAAATCTAAGTGTCAAGAGATTGCTTTGGCAGAGAGTAAAAAGTTGATTGATCAGGCGCTCACCTATTTTAAGGGTATCTACTTGATTACTCCCTTTATGCAGTACGATTTGGTGTTGCAGTTGGTAGACTATATTAAAGCCAAGCAGTAGATGAGCTGGCAAGCAAACCTTAGGGAGGGATTAAAAGATTGCTGCGAGCAAGCCTAGCTTCCCTCGCTAAATCTACTGGCGAAAGTAAGCCAATGGTCCAATATTATCCGGTCTTAGGGTCTCGCTTCTGCAAGCTGGCCATTGAAATGGTATAATGTTAGCTGAATGTCTGCTCAAGTAACCTTGTTGCTGGGCTTGGATATTGGGAGTATTCTATGACAGGAACTTTTATTTCATTAACAATAATTACTTTTATAGCAGCAGTGACCCCTATGGTGGCCAAGTTGATTCCCAGACAGGTCGTGCCTGAGACGGTGATTTTGATTGCGGCTGGTGCAGCTCTAGGCCCCCATGCGCTCGGCTGGATAAATTCGGATAGTGAAGCTCTCAAGCTCCTATCTGATTTGGGTTGTGCCTTTCTCTTTCTTTTGGCGGGTTATGAAATTGACCCCAAGGTCATTGTCGGAAAAGAGGGAAAGAAGGGCTTCTGGACCTGGGCCTTTACCCTGGTTATTGGTCTGATTGTGGCTTTTATCATGCCGGATATTGCTTCGGGCAAACAAGGCTTGATTGCCACAGCCCTGCTCTTTACGACAACGGCTCTGGGAACCCTTATGCCCATTTTGGAGGAACGGGGCCTGACCGGAACCCAGATTGGCAATACCATCATTGCTTATGGAACTTGGGGAGAAGTAGCGACAGTCATTGCCATGGCTATCTTGCTTTCTGCCAGGTCAACCTGGAAGACAGCAGCCATTCTTGGTGGTCTCCTGCTGATTTGTGTCTGGTTGGCTACCTTGGGCAATAAGGCCGTTCAACGCGGTGGTGCTCTCTACCAGTTTCTTCATTCCAAGGCGGATACCAATTCCCAGATGACGGTGCGGGTAACCATTCTTCTCTTGATTGTTTTGGTTGCCTTCTCATCAGTTTTCGAGTTGGATATTGTCTTGGGAGCCTTTGCGGCGGGATTTGTCCTCAGGTTTGTGATTCCAGAAAATAGCCACACCTTAGAGAAGAAAATTAATGGGATTGCTCACGGCTTCCTGATTCCTCTTTTCTTTGTGATTTCGGGTTGTAGTATTAATCTCATGGCAGTTGCAGAACGACCAGGCCTGCTGGTAGCCTTCATTTTGGCCTTAGTCTTGATTCGGGCCATTCCTATCGTTATTTCGCTCTCCTTGGAGCGCGATCCAGAGAAGCGCCTGACCATTCACAATCGTTTTTCGGTTGCCTTCTACTGTACGACAGCCCTACCCCTAATCGTTGGGATTACGGGGATTGCGGTCAATGATGGCTTTATGTCCAGCGAGATTGCTTCTGTTCTGATTGCGGCGGGTGCCATCACCGTTTTCCTCATGCCCTACTTGGGTGCCCTTACCTATACGGTGGTCGATGCGGAGCCAATTACGGCTGTTCGGGAAATTTTCCATTCTCCAAAGGATATTTCGGCCATTTTGCACAAGCATTTTGAGCAAGAAAGAAAACGGGTTCGTCAGTATCAGGATTATGCGGCCAAGCGGATTGCCTGGGGCTTGGATGCTATCCAAGATCCAAATGAACGCCAGGAAATGCAGGAGCTGCTCCTAAAGAATCGGGCTGAAACCCAGGCCTTCCATCGGGAACAATTGGAGCTGCGCAAGGATCTTTATGCCAAGCATACGGATGCCGTCAAGCAGGTCTATCAGAAATATCACAATGGCCAAGTGCCTAACGACCATTTCTTGCGACTCTTGGAAGATCGTCGCTATAAGCGGGATGATTAATCTAATGGTATAAATTTTATTCAATTCCAAACCCTATGCGGTTTGGTTTTTTTTGTTATAATGAAGCTAAGCAGGTCAGGCCTAGCCAAGCATGAATAAGCACAACCTCTTAGCCCTTCTCCTAGGTAGAAGGCTAGGGGATTTTTCTTTTTAGCGACAGTCAGCGAAGAGAGCCGAAAATGCTTGCTTATCTTACGAAAGGGGCAAATCATGTCAAAGACTTTAGTTATTTATTTTTCGATTACTGGAACAACTAAGCGACTTGCTGAAACGATTGCCAGCCGTCTGGGAGCTGATACCTATGCCATTCAGGCGGAAGAACCTTATAGCCAATCTGATTTGACCTGGACCGATGATAATTGTCGTGCCAATCAAGAGCAGAATAATCCTGCCAGTCGTCCTGAATTCGTAGGCTACCTTCCTGATATTTCAGGCTATGACACTATCATTATTGGTCATCCTATCTGGTGGGGGATTCCACCTCGGATTGTGGAGACTGTCGTCGAAAAGTTGGATTTGACTGGCAAAAGGGTAGCGACCTTTGCGACATCGGGCGGCTCGACCTATGCGCAATCACAAACTTTCTTTAACCAACTTTTAGCTGAGCAACCCCTGCCAGGTGATGTCCTTTCCAGTCAGGCCACTCTGGAAAAATGGCTAACAGCTCTTGACTAGCGTTTATTTTTAAGTTTTGATTGACTTGGAGTTAACTCCAAGGTTTATAATAAAAGCAAAATTTGCTAATAAGAAAGGAATCCTATGCTAGAAAAGATTAAATCACCAGCGGACTTGAAGACCATGTCTCAGGCCGAGTTAGAGCAAGTTGTCCTTGAGGCCAGGCAGGCTCTCTTGGAAAAGATCAGTCAGCACGGTGGCCATAATGGGCCTAACTTTGGTGTGGTTGAGATGACGGTGGCTCTCCACTATGTCTTCAATTCACCCATCGATAAGTTTATCTTTGATGTTTCCCACCAGTCTTATGTTCATAAAATGCTGACAGGGCGGGCTCAAGCCTTTCTGGATCCAGCTCACTATGATGATGTCTCGGGTTACACCAACCCTAAGGAGAGTGAGCACGACCTCTTTACAGTTGGCCATACTTCAACTTCCCTCTCCTTGGCATCTGGTGTTGCCAAGGCCAGAGACCTAAAGGGGGAAAACTCCAATGTGGTCGCCATCATTGGCGATGGTTCCCTGTCGGGTGGTATGGCTTATGAAGGCCTCAACCAGATTGCGACGACCGGCACCAATACCATTGTCATTGTCAATGATAATGACCAGTCTATCGCTGTCAATCCCAAGGGTGGCATTTACACAGCTCTTCGGAGCTTGCGGGAGTCCAATGGTCAAGCTAAGGATAATCTCTTCAAGGCTCTAGGTTTTGACTATCATTATTTGGACGAGGGAAATGACTTGCCTGCCCTGATTGCCCTCTTCCAGGAGGTCAAGGATAGTGACCGCCCTGTTCTTCTCCATATTCACACCCAGAAGGGTCACGGGGTTCCCTTTATGGAAAAGAATCGCGAAGCCTTCCACGCTGGCGGTCCTTTCAATCCTGAAACGGGCCAATATTTAGGCGGTTCCAATGGACCAAACTATAACTCGGTGACGGCTGACTTCCTCCTTAAGAAAATCAAGCAGGATCCAAGGGTTATTGCAGTCAATGCTGGCACGCCCATGTTCCTCTTTAGTCAGGGACAGCGAGATGAGGCTGGTCAGCAATTTGTTGATGTCGGGATTGCCGAACAAGAAGCAGCCACCATGTCCACAGGATTGGCTAAGAATGGGGCCAAGCCTGTTTGGTATGTGGCTTCGACCTTCATGCAAAGAACCTATGACCAATGGTGGCACGACATTGCCCTCAACAATCAGCCGGTGACGGCTCTGATTCATATGGCTTCAGTTAATGCCATGAATGATGAGAGCCATCTGGGCTTCTTTGATATTCCCTTTCTCAGCCATATTCCTAATGTGGTCTATCTGGCTCCAACCAATAAGGAAGAGCACCTGGCCATGTTGGACTGGGCTATTGAGCAGAAGGACCATCCGGTTGCCATCCGAATTCCTGTTGGTCCGCTCAAGGAAACTGGTCTGCCTGACAAGACGGATTATTCCGTCTTAAATAAGAATCAGGTGACACAAGCAGGATCTCAAGTGGCTATCTTTGGTCTTGGCAATTTCTATGGCCTAGCCCAAGAAGTGGCCGAGGTCTTAGAAGAGCAACACGGGATTACCCCTACCTTGGTCAATCCTAAATTTATCACCGGTTTGGACAAGGAGTTGCTGGATTCCCTGCCAGCCAATCACCAACTGCTGATTACCCTGGAGGATGGCCTACTTGAAGGTGGCTACGGCCAAACTATTGCCAGCTACCTGGGTAATAGCGACATCAGGGTGCAAAATTACGGCATCGACAAACATTTCCACGACCGCTATGACCGTCAAGAACTCATGGCTAAAAATGGCTTGAGTCGAGACCAGCTGGTGAAAACTATCGTCGCCAGTCTGCAAGCCTAAGAAATCTGGCTCCAAAAATCTGGAAGCCTGCTTGAGAGCTCTACAAGGAGAATGAAGCCCCAATACCATTAGCATCTCGGGTCAAAAATTCGTAAGTGTAGCAATGTAACTTGTCTGTCCTAGATTTTCATGACCACCTATCCATTTTGGCTTACTTGGTCTAGGTTTTCGGGGCCATCCATTAATCTTGACTTTCCTAGTCTAAACTAGCATGACGACCCCCTCAAAACTAATAAAAGGCCTAGCAGCGGAAACTGCTAGGCCTTTTATCGTTATAGACTGCTATCTCGCAAAGTCAGCTTAGTAGCTAGTCTGGTTAAGGTTGGGACAGTCTCGTTCTTGAGAATATGGCGATTGAGAACGTCAACGGCACAGCGTCCCATGTCTTTGGTATAGACGGTGACGCTAGATAGACTGGGGAAAACCTCTCTTGTCAGCGGAGTGTCATTGAAGGAGATGAGACTGACGCGCTTGGGAACTGGCAGATTTTCTTCCTGAAGGGCTCTTAGGGCACTGATAGCCAAGGCATCATTGGCTAGAAAGAAGGCAGTCGGAAGTTCCTCCTCCAACTTTTTAATGGCTCCTTTCATCAGCTCATAGCCCGATTGACTGGAAAATTCTCCTTCGAAAATGAAGCGGTTATCCAGGATTCCCTATACGGTGATGTGGAGATTACCATTAATTTATCCAAGCCGGAAAAGGACCCCAAGGCCATCGCTGCAGCTAAGCAGGCTAAGGCATCCTCCTATCCCAAGTGTCAACTCTGTATGGAAAATGAGGGTTATCAGGGAAGGATTGACCATCCGGCTAGAGCCAATCACCGAATTATTCGCCTAGATTTGCTAGGACAGGAATGGGGCTTCCAATATTCACCTTACGCTTATTTTAACGAGCATTGTATCTTCCTTGACCACCAGCATGTTCCCATGCAGATTACCCAGGAAACATTTGCCCAGCTTTTAGAGATTGTTGATCAATTTCCGGGTTACTTTGCTGGGTCAAACTCGGACCTGCCCATTGTCGGAGGTTCTATCCTGACCCACAATCATTATCAGGGCGGTCGTCATGTCTTTCCTATGGAAAAGGCTGGACTTGACTATTCTTTCCACTTTAAGGATTTTCCCGAAATCTCAGCAGGTATCGTCAAATGGCCTATGTCGGTGATTCGCTTGGCTGGTAAAGATAAGGAAGAACTCGTGGCCTTGGCGGAAGTGATTCGTCAGGCTTGGCGTCATTATAGTGACCCCGAGTCAGATGTCCTTGCCTTCAGCCAAGAAGAGCCCCACCATACCGTTACTCCAATTGCCAGAAAACGTCGGGGGCAATTTGAATTGGACATCGTTCTGCGGGATAATCATACCTCCCAGCAGTTCCCAGATGGCGTCTACCATCCTCACCCTGATGTTCAACATATTAAGAAAGAAAATATTGGCCTGATTGAGGTCATGGGGCTGGCCATTCTGCCACCTCGTCTCAAAGGAGAGTTGGCTGAGGTTGAAAACTACCTGACAAACCAGTATAATGAAATTGCTGACTATCATAAGGCTTGGGCAGATGACTTGAAGGCTTCAGTTGACATTAGCCCCGACAATGTCCATCAAGTTCTGCAAAAGGCTGTCGGTCAAGTTTTTGTACGTGTCCTAGAAGATGCTGGTGTCTACAAGCGTAGCCAAGAAGGGCAAGCGGCTTTCCATCGTTTTCTTGAGACAATTGGGATTGAGTAGTAAATAAGAAAGGAAGGGCCTTGACCCTAGTGGAACTTAGCAAATGGCAATTTTAGTTTTGGGAGGAGCCGGCTACATCGGTTCCCATATGGTGGATTATCTGGTTCAAAAGGGGCAAGAAGAGGTGGTCGTGGTTGATAGTTTGGTGACCGGTCACCGGGCCGCTGTTCATCCTTCTGCCAAATTCTATCAAGGAGACTTAGCCGATCAAGATTTCATGCGGCGGGTTTTCCGAGAAACTCCTGACCTCAATGCAGTCATTCACTTCGCAGCCTTTTCTCTGGTGGCAGAGTCCATGGAGAAACCGCTCAAGTATTTTGACAACAATACGTCTGGCATGATCAAACTCTTGGAAGTTATGAATGAGTTTGACATCAAACATATTGTCTTCTCATCAACTGCAGCAACCTATGGCATCCCTCAGGAAATTCCCATCAAGGAAACTACACCACAAAATCCTATCAATCCTTATGGCGAAAGTAAGCTCATGATGGAGACCATCATGAAATGGTCCGACCAGGCTTATGGCATCAAGTTCGTGCCTCTGCGTTACTTCAATGTTGCTGGGGCTAAGCCAGATGGTTCTATCGGTGAGGATCACGGTCCTGAAACCCATCTTCTGCCAATCATTCTCCAAGTAGCTCAAGGGGTGCGGGAGAAAATCATGATTTTCGGCGATGACTATAATACCCCAGATGGCACCAATGTGCGTGACTATGTTCACCCCTTTGACCTAGCTTCGGCCCATCTCTTGGCTTTGGATTATTTGCGGCAAGGAAATCCGTCTACCGCCTTCAATCTCGGCTCAGCGACTGGCTTTTCTAACCTGCAAATTTTGGAAGCTGCCCGCAAGGTGACGGGTGAGGAAATTCTAGCTGAGAAGGCTGACCGCCGTCCCGGTGATCCCGATACCCTAGTTGCCGATTCGACTAAGGCCAGAGAAGTTCTTGGTTGGGCACCCGAATTCGACAATATTGAAAAAATCATCCAAACCGCCTGGGCTTGGCATTCCAGCCATCCCAAGGGTTATGATGATAGAGACTAAAAGACCTAAGTCTGACATTAAGTAGACTTAGGTCATTTTTTGGGCCCTATAATTTCTGTAGTGGGTAAAACCACCAAGGATATTATGGAGAATTTCTTCTCCTGGCCCAATCCTTTCACCCTTGATAACTATCACAGGCTCTTAAACGATGGCATCGGCAGTTACTTCTGGAATTCGACCATTATTACCGTTGTCTCGGTTGCGGTGGTCATGCTCTTTATTCCAGCAGCAGCCTATGCGATTGCCCGCAATATGTCTCGTAAGAAGGCTTTTACCATTATGTACAGCCTGCTGATTCTGGGGATCTTCGTTCCTTTCCAAGTTATCATGATTCCTATTACCGTGATGATGAATCGGTTGGGTCTGGCTAATATGTGGGGCTTGATTATTCTTTACCTGACCTATGCCATTCCGCAGACCCTTTTCCTCTATGTCGGCTATATCAAGATGAGCGTGCCGGATAGTCTGGATGAAGCCGCTGAAATTGATGGGGCCGATAAGTTCACGACCTACTTTAAGGTAGTCTTCCCCATGCTCAAACCCATGCATGCGACAACCCTCATCATCAATGCCCTCTGGTTCTGGAATGACTTCATGCTCCCCCTCTTGATTTTGAACAAGGATTCCAAATTATGGACCCTGCCCCTCTTCCAATACAACTATACCGGTCAATATTTCAACGATTATGGACCAAGCTTTGCTTCCTACATCGTTGGTATTATAACCATTACCATTGTCTACCTCATTTTCCAAAAGAATATCATTTCAGGAATGAGCAATGGGGCTGTTAAGTGATAACTAGAAGACATAAAGCTTAGAAAAGAGATTGCTATGACACTCACAAATAAAACCATGCTCATAACCTACTCAGATAGCCTGGGCAAGAACCTGAAAGAACTGGATGAAAATATCAGTAAGTATTTTGGAGATGCCATTGGTGGCGTCCACCTCTTACCTTTCTTCCCTTCAACGGGAGATCGTGGCTTTGCTCCAGTTGATTATGACCAGGTAGATCCTGCCTTTGGTGATTGGGATGATGTCAAACGTTTGGGTGACAAATACTATCTGATGTTTGATTTTATGATTAATCATATCTCTCGCCAATCCAAGTATTATAAGGATTTCCAAGAGAAAAAGGACGCTTCCGCCTATGCCGACTTATTTTTACGTTGGGAAAAATTCTGGCCAGAAAATCGTCCAACTCAGGCAGACATTGATTTAATTTACAAGCGTAAGGATAAGGCTCCCATGCAGGAAATTATCTTCGCCGACGGCTCTAAGGAGCACCTCTGGAATACCTTTGGCGAAGAGCAAATCGACCTTGATGTCACCAAGGAGGTGACCATGGACTTTATCAAAAAGACCATCGAAAATCTTGCTGCCAACGGTTGTGACCTGATTCGCCTAGACGCCTTCGCCTACGCTGTCAAGAAATTGGATAGCAATGATTTCTTTGTTGAACCAGAAATTTGGGATCTTTTGACCAAGGTTCAGGCCATCGCTAAAGAAGCAGGGGCTGATATTTTGCCAGAAATTCATGAACACTATTCCATTCAGTTCAAGATTGCTGACCACGATTATTTTGTTTATGATTTTGCCCTGCCTATGGTGACCCTCTATTCCCTCTACAGTGGTCAGGCTCAACGCTTGGCAGACTGGCTGGCCAAAAGCCCGATGAAGCAGTTCACGACCCTGGATACGCATGATGGTATCGGAGTTGTGGATGTCAAGGATATCTTGACCGATGAGGAAATTGATTATACCTCCAACCAGCTCTATAAGGTCGGCGCCAATGTTAACCGCAAGTATTCGACAGCGGAGTACAATAATCTCGACATCTATCAAATCAATTCGACCTACTATTCAGCTCTGGGAGATGATGACAAGAAGTATTTCTTAGCCCGTCTGATTCAGGCCTTTGCTCCAGGTATCCCTCAAGTTTACTATGTTGGCCTCTTGGCAGGTAAGAATGACCTAGAACTCTTGGAAAAGACCAAGGAAGGTCGTAATATCAACCGCCACTACTATAGTAGTCAGGAAATTGCCCAAGAAGTCCAACGACCTGTCGTTAAGGCTCTGCTAAATTTATTTAGCTACCGGAATCAATCGTCAGCTTTTGACTTAGATGGAAGCATAGAGACAACAGTAAAAGATGAGAATACCATCATCATTAAACGTGGTAACCGAGATAATAGTGTCCTTGCCCAAGCTGAAATTAATTTAAATGATTTAACCTATCAGGTTACTGAAAATGGTCAAACCATCACATTTGAATGAGAAGGAGTTAGCAGAAGAAGCCTATGGTAGAATTAAACTTAAACCACATTTACAAAAAATATCCTAATAGTAGTCACTATTCTGTAGAAGATTTTGACCTCTCTATCAAGGATAAGGAATTCATCGTCTTTGTTGGCCCTTCAGGCTGTGGGAAATCAACCACCCTGCGGATGGTTGCGGGTCTAGAGGACATCAGTAAGGGTGAATTGAAAATTGATGGCAAGGTCGTCAATGACCTAGCCCCTAAAGACCGCGACATTGCTATGGTTTTCCAAAACTATGCCCTCTATCCCCATATGACTGTCTATGACAATATGGCCTTCGGTCTAAAATTACGGAAGTACTCCAAAGATGATATTGATAAACGGGTTAAAGAAGCCGCTCAAATTCTTGGCCTGACAGAGTTTCTCGAAAGAAAACCAGCAGACTTGTCTGGCGGTCAACGGCAACGGGTTGCCATGGGACGAGCTATCGTTCGTGATGCCAAGGTTTTCCTCATGGATGAACCCCTGTCCAACCTAGATGCCAAGTTGCGGGTTTCTATGCGGGCTGAAATTGCCAAGCTCCACCGTCGAATTGGTTCAACAACCATTTATGTAACTCACGACCAAACTGAAGCCATGACTTTGGCTGACCGTATTGTTATCATGAGTTCAACCAAGAACGAAGATAGCTCAGGTACCATTGGACGGGTGGAGCAAATCGGAACTCCTCAAGAACTTTACAACCAACCTGCTAATAAGTTTGTCGCTGGTTTCATCGGTAGTCCAGCCATGAACTTCTTTGAAGTAACCGCTAAAAAAGACTGTCTGGTTGGGGAAAACGGCTTTAAGATTGCTCTTCCTCAAGGACAAGCCAAGCTCCTAGAAGCCAAAGGCTACCTAGATAAAAAGCTAATCTTTGGTATTCGTCCAGAAGATATTTCAGCTAATCATATTGCTCTTGATGCCTACCCGGAGGCTATTGTAACAGCAGAAGTACAGGTATCTGAACTATTGGGAGCTGAAACCATGCTTTATCTGAAACATGGAGATTATGAATTCTCCTCTCGAGTCGAAGCTCGTGATTTCCACGAACCTGGTCAAGAAGTCAAGTTGGCCTTCAATGTTGCCAAGGGTCACTTCTTTGCCAAGGATACTGAAAAAGTTATCCGGTAAAATGTTAAGCCCATCATCCACCCATAGTATTTAATGGCAAAAAATTACTGAACTGAGGGTCTGTTTCCTTAATTTCCTTGTCTATCCAGCTTAAAAAAGGTATAGTAGTGGGTGTGAAAACGATTTCTAAAAGTGAGGAAAAAACAATGGAAAAACATTGGTGGCACAAGGCAACCGTTTATCAAATTTATCCTAAGTCTTTTAAAGATTCCAATGGTGATGGTATCGGCGACCTGCAAGGGATTATCAGCCAATTGGATTACCTGCAAAAGCTGGGGATTACGGCTATCTGGCTGTCTCCCGTTTATCAAAGCCCTATGGATGACAATGGCTACGATATTTCAGACTACGAGGTTATTGCCGACATCTTTGGTAATATGGCCGATATGGAGGAATTGCTGGACCAAGCTAATCAGCGGCATATCAAGATTGTCATGGATCTGGTGGTCAATCATACCTCGGATGAGCACGCCTGGTTTGTCGAAGCTAGGGAGAATCCGACTAGCCCAGAGCGTGATTTCTATATCTGGCGAGACCAACTCAATGATCTGGATTCCATCTTTGGTGGCTCGGCCTGGCAGTACGACCAAAAGTCAGGCCAATACTATCTGCATTTCTTTAGCAAGAAACAACCCGATTTGAATTGGGAAAATGCTCAGCTCCGCCAGAAGGTTTATGACATGATGAATTTCTGGATTGCCAAGGGTATCGGTGGCTTCCGCATGGATGTCATTGATATGATTGGCAAAATTCCTGACCAGGGCATCTCTACCAATGGTCCCAAGCTTCACGATTACCTAAAGGAAATGAACCAAGCGACCTTTGGCAAGCATGACCTGATGACGGTGGGGGAAACTTGGGGAGCCAGTCCTGAGATTGCCAAGCAATATTCGAATCCCGACCATCATGAGTTGTCCATGGTTTTCCAATTTGAGCATATTGGCCTGCAACATAAGCCCGATGTTCCTAAATGGGATTATGCCAAGGAATTGGATGTTCCAGCTCTCAAAGCGATTTTCAACAAATGGCAGACCCAGCTAGAATTGGGTCAAGGCTGGAATTCCCTCTTCTGGAATAACCACGACCTGCCTCGGGTTCTTTCTATCTGGGGAGACACGGGTGTCAACCGTGTCAAATCGGCCCAAGCTCTGGCTATCCTCCTTCATCTTATGCGAGGGACTCCCTACATTTATCAGGGGGAAGAGATTGGCATGACAAATTATCCCTTTGCCGACCTGGAGCAAATTGATGATATTGAATCCTTGAATTTTGCCCATGAAGCTTTGGAAAAGGGTCAGGATATGGCTGCCATCATGGATAGTATTCGCATGATTGGTCGCGATAATGCCAGAACTCCTATGCAGTGGGACAGCACTAAGCAGGCTGGTTTCTCTAGTGCCGATAAGACTTGGCTGCCGGTCAACCCCAATTATCAAAGCATCAATGTTCAAGCTGCCCTAGCAGATCCAGATTCCATCTTTTATACCTATCAAAAACTGGTTCAGCTGCGTAAGGATAATGATTGGCTGATTGATGCAGATTTTGAGCTTTTAGAAACGGCGGACAAGGTCTTTGCCTATAAACGAGTCCGGGACTCGGAAAGCCATCTGGTTGTCGTTAATTTCTCTAATCAAGAGCAGAATTTCGCCTGGTCAGACTCCTTTGAGGACATCCTCATCAGCAATACCGATGTGGCAGTAGCTCTGAACAAGCAAAAACTCCAAGCCTGGGATGCCTTCTGCCTCAAGTTGACAGATTAGCCTAGACGGGCAGATTTTTAAGCTAGTTGGAAAAATCTCAGGAAGTCAAGTTCACTGAAAAGTCAGCCAAGCCAAAAGTGAATAATAAAAAGCGAATGATAATAGTGGTTATTGATAATATAACTGACATTCATTCGTTTTTTGATTAGTTTTAGTTCTTTTTGTAGAAGGATGTTTGTCGAATTTATAAAGTTCCTTACTTTTTAAGTGGGCTCATGGAAGACAAGCAAGCTTTTGCCGGATGGAAATCAAAGGGCTAGCAGACTTGAAACGGCCACTCCCTGCTTGCCTGACCTCTATCAAGTTTGCATTTTCCAATCCAAGTAGACCAAAACTAGAAAAAAGACCAGACAGCCTAAGTCGTCTGGTTTTTCAGTAAAAGCTTGCAGAAATGCCCAAGCAGGAGTAAGCTAGGGATATAAATATGTACTTAAAAAAGCGGAGGGGCTGGCGATTTTTTACAGCTCATGTCTGTTTACGCCTTTGTAGCTGAGTGGCAAGTTTTTTCTTTGTCCCGCTTAACCTAGTCCCCCTAGAAAGAGGTTAGATATGTCTCCCTTAGAATTATCCATAGACACTTTAGAGCGTGCCCAAGAGCGTTTTCTTGAAACCCTTGACCAGATGACAGTAGAAGAAGCCAATACCATGCCAAAACCCCTGATTAAATCAGTAACTTGGCTTATCTGGCACAGCAGTCGGGTCTTGGATTACCAAATTTCACCCCTGGCAGGTTTGCCCCAACTGTATGAGACAGCCGGCTTCAAGGAACGGTTTAATCTCGACCTTCCAGACGATACCCAGGATTGGCGACACACTCCTCAAGAGGCAGCTAAAGTGGTTGTCTCGGACAAGCAGGTTCTTAAGGATTACTTGCAGGCCAGTATGGAGCGGACCAAGGCCTATTTTGCTCAACTGGATGAAGCTGACTTAGCTGACGTTATTGACCGCAACTGGACTCCAGCAGTTACCCGTGGTGTCAGAATTGTTTCGACGGTTGATGACATCGTCATGCACTCTGGTCAGGCTGTTTATAGTCGCCGCTTGGTCATTGGAAAATAGCCTAAATGAGGAGAAACAGTATGCCCCAAGCCTCGCTTTTTGATGCAGATATGCAAGAATCTGCTCCCTTAGCCAGCAGGATGCGACCGCAAATTTTGGACGATTTTGTCGGCCAAGACCACCTAGTTGGTCAGGGAAAATTTTTACGAGAAATGATTGAAAAAGACCAGGTCTCCTCCATGATTTTCTGGGGCCCACCTGGTGTTGGCAAGACGACCCTAGCAGAAATCATTGCCAAGAAAACCAATGCCAAGTTTATTACCTTTAGTGCCGTCATGAATGGTATCAAGGAGATTCGGACCATCATGAATGAGGCCGAGGAAAATCGCAGTTTTGGTGAGAAGACCATTGTCTTTATTGATGAAATCCATCGCTTTAACAAGGCCCAGCAGGATGCCTTTCTGCCCTACGTCGAAAAGGGAAGTATCATTTTGATTGGGGCAACGACCGAAAATCCCTCCTTTGAGGTCAATTATGCCCTCCTGTCCAGGACCCGTGTTTTTGTCTTGAAATCCTTGACTAAGGAGGATATTCTTGGCCTCCTTAAGCGAGTTCTTAATTCCCAGCAAGCCTTTCCCAATACTCAAGTACAAATCTCTGACCAACTCCTGGATAGCCTAACCGTCTACGCCAATGGCGATGCCAGGACCGCCCTCAATACCCTAGAAATGCTGGTGCTCAACAGCGATAGGGAGCAGGACGAAGTCACCATCACCGAAAGATTGGTCGCAGACCTCCTGAGCAACAAGACCCTGCAGTACGATAAGGATGGCGAGGAGCACTACAATATCATCTCCGCTCTCCACAAATCCATGCGAAATAGTGATGCCGACTCAGCCGTCTATTGGCTGGGACGAATGTTGGCGGGTGGTGAAGACCCTGTTTATATCGCTAGACGTCTGGTGCGATTTGCTAGCGAAGATATTGGCTTGGCCGATAATAATGCCCTCAACCTAGCTATTAATGTCTTTCAGGCCTGTCGCTATATCGGTTTGCCTGAGTGCGATGTTCACTTGACCCAGTGCGTGATTTATCTCTCCTTGGCCCCAAAATCCAATGCCACCTATAAGGCTAGGATCGCCGTTCAAAAAGACATCAAGAAAACCCTCAATGAGCCCGTTCCCTTGCATTTGCGAAATGCCACAACCAAGCTGATGAAGGAAGTTGGCTATGGCAAGGGCTATCAGCTAGCTCATTTCTATGATGATAAGTTAACCACCATGCCAACCCGTCCCCAAAGCGTGGCCGACCATGTCTATTATCAACCAACCGACCAGGGCAATGAAAGCCGCATCAAGGACCGCCTCAACTACATCAAAGAATGGAAGTCAAGCCACTCCACCAATTTTCAGGCAGATGAAGAGGGGTGAGGGGGAGGATAGATTTTGCTGGCTTTAATTTTAAAAATAGATAAAAACGACTAGAGATTTCTGGCCGTTTTCTGGTGGAAGCGGATATGTTATAACACTTTCTGGCACTAACTACACCGCCTAAGTAATACTCTTTGAAATTCAAAATTAGCAACTTACTCTCTCAATACGACTACATTAGGAAAATGAACATAAATCATTAACTAATTGAGTAATTCTAAATGGCTAGATAAGAAAGGTGACGTTTAGGTGTCACTAGGTCGGAACTTGGCAACCGAAGCCAAGTAAAAAGCCTCCTACTTCACTTTGTGGGAGACGTAGGGGGCTTTTCCGTTGCCAAATGTCAAGGCAGGACTTCTTTATGTCATAGTTAATCTATCGAATTTTAGGAGTCTTGTCAAATAATGACATTGGTAAATATTGAACGTTGAACAAGAAAAGAACACCAAATTTGAACTTGATGGCCATTATAAATGGAAATCCCTACTCTTTCTCAAAAATGACTTTAACACGTGATAGGAGTTCAATGAGCAAAGAATCTGCAATATCTTCGACGAATTTATACTTTCTCGCTCTGAAATCAATTGTTACCAGCTGGTCAAGTAAAACTTTGCCAGTTGATTTGGTACCTTTGAGGGGGACATAAAAAGGGTAGTCACGCTTGGTATTACTGATTGGTGCAAAGATTGCTATATTGGAATAATTTTGCACCACACTATGACTCAAACAGACATAAGGACGATAGCCCCTTTGTTCATGTCCCTCCTTGGGGTCTAGATTAATTTTTATTATAGTTCCTTGCTTGATTTCTACCATTGTTCATTTCCCTTACTCTCAAAAATAAAGGGAGTCGTATCTACGGGTTCTCCCTTGTAGTCCTTAAAAAGGTCTTCAACAGTTAATTCGGGAATTTCGGATTTTTTTTCTAAAATTAATTTATTATTTGATATTTTATAATCTAAAATATCATCTTTTTGTAGTTTGAGTTCTTGGACTAATTGCTTGGGAAGACGAATAGCAATACTATTTCCCCACTTATTGACAGTTAATGGCATGGTTAAACCTCCAACTTTTATTTATGACTATTATAGCATAGAAGTATCATTTTGTATATACGAAAAAGCACCCTTTATGCCAAAGTCCTACTCGTCTAATCTTTAAAAGACCATCAGGTTTAAAACTTGATGGTCTTTTAATAGGGCATTTTAGTTCTTCTCGGCTTTCAGAATATGGGTCAGTTTCTCATATTCAGCTTTGGTCTCATCGCTCAGTTTGCTATCGGTGATGACATAGTTGAAATCGCTAGTTTTATAGAAGACGAAGAAGTCGTAGGAGTCAAATTTCTTGTGGTCAATCAGGAGGTATTTTTCAATGGATTTATTGAGAGCTAATTCTTGGATGGTACCTTCGGACTCACTATAGGTGGCCACAGCGTCCTTATAGATGGCATTGGCTCCAATGAAGGCCTTGGAGAAGACCAAGCTGTCAATATTATTGCTAGCTAGGGAGCCAACAAAGGCCCCAGTAATGGGACGGTACTCGCCACCAATCAGGAGTAGGTCAACGCTGGGACTGTCCTGCAAAATTTCAAAGATGGGCAGACTGTTGGTAATGATCCTTAACTTGCGGTCGACCAATTCCTGAGCCAGAAATTCTAGTGTCGTTCCAGGGCCGATAAAAATAGTCTCCCCATCTTGAATCCGCTTAGCGGTAAAAGCCGCAATCTGTCGCTTTTCAGCCACCTGTTGGGATTGCTTTTCCAGGTTGGTCTTTTCTTGACGGTTTAATTGATTAAGACTTTGAGCACCCCCGTGAATACGGATTAAACGGTGCTCTTTTTCTAATTGAGCTAAATCACGACGGACGGTCATATCGGAGACATCGAGAGCATTCATAATGTCATTGACCGTAATGATAGAATGCTGGGATAGCTGTTCCAATATCCAATTTAAGCGTTCTTTTTTTATCATTCAGCTACTCCTGTCCTTTATTGTGATGCCATTATATCATATTAAACAAGCAAAAAACACATTTACAAACAAAAAGTCACAAGAAACTTTTATAAAAATTTTCGAAGATTTTTGTAAAGAAAGTCGAGAAGTATTAATTCGAAAGGGTTTGCAGCGTGTTTTTAAAACAAACAAAAACGTTCAATTTCTTCTTGACAAAATGTTTGTTTAGGTTTATTATAATCTCGTAGCAAACAAAAGCAAACAAAGGAGAACGAAAATGGCTATTGTACTTGGTGCCGATCAGGCAGGCAAAAGATTAAAAGACCTTATCAAGGTTTATTTAGAAGATAAGGGGCTGGATGTCCGTGATGTCAGCGACAGTTCCCAAGAAGATTTTGTAGATGTTACCTTGGCTGTGGCTAAGGAAGTCAATGCGGCTGAAGGTAACCTAGGAATTGTAGTGGATGCCTATGGGGCTGGTCCCTTCATGGTAGCTACCAAGATTAAAGGCATGGTAGCAGCGGAAGTTTCCGACGAACGCTCAGCCTATATGACTCGGGCCCACAATAATGCCCGCATGATTACCATGGGAGCTGAAATTGTTGGAGATGAGTTGGCTAAGAATATCGCCAAGGGCTTCGTTGAAGGTCACTATGATGGTGGCCGTCACCAAATCCGTGTCGATATGCTAAATAAGATGTGCTAGGGAACTGACTTGAATTGGAGGAAAAAAATGAAAATTGCTATTGGTTGTGACCATATCGTAACGGATGAAAAAATGGCCGTTTCTGAATTCCTGAAGTCGAAAGGTCATGAAGTGCTTGACTTTGGGACCTATGACCATGTTCGGACTCATTATCCTATCTATGGTAAACGGGTTGGTGAAGCAGTTGCAAGCGGTAAGGCTGACCTAGGAGTTTGTATCTGTGGGACAGGTGTTGGGATTAATAATGCCGTCAACAAGGTTCCTGGCATTCGCTCAGCCCTCGTTAGAGACATGACGACAGCCCTCTATGCCAAAGAAGAACTAAATGCCAATGTTATTGGTTTCGGGGGCAAGATTACTGGCGGCCTCTTGATGAATGACATCATTGATGCCTTTATCAATGCCGATTATAAGGAAACGCCAGAAAATAAGAAGCTGATTGCTAAAATCGAACATTTGCAAACAGCCAATAAAGACCAGACTGACCCAGATTTCTTCAAGGAATTCCTTGATAAGTGGAACCGTGGCGAATACCACGATTAATGGTTTTGGAAAATCAAGAATATCGCATCGTTAGCTTGCCTCTCTAGTGAGTCCCGTGTCTGTTTTTGATTTTCATTGACCATAATTTTGACCATAAACCTAGTTGTTACGAAAAATTCAAATATTGTGAGGAAGTAAAATGGTATTGACTGAAGGAAAACGCAAATACATGGAAAAATTAAGTGATGACAAGGGCATCATTTCGGCCTTGGCTTTTGACCAAAGGGGGGCCCTCAAGCGATTGATGGCTCAGTACCAAGATGCTGAGCCAAGCGTTGCCCAAATGGAAGAGTTGAAAGTGTTGGTGGCAGAAGAATTAACACCCTATGCTTCATCCATGCTCTTGGACCCTGAATATGGCCTGCCAGCGACCAAGGTTTTAGATAAAAATGCTGGTCTTCTCTTAGCATACGAAAAAACGGGCTATGATACTACTAGTACCAAGCGTCTGCCAGATTGTTTGGATGTCTGGTCGGCAAAACGTTTGAAAGAGCAGGGGGCTGATGCTGTTAAATTCTTGCTCTACTATGATGTGGATAGTAGCGAAGAGCTCAATCAGCAAAAGCAAGCCTATATTGAACGAGTTGGCTCTGAATGCCTTGCCGAAGATATTCCTTTCTTCTTGGAAATTCTGGCCTATGACGAAAAGATTGCGGATACCAAGAGTGCAGAGTTTGCTAAAGTTAAACCGCACAAGGTTCTAGGGGCTATGAAGGTTTTCTCAGAAGCCCGCTTTAACATTGATGTGCTCAAGGTTGAAGTTCCGGTTAATATGAACTTTGTCCAAGGCTTTGGTGATGGAGAGGTGGTCTACAGTAAGGAAGAAGCTGCTGACTACTTCAAACAACAAGAAGCAGCAACCAACCTGCCTTATATCTACCTCAGTGCAGGTGTTTCAGCTAAACTCTTCCAAGACACCTTGGTCTTTGCTCATGAGTCTGGAGCTAATTTCAACGGGGTTCTCTGTGGCCGTGCCACTTGGGCAGGTAGCGTTAAAGATTATATTGAAAATGGTCCTGAAGCAGCCCGTCAGTGGTTGCGGACCACAGGTTTCCAAAACATTGACCAATTGAACAAGATCCTACAAGCAACAGCCACCTCTTGGCAGGAAAAGGCTTAAAAGCAGTAGATAAGTGATTTGTGTTTAGAGAAGGAGAAGTGCCTAGCATTTAATGATAAGCATTGTATTTCTAAGGTTACTTGAAATTATCTTTGAAAATATCATGAAAAGTAAGGGTTTACATTTTTCCTTGTTTATGTTAATATAAGTACATAATTGAATAGGGTGGATCGTAACTAATCAGACTAGGCGAGACTACAAATGAATCGGAGAATTAGTAAATTTCTTGGGTTTGTTTGTGGTCTCTTTTTGTTTGAAATTAGAAAGGAGGAAAACCATGTATCGGATTGTTCAGGCCCTGAATAATAACGTAGCCCTTGTAAAAAATAAATACGGAGAGCAAGCAGTTGTTATGGGGTTGGGAATTACATATAAGAAGTCCAAAGGCGACTTAATTGTTAGCGACAAAATTGAAAAAGTATTTTCACTAAAGAGCTCAGAGTCCAAAGAAAATTTCTTGACACTCTTAAGGGATGTCCCTCTTGATTTTATTACGGTCACCTATGATGCAATTGACAGCTTATCCAGCAAATATCATTACCCTGTTCAAGAATATCTGTATGTAACCCTGACTGACCATATTTACTGCTCATACAAAGCTATCTTGGATAATACCTATCAAAAGAGTGATATTCGTCAATTATCGCAAGAATACCAAGAAGAGTATCAGATGGCTACAGAAGCTTTAGCAATCTTTAGAAGTAAGCTCTTGGCTGACTTCCCTGATGATGAGATTGGAAAAATTGCTCTGCACTTTATTAATGCTAAGAGCTTAAAAGTGGATGATAAAAAATTAAAGGTCCGTACGGCGAAAACGATTCTAGAACAAGTTCAAAAGATTCTGGAACAATATGATATTAAACGGACTAAGACTAATGTCAATTTCTATGACCGCTTGATGGTTCATTTGACTTATTTCATTGAATACTTGGATAGAAGTCGAGACGATAATTTGTCTTTGCTAGAAATGGAAGATCAGATAAAGCAGACCTATCCAAAGGCTTATCAAATTGCTGATGAAATCTATCGGATTATTACAACCGAAACAGGGATAGATAACTACCGAAGCGAAAGATTTTATATCGCCTTACACATTCAACGCTTACTATAAGCCAATTCTCTAAAGCAACATAGAGGGAGGAAAACTATGAACAGAGAAGAAACGACCTTATTAGGTTTCGAAATTGTTGCCTATGCTGGTGATGCCCGCTCAAAGTTACTTGAAGCATTGAAGGCGGCTCAGGCTGGTGACTACGAAAAGACAGATAGGCTAATTGCTGAAGCGGATGCTTGTTTGGTTGATGCTCACAATGCTCAAACCAGTTTGCTACAAAAAGAAGCATCTGGCGATGACATTGCTTTCAGCGTAACCATGATGCACGGTCAAGACCACTTGATGACGACCATGGTCATCAAAGACTTGATTAACCACATTGTCGAACTATATAAGAGAGGAAATTAACTATGAATACCTTAATTGCTCAAATTGAAAAGGGAAAACCTTTCTTTGAGAAGGTGTCTCGAAATATTTATTTGCGGGCTATTCGTGATGGCTTCATTTCAGCCATGCCAGTAATTCTGTTTTCGAGTATCTTCCTCTTAATTGCCTATGTACCAAATATTTTTGGTTTCACTTGGCCAAAAGCTATTGAAAATGGTCTGATGACTCCCTACAACTACACCATGGGAATTATCGGATTCTTGGTTGCTGGAACGACGGCAAAATCTCTGACAGATTCTATGAATCGTCGTTTGGAAAGCACCAATCAAATTAACTTTATTTCGACCATGTTGGCCTCAATGGCGGGCTTCCTGATTATGGCGGCAGATCCTGCCAAAGAAGGTGGCTTCCTTAGTGCCTTTATGGGGACAAAGGGACTTTTAACTGCCTTCATTGCAGCCTTTATTACTGTTAATGTTTATAAATTCTGTGTCAAACACAATGTTACCATTCGGATGCCTGAGGAGGTTCCACCAAATATCTCTCAAGTCTTTAAAGATATTTTCCCTTTTGCCTTCTCAATCATTATTCTCTATGCCATTCAATTAGTGGTGCACACCCTTATCGGTGTAAATGTCGCGGAATCAATTGGAACCCTTTTGGCTCCCTTGTTCTCGGCAGCAGATGGTTATCTTGGAATTACCATTATTTTTGGTGCCTATGCTCTCTTCTGGTTTGTTGGTATCCATGGTCCATCTATTGTTGAACCAGCGATTGCTGCAATTTCTTATGCCAATGTCGAAACTAACTACCAATTATTGCAGGCTGGCCAACATGCTGACAAGGTAATCACCTCCGGTACTCAAATGTTCATTGCTACGATGGGTGGTACAGGGGCAACTCTGGTTGTACCATTTATGTTCATGTGGTTGACTAAGTCGAAACGAAACAGGGCCATCGGGCGTGCCTCAGTTGTTCCAACTTTCTTTGGGGTTAATGAGCCAATTCTCTTTGGAGCACCTATCGTTTTAAATCCTGTCTTCTTTATTCCATTTGTTCTAACACCAATTGTTAATGTTTGGTTGTTCAAATTCTTTGTTGATACTCTGGACATGAATAGTTTTAGTGTCAACCTACCCTGGACAACTCCGGGTCCTTTGGGAATTGTTATGGGGACAGGTTTTGCAACTTTATCATTTGCTCTTGCTGCTCTCTTGATTGTTGTTGATATTGCTATCTATTATCCATTCCTTAAGGTTTATGATGAACAAATTTTAGCGGAAGAAGCAGCAGGTGGAGATGTAGCAGACTCTCTCAAGGAAAAGGTCGCTGCCAACTTTGATACTAAGAAGGCTGATGCTATCTTAGAAAATTCAGAAGCCAAGTCTAATGGCGGAAGTGGAAACATTCAAGAAGAAACCAATGTACTAGTCCTCTGTGCTGGTGGTGGTACGAGTGGACTCTTGGCTAATGCTCTCAATAAGGCAGCCGCTGAATACAATGTACCGGTTAAGGCAGCCGCTGGTAGCTACGGGGCTCACCGTGAAATTCTACCTCAGTATCAATTGGTTGTTCTAGCCCCTCAAGTGGCATCCAACTACGACGATATGAAGGCTGAAACCGACAAGTTGGGTATTAAGTTAGCCAAAACAGAAGGGGCCCAATATATTAAATTGACTCGTGATGGTAAAGGAGCCTTGGCCTTCGTAGAAGAACAGTTTAAAGATTAAGGAGTGGTTTGAAAATGAAAACTTTGCCAAAAGACTTTATTTTTGGTGGGGCGACGGCGGCCTACCAAGCGGAAGGGGCAACCAAGACGGATGGTAAAGGTCCTGTGGCTTGGGACAAGTATTTGGAAGAAAACTACTGGTACACGGCTGAACCGGCTAGTGATTTCTATCATAAATATCCAGTTGATTTGAAATTGGCTGAGGAGTTTGGGGTTAATGGGATTCGGATTTCTATTGCCTGGTCCCGTATTTTCCCGACCGGCTATGGTCAGGTCAATCCAAAAGGGGTAGAGTTCTACCATAAGCTCTTTGCCGAATGTCACAAGCGACATGTTGAGCCCTTTGTGACCCTCCACCATTTCGATACACCTGCAGCTCTCCATTCCAATGGTGACTTTCTCAATCGGGAAAATATCGACCATTTCGTAGATTATGCAGCCTTCTGTTTTAAGGAATTCCCTGAGGTCAACTATTGGACCACCTTCAATGAAATTGGTCCTATCGGTGATGGTCAGTACCTAGTTGGTAAATTTCCTCCGGGTATTAAATACGACCTGGCCAAGGTCTTTCAATCCCACCATAATATGATGCTGGCCCACTCCAGTGCTGTCAAACTCTACAAGGATGCAGGTTATTCTGGTGAAATTGGTGTGGTTCACGCTCTGCCAACCAAGTATCCTCTTGATCCTGATAATCCGGCCGATGTGCGTGCTGCCGAGTTGGAAGATATTATTCATAATAAATTTATTCTTGATGCCACCTATCTGGGGCATTATTCTGACCGGACCATGGAAGGAGTCAAACACATCTTGGCAGTCAATGGCGGAGAATTGGATTTACGGCCAGAAGATTTCCAAGCTCTGGAAGCTGCCAAGGACTTGAATGATTTTCTAGGTATCAATTATTATATGAGTGACTGGATGGCTGCCTTTGATGGCGAGACTGAAATCATTCACAACGGTAAGGGGCAGAAAGGCAGTTCCAAGTATCAAATCAAGGGAGTTGGTCGCAGAGTTGCTCCAACCAATGTTCCTAAGACTGACTGGGATTGGATTATCTACCCTCAAGGCCTCTATGATCAAATCATGCGGGTCAAACGAGATTATCCCAACTACAAGAAAATCTATATCACCGAAAACGGCCTGGGCTACAAGGATGAATTTGTTGATAATACTGTCTACGACGATGCTCGAATTGACTATGTCAAACAGCACTTGGAGGTCCTCTCGGATGCCATCAAGGATGGAGCCAATGTCAAGGGTTACTTTATCTGGTCGCTCATGGATGTTTTCTCCTGGTCCAACGGATATGAAAAACGTTATGGCCTCTTCTATGTTGATTTCGATAGCCAAGAACGTTATCCTAAGAAGAGTGCCTACTGGTACAAGCAACTAGCTCAGACTCAGAAAATTGAGTAGACTGGCTGGTTTATATGTGATTAGGAGGCTTGGGCAGATTCCAGCCTCCTTCAGTCTATGGAGGAGTTTATGGTAGTAAGTTTAAAAAATGATGACTTGCAGGTCCAGTTTAGTGACTTTGGTGGAGCTTTGACTTCCATTAAAGATAAGGATGGGGTAGAATATCTTTGGCAGGGTAATCCTGACTTCTGGTCGGGTCAAGCACCGGTCCTCTTTCCCATCTGTGGTAGTCTCAGGCTCAATTGGACGGTTTATCGACCGGCAGAACGGCCTCATTTTACAGGCTCCATGCCTCGGCATGGCTTGGTTAGAAAAGAGTATTTCACCCTAGATGAAGTGACTGATGATTCGGTGACCTTCTCTATTAAGGCGACCGAAGAAATGCTCAAGGCCTATCCCTATCACTTTGAGTTACGAAACCGCTACAGGCTGACAGGCAAGACCATAAGGGTTGATTACCTGGTGACTAATCATGAGACCGAAAAAACTATGCCCTACTTTATTGGCGGGCACCCAGGTTTCAATTGTCCCCTGCTAGCGGGTGAAAATTATGAAGATTATTATTTAGAGTTTGAGCAGGAGGAAACCTGCTCAGTGCCCAAGTCCTTTCCGGATACTGGCCTTCTAGACCTGCAGGACCGTAGTCCGTTTCTAGACCGGCAGAAGATCTTGGGGCTGAACTACGACTTGTTTACCCAGGATGCTATCACTTTGGATCAGCTTAAATCCCGTCGGGTTAGTTTGCGTTCTCGCAAACATGATAAAGGCATTCGGCTTGATTTTGAGGATTTTCCTTATCTGGTGCTCTGGTCCACGACCAACCACAGTCCCTTTGTTGCTCTAGAGCCTTGGAGTGGTCTCTCAACTTGCCTGGATGAGTCCGATTACTTCGAGGACAAGCGAAATGTCAGTCTCGTTAGGGCTGGACAAACTGATAGCAAGTCCTTTGCAATCAGCATCCTTTAGCAACAGCCAGATAAGAGAGCCAATAATGCTCGCATATCTGGCTTAGTAAGAAGTTTAGGCAAACCACACTAGTGGTTGCCCTAGGAGATAGAGCCATTCTCTGGACTATTTCCTTAACTTATTGAAAGTAGGTAAACAGATGGCTTTTGATAAACTTAGAAGTCTAAAAAATAAAATGGCAGCATCTGTCTTTGAAGTTGTCTATATGGTTAACTTTAAAGACAAGTCTGCTATACCTCAGGTGACTGAGGAAATCAAGTCTCTTGCCAAGTGGTACATCACTAGCGGAGACGAATGGTATGGTCATTCCGAAGATTCCTTGGAGGATTTCAAGGCTAAATTTCTTAAGTTAACGGGCCTGACCGAAGAGCAAGTCGTCTTTAGCAAGGATTATCTTCCTTTTTCAAAATAAGCGAGAGCTCCTAGGAGCTCTTTTTTTATACCTAAGGACTCTGCAATATCTAAAACAGGTATATTTAGTAGTATAATAAAGCTAAGAGATTGGAGGAAACTATGACTCAAAAAGACCTCGAAAAGCGAATCAAAGATGCTCAACAGCCCCTAGTTGTTACGGGTGCTGGTGTTTCAACTCTATCGGGTGTGCCTGACTACACGACCATGCAAGGAATGGAGCTTAATAATCGTTATTTTCAAGCCCGGGAGATTTTGTCCCGCCCCTTTTTCCAAGCCTATTCTAGGGAATTCTGGATCTGGCACAAGCAGCAATTTCTCCAAAAGCTTGAGCCTAACAAGGTCCATCGTTGGATCGCCAAACAGACTGTTCCAGTTTTGACCCAAAATATTGATGGCCTGCACCGCCTAGCCGGTTCCAAGGATGTGATTGGATTTCATGGCAAGGCCGATAAGGGAATTTGTCAAATCTGTCTGCAAGAAATTGACCTGCGAGATGAGCAAGCCATTATGGAACACGCTCACGGGCTGACAAGCAGGGACCCTTTGGCTATCTTGGCTGACCACGTTGACACCCAGATTATCCTCTATGGTGATGCCATTGATTCATGTAATTTGGCATTAGCGGCTTCTTGGACCCAGTCGAGTGATTGTATTCTGGTCATTGGCTCAACCTTGGAAGTCTATCCCTTGGCAGGCTTGGTTTTGCAAGAGAATCCTAATAAAATCATCTGGCTAGACAAGACAAAAAACGAGGTGGCCAGAAGCCATCCCGATATTAGATTTATTCAAACAGACTTTAGAGATTTTTTTGAAGACTAGGAAAGAGTGTCGAAAAAGCACTCTTTTTCTAGTTAGATGGTTTTGTTTCCCTTTTGTCCATGAGGTAGTGGTGGGTGGGTCAAAAATTCAACTTGACTTTTTCGGTCTCAGACTAGTAGTAACAACCTGCAAAATATATCCTACTTGATAATTTCTTCTTGATGCTGGCCTGTCACAAACATGGTGAAACTGGCCTTAGCCACCATATCCTTATCTTGATTGCGGATAGTAACTTCGATAACCTTGGTTGAGCGACCGTCGTGGGTACAGTTTCCTTCAATAGTCAGCTTATCCCCCAAGTTTCCAGCTTTCAGATAATTGATACTAGATTGGAGGGTAACGGCATCAAAGCCAGTAGAAATTACCGTTAGGCCACTAATCTGGTCGCACAAGGTAAAAAGATAACCACCGTGAGCATGGCCGTAGTAATTGAGAGATGATTTGACGATTTGCGTCTTTACAAGGACGTGACCATAGTCAAGGGTTTCCAGTTCGTGATTTTCAAAAACCTTAATTTCGTGGATATAATTATTTTTCATGTATATTGCTCCTCACTTAATCCGATTTTAGCATAAAGCAAGTCATTTAGAAAGAAATTCTCATCCTGGGGGGGGGAAGAGGAGTAGTGGCCCTAGATTTCTGTCTTCGAAAATCTCCAAAAATTAGTTAGGAGCCTAGTTCTCATTATTGTTCAAACTGTATCAATGCCTCTAAGCTCTGCTTCGCAGTCGCCAAGAGGCATAGAAAATCCAATCTAGGTTGGGGTCTAGATTGGATGTTTAATTAGCGACTTTAGTCAGTTTCGCTCCGTAGGTGCGAAACAACTAAACCACCCGCTATGCGGGTGTGCATCAATAATTATACACAAAAAAACTCCAAACGAGCTACAATAAAGGTGTTCAAGCCGATTGTAAAACGGGAGGAGAAGAAAAATTATCCAGAGGATGATTTTTGCCGAAGCCTTGAAATAAAAAAGTTGAGGGGCCAAAAAAGCACATAGTTTATCACATACAAAGTGGATGTGTAAGTACCACATCGTCTTTACCCCTAAGTATAGACGAAAAGTCATCTATAATCAATACAAGAGTAGTCTCGGAGAGATATTTCATAGGCCATGTGATTATAAAGGTGTAGACATTATCGAAGGTCATCTGATGCCAGATCATGTTCATATGTTAGTAAGCATCCCACCAAGGATATGTATCTCAAGTTTCATGGGTTATTTGAAAGGTAAAAGTGCTCTCATGATGTTTGACAAACACGCCAACCTCAACTATAAATTTGGGAATCGGCATTTCTGGGCAGAGGGCTATTATGTGAGTACGGTCGGACTCAATGAAGCCACTATTAAAAAATATATTCAAGAGCAAGAAAAACATGATATTGCACTTGATAAATTGAGCGTCAAAGAATATGAAGACCCCTTTAGGGGTGATGGCAAGTAATACGAATGCCTCTTTAAGAGGCAAGTGACGCGTCAAGAGCAGTGAGGCTTGAACAAAGTGAAAGCCAGCGTCTTTAGGCGCTGGCTAGCTTTTGGGGCTTATAGCCCCTGTGCAAACCACTCGTTTGACGGGGGGTTATGATTATGACCAGAATTTTTCTGCAATTTTTTGACCTTGTTCAATCTTTTTCCATCGTTGGGGAATGGCTAATTCATTTCCTGAATCACAGGAAGCAAAGCCACATTGATGGGAGAGAAAGAGGCGTTCCTTAGATAGAATTTGACTGGCTTCTTCCAGCAACTTGTAAACTCGCTCTTCGTCGTCTAGGTCAGTTGTTTTCGAAGAGATCAGCCCTAGAACAACCTCAGCATCCTTATCTTTCAATGCTTCCAGTGCCTTAATGTCGCCGGAGGTATCGTTATCCCATTCTAGGAAGAAGCGGTCGTAGTGCTGGTTGGCCAGGAATTTCTTAGCGATGGCCTCATAGGTTCCACCAGTTGCCGAACGACTTTCGTAATTACCACGACAGTTGTGGGTCCAGACCTTGAGTCCAATTTGGTGGCCGTAGTCAGCGACTTCATTGTTGATGGCTATAAAGTCGTCTGCTAATCCAGCCAGTTGTTCATTGCTAAGACCGGCAAATGGTGTCAGCGGATTGCTAGCATCAAAGAGCTCCCAGAGACAGTCATCAAATTGGACGATTTCCCCGCCAGCTTCCTTATATTCGCTCAAAAATTCCTTATAGGCCCCAATGAGTCCAGCCCTGAGCTCTTCATTAGTCTTGTAAACTTGGTCGGGCCCAGCAAGCTCATCGAAAATTGCCAGCTCTGTGTAAGCGTGGGCAGGTCCCCAAATGGTTTGCTTGGTCGGTTGGTCACCAGCCTCTGCCTTCACCAACTTGTAAATATCAAGGAAGTGGTGATTTTTACCGGAAAGTGGAGTGGTAATGCGGATACCAATATCCTTTCGGGTTTCAAAATCTCCCTCTTCATGGTCTTGGAAGGTATAACCTTGTTGGGCGATGTAGCGTTCAATACCTTGGAGCCCCCAGATAAAGTCCAGATGCCACATGGAGCGGCCAAATTCGCCATCGGTCAAGGGAGAAATATCATGAGCCTTTTGTTGGGCCACAATTTCTTTGATATCTGCAGTTTCCGTTTCTTGATAGCCAGGAAGAGCATCGTAGAAGGGATAGCTAATATCATCGCGTTGCTCAATTTCTGTCTTATACTGACGGAGATTAGCCGGTCGCAGGAGTGATCCTACCAGTTGAAATTTTGCTTGTGTCATCTGTCTCACCTCATTTTTTTACTAAATGTTATGAAAATATTGTACCTTGTCTGACTCCATTTGAAAAATAGTTAATTATAGTTCAGTGGTATAGTCCTTGGCTATAGGTCAGCTAAAATAAAAAAGCCCCTCCATTCTAAAAAATGAATGAAGCGGCTTAACTTAATGACATCGGCCAATTAGCCTACTTAAATAGTTTTTTCCAGAAACTCTTTTTTACAGGGACAGACTCAGATGGTTTTTGGAAGTACTGAGGATAGACCTTGAAAATATCCGTCTCCTCTAGATTAACAGCCTTGTCTGTATGGATAATTAGGTCAAAAAGGTGTTGGCCCTTTTCATTGACATTGGTGAAACTGATACCCGCTTCCTGAGCTATCTTCATGTAGATGACCTGATTGGTCTGGGTCAGATTGGCACAGGATTTAATCTTGATGACGGGGTACTTGCTCTTTAAATCCTCTAAGATTTTTGGAAAAACCGCTTTGACATCGTCACGGTTGCCCATATTTTTATCAATAGTTAAGAGGACACGCTCTCTAAAAGTACCAATGTACTGGCGTTGTTCATCAGGCTTGAGTCTGGTTTCCCCAGAAGCAGCAGCCATTAATTTCTTTTCTATATTGTCCATAGATTACCTCGTAGACTCATTCTACCATAAAATAGGAGAGAATGGCTAGACCGCCTTAAGCCAGTTTGAAATAGGGGCTTAGAAATTTTGAAAAATAGTCTTATTAGTTTTTAGTTCTTGGAATTTGAAGATAAGTGAATTACTAAGACTTGTTTGTGTCAGAGAAAGTGGGATATATAATCGGTTTTCCTTTTGCAACGAACCTTTATGGCTAGGCAGTTTTAGTTCTTAGATGATACGGTTCTTGTTTGCGAATTAACAAAGTTTGTGTTACTATTATGGTGTAAAAAAATTAAACTCATAAGGAGAGTATTGTAATGTCAATTATTACTGATGTTTACGCACGCGAAGTCCTTGACTCACGCGGTAACCCAACACTTGAAGTAGAAGTTTATACTGAATCAGGTGCTTTCGGACGTGGTATGGTTCCTTCAGGAGCTTCTACTGGTGAACACGAAGCAGTTGAACTTCGTGATGGTGACAAATCTCGTTACGGCGGGCTTGGTACTCAAAAAGCTGTTGACAACGTAAACAACATCATCGCAGAAGCTATCATCGGTTACGATGTACGCGACCAACAAGCAATCGACCGTGCAATGATCGCTCTTGATGGTACTCCTAACAAAGGTAAATTGGGTGCTAATGCCATCCTTGGTGTGTCTATCGCTGCAGCACGCGCAGCCGCTGACTACCTTGAAATCCCACTTTACAGCTACCTTGGCGGATTCAACACTAAAGTTCTTCCAACGCCAATGATGAACATCGTCAACGGTGGTTCTCACTCTGACGCTCCAATTGCTTTCCAAGAATTCATGATTATGCCTGTTGGCGCACCAACATTCAAGGAAGGTCTTCGTTGGGGTGCTGAAGTATTCCATGCTTTGAAGAAAATCCTTAAAGAACGTGGTCTTGAAACAGCCGTTGGTGATGAAGGTGGATTCGCACCTCGTTTCGACGGAATTGAAGATGGTGTAGAAACTATCCTTAAGGCTATCGAAACTGCTGGTTACGAAGCTGGTGAAAAAGGAATCATGCTTGGTTTCGACTGTGCTTCATCTGAATTCTACGAAGATGGCGTTTACGACTACACTAAATTCGAAGGTGAAAAAGGTGCTAAACGTTCTGCAGCAGAACAAATCGATTACATCGAAGGTTTGGTAAACAAATACCCAATCATCACAATCGAAGATGCTATGGATGAAAACGACTGGGAAGGTTGGAAGGCCCTCACAGAACGTCTTGGTAACCGTGTTCAATTGGTTGGTGACGACTTCTTCGTTACAAACACTGACTACCTTGCACGTGGTATCAAGGAAGGTGCCGCAAACTCAATCCTTATCAAGGTTAACCAAATCGGTACTTTGACAGAAACTTTCGAAGCTATTGAAATGGCTAAGGAAGCTGGATACACTGCCGTTGTATCACACCGTTCAGGTGAAACTGAAGATTCAACAATCGCTGACATCGCAGTTGCAACTAACGCTGGTCAAATCAAGACAGGCTCACTGTCACGTACGGACCGTATGGCTAAATACAACCAATTGCTTCGTATCGAAGATCAACTTGGTGAAGTTGCTCAATATAAAGGAATCAACTCATTCTACAACCTTAAAAAGTAAGCTTGTAGCTGAGTTTGGATAAAAAGAGCTACTAGGTTTCCTAGTGGCTTTTTATGTGTACTCATGATACTGAGATAGTCATTAGCTAACCCCACCATCCTTTTAAAAATTTTAACCAAGATTCTAGTTAATACTCATTTAAATTCAAAAATAGCAGTTATTACAAAAGAATATCCATTGTTCTAATCTCAGTTAATGTAAACAGAATAGACAAATTGGGATACTTTCGCCCTTGTGGTATTATTCGTAACAGTTGCGCTGTTACGAATAACGGAAATTTTGAGACCCTAGGCTCAAAAACTAGCAATGAAACTCCGGAGGAGGTTGCTTGCGTCCGCACAACCTAAGAAATATCCCAAATGCTAATTTTGTTTTTCAAAGAGTATAAGATTACAATCTGAAAATCTTTTTCCTCTTTAAGAAAGTCATATTTTCGAAAAGAATGGCCGTCCACTTTTGGTGGACAATCGTTTGTAAATCCTGCCAATGAAGTCCTTGGATGCCGCTTGTAGCTGATTAATGATATTCTTTAAGGTTTTTAAAGACCTTGTGTTTGAAGCCGTCTTTACGAATCTCCGCCCAAACCTGTTCAATGGGCTTCATTTCAGGGGAATAGGAAGGAATAAAAGCAAAGGAAGTCAATATTATTGGGGAACTCTAAAGTCTTAGCTTTGTGCCAGTTTAGGAGCACTGTTTGAGGTTGCAGAAAAAAATAGAAGACAACAAGTTTACCAAGGTGAGGTAACAATTATTGGCGTCTGATTTAACAGGGGATCAGGTTTCTTTGAATGCTTGTGATTGGAGACTGGTTCAATAGTTCTCGCTTGAAAATACTTTAGCCTCACGACGCTATCTATAAGAAAAATTTATAGCGGAGAATAAAAAATATAGATTAGACAGATTCTTAGAAGGTGATAGAATGAAAATAAGTTTTGTAGGTGTCTCAATACACTTATATTTTTAGAAAAGCAATGGATGTTATAGGAGGAAGTCTATGGTTATCAGTAGAAAAGAGAGAGTCATAAAAGCCTTTCATGGAGAATCTGTGGACAGAGTGCCGGTCGGTTTTTGGTACCATTTTTTGCCAGAAGATGAATTAGGTCAAGGGCTTAATAACCACACTATTTTTCAGAAGAACCTTGAAGGACATCGTAAATTTATTAAGGAAGTAGATCCTGACTTTATTAAGATTATGAGCGATGGCTTTTTCACTTATCCCAACCCTCTAATTACTACAGGAGTCTCCTCTATTCAAGACTTATCTGAAATCAGTTCTATTGGTGAAGACCATCCTTGGTTTGAGCAACAGGTAGAGCTGGTTAAGGCTATTAAAAATAGTTTTACGGAGGACATCGTTGCGATTTATAATATTTTCGCTCCTGTAACTTATTTCAAATGGCAGTTAGCTGGTCAGATAGCAAGTGGAGATACTTTTATTGCTGATTTTCTGCATGAAAATGCACAAATCTTGAAAAGGGTGCTAAATACGATTGCTGGTGATATTGCCATTTTAGTCAGAAAGATAATTACTGAAGCTAAAATTGATGGTATTTATCTCAGTGTGCAGTCTATTCAAGATGATAGAGTTTCTGACGAAGATTACCGCCATTACATAGCTCCGAGTGATTTAAAAATTCTTGAAGCAGCTCATCAGATAGACGGGGTGAGTGTGCTTCACATTTGTGGCTATGAGGGTGCTACTAACAATATCGGTTTCTTTAAAGACTATCCAGCGCAGGTATATAACTGGGCAGTAAAGCCTGAAGGAGTTAGTCTGTCCAAGGGACGAGAGCTCTTTGGCGGAAAACCTGTTTTAGGTGGTTTTGTCAATACTCAAGAGGGAGTGTTGTACAGTGGCAGTAAAGAGGAAGTTCAAGCGCGTGTGAAAGAACTTTTACAAGAAGCAGGTACGAGAGCCACTATTATTGGTGCTGACTGCACGATTCCAAGTGATATCGGCGCTGAGCGCATAGCTTGGGTAAAAGAAGCAGCTGCTTGGTAGAATGGAGGTCAATGGATGGCACAAAAAAATAACACAAAAAAATGGTTCATAGCAGGCGGAATTCTTGTTTTACTTATTGGCGGTACCTTTATCGGCCGTCATTTTGCAGGACAAGGAGTTAATAGTGATAAGGTAACAACCTTAAAAATTGCCCATACGCAGAATTATGCTCCTTATGATTATGTTGATGATAAAGGAAAACATACAGGGTATGAAGTTGAGGTTCTAAAAGCGATTGATAAGAAGTTACCTCAATATAAGTTCGATTATACCGGTACAAGTGATGAAGATTTGCTAATTGGTTTGGAATCCGGAAAATATGATATCGGGATTAAGGGTGCTTGGTATACAAAGGAGCGGGCGCAAAAATTTATTATTCCTGATGATCCGATTGGTGCCAGTGTTATTGGCTTTACTATTCGCAAGGACGATAAAGAAAAATTTAAAGATATTGATTCCTTTGCCCAATCAAGCGGCAAATTAGTTCCTATTTCTCCTCAAAATGCCCAATGGAATGTAATTGAAGATTATAATAAGAAACACAAGGAACATACCATAGACCTTAAAGCTGCTGAAAGCTTTACCATGGCGGATGCCTATGCTTGGGTACTTGAGGGACGCTATGATGCTTATTTTGATATAAAGCTGTCGTTTGAACAAGCTGTTAAGGATAAGGACGGTGCTTACCATAAATACGCTGATCAGCTGACGTGGGTTCCCTATAAAGGAATTGAGACTTACCCTTTGATTCATCGCAATACATCCAACAAAAAATTTGTTAAGGACTATACCAAAGCTATTAAAGAAGTGAAAAATGATGGAACTCTAGCTAAGCTATCAAAGAAATATTTTGGAGAAGATGTTTTCAATTATGTAACAAAATAAAGGGGGGAAGCCATGGTTTCTTATACACCGTCTTATATTTTTAAGGTTCTTCCAATTATTTTGTCTGCCCTCCCTGTGACCTTGTGGGTTATTGCTTTAACGGTGTTCTTAGGAACACTTTTGGGAGCTAGTCTGACTTGGGCACAGGTAGGTTCTGATACTGGTTTAGCTGGTTTTGCTAGGGCTTATGTATTTACACTAAGGTGTACTCCGCCGATTGTCTTGCTTTTTCTGGTTTTTTATGGATTGCCTCAATTTTTGACATGGTGGCTCCATTTGGATGTTGATGGTTGGTCACGAACGATTTTTGTTGTTGTAACCATGGTGTTACTCTTTGCTGCATCTGTGTCAGAAGTTTTTAAAGCTGCTTATTTAGCGGTACCTAAGGGACAAATGGAAGCTGGCCTCAGTATTGGTTTGACAGGCTATCAGACCTTTAGACGAATTTTGTTACCGCAGATTTTTAAAATTGCCCTGCCCAATATTACAACAGCTATTTTAAATTTGATGAAGGATGCTGCCTTAGCTTATACGATTGGTTTGGTAGATGTCATGGGAGCAGGTAATTTACTAATTAGCCGTAATCTGGGCAATTATTCCTTGGAAACTTATACAGCTGTTGCCTTTATTTATTGGGGACTCGCCTTGATTTTATCAGTGGCTTCTCATCTGCTGGAGCATCATCTAGATCTAGAAAATAGTTAGGAGGGCTTATGGATTTTAACTATATTATTCATACTTTTTTACTCTCCTTAAAAGGCGTTCCTGTTACTTTAGCTATCATGGTCGTCTCGCTTCTATTAAGTTTTTTACCGGCCCTTTTTTTGGCATTAGGAAGAATTTATAAAATCAAAGGTGTGACGGCTTTTTCGGTAGTCTATTTGGCCTTTATCCGTGCAACCCCGCCGATACTCCTAATCTTATTTTTCTACAGTCTTTTACCCAGTATTTTAAATGCGTTTTTAAAATCAAGCGGCCTTGATATTTTTAAACTCAATCCTATTTATTATGCTTTTATTATCTTTAGCTTAATGACAACGGGAACTTTATCAGAAATTTTACGTGCGGCTATTTTAACTGTTGATAAAGGACAGCTAGAGGCGGCTCAGTCTATTGGTTTAACCACTACTCAGAGCTATTTTAGGATTGTCTTTCCTCAGGCTTTACGAAACGCTCTGCCCAATCTCTGTAATCTAGTCATTAATATCGTTAAGGGGACATCATTGGTGTTTGTGATGACGGTTAAGGATATAACGGCGATTGCCAAGGTAGAAGCAGCTCACGGTTACCAATATTTTGAATCTTATCTGGTAATTTTCATTATTTATATTATTATCTGCGGTTTCATCCAATGGGGCTTCTCAGCCTTAGAGAAGCACTTTTCTTAAGGAGGATCTATGTTAGATGTTAAAAAATTATCAAAGCAATTTGGAGATAAGACTGTCCTTGATAAGGTTGATTTAAAGGTTAATAAAGGAGATGTTATTGTTATACTGGGACCTAGTGGTTCAGGGAAGACAACCTTATTGCGCTGTCTCAATCATCTCGAAAAGGCCGATCAAGGTCGGCTAACTTTGGATAATCAGTCTTATGACCTAGCTGACCTGAATCGTAAAGAGATATTGACTATTCGGAAGAAGACAGCTTTTGTCTTTCAACATTATAATCTCTTTGCTAACAAAACAGCCCTGGAAAATATTTTGGAAGGTCTTGTTATTGCTAGAAAAATTCCAAGGGAACAAGCAGAAACAGTAGCTTTAAAAGCTTTAGAGAAGGTAGGACTGCTAAGTTATAAGGATTATCATCCTAATCAGCTGTCTGGTGGTCAGCAGCAGCGTATCGGCATTGCGCGTGCGATTGCAGTGAAGCCTGATGTTATCTTTTTTGATGAACCAACATCTGCATTGGATCCAGAATTGATTGGAGATGTTTTAGGGGTTATGAAGCAACTGGCTGAGGAGGGTGTGACCATGATTGTAGTGACACATGAAATGAGTTTTGCAAGAGATGTTGCCAGTCATATCGTTTTTATGGATGGTGGTCATATCATTGAATCAGCTCCTCCTCAGGAGTTCTTCACAGCGCCTAAAGAAGAGCGGACACGTCGTTTTCTGTCCCGTATTTTATCGGATGATAGCTATACTGCTGATCGTATTCCTTAAGAAAAAGCATTATGCCTCCAATCTATCATGGTAAGGCTGAAGGAGCTGCATTGTCATGCATAAAAGGAAAGGTTTATAATTTTTGAGTACTACTCTGACTTTGATGACAGTGGTAATGCCATAACAGCTTTTTATACTTAACCAAATTCAAAATTCGATAGCCTTCGCTTTTTCATTTCTAGGCTCAGGCAAAAAACAGCCACTTCTAACTAGTGTGGACGCAAGAACAAACCGTTTGAGGAAGGGGTTATTAAATCCAAAGGCGTTTTATGGTGACACGAAGTTAGGACAGTCAATTTTACTGGCCTAACTGAGTTAGTGAGGGAGCTAGTCAATCGTCATAGCGATTGGCGTTAGGGAGTCAGATAGAAAGGGCTTTGACAGTCATCAAAACCTTCCAAGACCTTCGTGGTCCCTCACTTCCAATTTCAAGGTGTCGGGCTAAAATAGTCCACCGGACTATTTTACTACCCCAGCAAGGGTGACTAGCTGTCCTTTCTGCACCTCGAAGTGGTGCCAAGACTGCAATCAACTACTGCGGCATTTGCTGCTTTAGCAGCTGATGTCTTTACTCCCTTGCTGATGATGAGCTTCTATTAAAGGTCTCAATTTCCCGTAATTCGCAACCCCGCAGGTGTTGTGAATCATATCACTAGGGCGAAGATATCATTTCAAGCTCACTTCGTTCGCTATTCCTCTAAAAATGTCAAGCAAACTAGTAAGCACAAATTATCTGATTTTGATTTTCAAATAGTATTGATAAGAAAAGGCTCATTATCCCTTTTAGGATATATAGAGCCTTTTTGTGTTTTCCCAGAATAGAGTAATCTTGTTTTGGAGTGGAACACTATTCTCGCAAAATTTTTCCTGAAAACTCTTGCCGATATTGTCTGGGAGTCAGTTTATAGTATTTCTTGAACTGACGATTAAAGTTAGATTGGTTGGAGAAGCCGACTTGACTCGTAATATCCTGAATAGTGAGGCTAGTCTGCACAAGCAGTTCACAGGCCTTGTTGAGCCTCAACTGTAGGATGAACTCAAGGCAGCTACTGCCGGTGTGCTGTTTAAAGATACTCATGAAGTGGGTACGGCTGTAACCAAAGTAGTCAGCTAAAAAGGAAATGGTCAAATGCTCAGCATAATGCTCATTAATATAATCAATCAGTTCCCTAAGTTTTTGATAGTTCTGATAGGTATTGTCTGTATAGTGGCGATTGATATAGCGGTACTTAAAGAGTAGGTAGAGCAGTTCGTGGCACTTGGATTTTAAAAGCATATCAAAATAAAGTGACTGCTCACTAACTAAAGTAAAAATGTCGAAGAGACAGGTTTTAATGGCTTGGTAACCAAGCATATCAGGTTGAATATGGGGCGTCAATTTAAAATGACCATTATGCAGAGGTTGTAGGTAGCGTTGACTATACTTGTCAATAATAGAGCGCCCCAGATTGTCCAGATTGATACCAAAGGTGTTTGTGGTCAGTTCTTGTCCAGTAGCTACCTGAATAGAGTGCATGGCATTGGGTTGAATCAACATGATATCCCCTGTTTGACAGTCAAAAGCTTCATAATTTATGCGATAGGTCCCTTTGCCCTTGCTGATGTAAGAAACTTCCAATTCAGGATGCCAGTGGTACATGATTCCTGGCTGTCCATAGGCTAAGTGGGTCTGGTAAAAATCATAGGGGAAACCGGATGGATCGTCTTTAATATATGATGAACTTTTAGCCATAAACTACCCTCATTTATTTAGTATCGTAAGCTCATTATATCATAAGCATTTTGTGAAATGTCAACCAGGAAATGAAAGCCACATAGCTCTATAAACCTTGAGCAAGCCCAATAAAATCGAGAGATCTCTGGGCCATGGTTCCTAAATTGGTCGATTTCCAAATCCTGTTAAACAGAAAAAAAGAGGTGGTCAAGCCCACCTCTTATGGTCATCTATTAAGCACGACAAACGCATGAATGTTTCTTCTCTGTTTTACCATAGACGATCACTTTTTTGACTAGATTAATTTCTTCAAATACTGGTCAAAGTTCATCCCTAAGTTGAATTTTTTCCGTCTCAAACTCATTTTCTTGCCAACATCTAACTGTTTAAGCACAGCTAAACAAAACTTATCCAGCACGTTCAAGTTAAAAGCTAATTGTTTATTCAAGGTCTTGTTGGCGTCCTCACGAAAGACAACATCCAACTGCCAATGCATGCTCTCAATTTG
>NZ_JMLC01000018.1 GCF_000686605.1 Streptococcus sobrinus DSM 20742 = ATCC 33478 | reverse complement strand
AGGAGGATTTTAAACCGTCCTCAATTTCCTTTTTCAACTTTGGTGTCAAACGAGACTTCCGACCTTTTTGCTTAGCCCTGTGGTCGTACTGTTCCTGTGCTAAGGCTGCGGAATAACCATTTTGGCATCGTCTTAACTCTCTTGAAATAGTAGACTTATGGACGCCAAGTTTATTTGCAATTTGGCAAGGTTTCAAACCTAATTCTAAGTAGGTTTCTATCTTTATTCGGTCGGTTATGGTAAGATGGGAGTAGCTCATAGTTTTTCCTCGGGTTCTGTTTGTGTGGTTACTTACAGTTTACACCAATGAAACGCTATGAGTTTTTTTGTTGCACTATATTTTACAATTTATCATGACTTAACTTAAAATCATCCTAAAAAGCCTGACATCAAGGCTTTTTCCTTGTCCTATATTAGTTAACAGGCTATAATATATAAGTTCAAACACCTTTAAAAAGTCAGGAAACTTTTGATGAATTCACTAGCCAAGTGAAAACAGCCCAGGGAGAGAGTGAGAGCTTGATTGAAAAAAGTTTTACTGATGGAATGAGGGGTGGGAATATTTTTAATAAGTTAAGTCCAAGTAAACGGATATTAAAAATTGAAGGAGCTTGGACACACAGTATTTTTACATGAGAGGGAGAGAATCATGAAACCAATTTTAATTTTGGCAACTAATCAAGACCACTATGAGGGTTATGATATTCCAACGGGCCTTTGGCTGGGGGAATTAACCCATTTTATTCATATCATGGAAGAAAAGGGTATCCCTTTTAAAATCGCCAGTCTTAAGGGAGGAGAAATTCCACTGGATCCCTACAGCCTTTCGGAACAATTTATGGATGAGCAAACTCTGCCTTATTACGATGACCTTCGTTTTATGTCAGAGTTGGTAAATTCACAGTCCTTAGATAAGCTAAATCCAGAGAATTACTCAGCTATCTATTTCGCAGGCGGACACGGCGCTATGTATGACTTTGTCCAAGATCCCCGAGCTGCCCAATGGATTTTAGCCATGACTAAGATGCAAAAACCAGTAGCAGCAGTCTGTCATGGTGTGGCAGCTTTGACAAATCAGGCTCTCGAGATTGATGACCAAGTCTTTGTCGAAGGAAAAACGGTCACAGGTTATACTAATGCTGAAGAACTACATGTTGGCCACAGTGACCATGTTCCCTTCCTTTTACAGGACCGCCTGCAAAGACTGGGTGCAAACTTTGGTGAAGCTGGTCCTTTCCAGTCTCACGTTCAGTTAGAGGGGTGTCTCTTGACCGGACAGAATCCACAATCGACCAAAGAATTGGCTGAAACCTTGGCTGACATGCTTCTAGGTGAAGCAGAATGATTGTCCGTCTTTACCGCAGCATTTTATTTGTTCTTGGGCTTCTGGGTCTCAGCCTGCAACTCTACAAGTACGGACCGGGCATGCTCCTCTATTACACCATTCTTTCCAACCTTGCCGTAACAGGCTTTTTAGGCTTCAGTCTTTATTTAATGAGCAAGCGGCAACAAGCTATTTTACAGGGGACTAACTGGCTTCGCTTCAAAGGTGGTCTAACAGTTATGATTTTGATTACCTTCATCATTTATCATTTCTTTTTGGCGCCGTTAGTGAAAGTTCAGGCCTATTGGAATCTGGAGAATTTTCTAGTTCACTATATCCTCCCCTTAGGCTTTGTACTGGACACCTTACATTTTGACCGCAAGAAGGTCTACAGACTCTGGGATCCCCTGCTTTGGTTGGGTTTCCAGTTGGCTTACAGCTTTTTGGCTCTGTGCAATGGCTTCATAACCAAGTGGACCATTCCCGGTGCAGTGGACAGTCCCTTCCCTTACTATTTTGTCAATGTCCATAAGTATGGTTGGGGCTTTGTCCTCAAAAATAGTCTGGCTCTTTTTATCTTTTACCTCATCTTGGGCTATCTCTTTAGTTTGGTAAAATTTTGGATAGGGCCAAGTCAGCAAAAGCAGGAGAAAAACTCATGAAGATAGATTTCAAAAATGTATCCAGTCAAGGACTGGATAGCTCACCGGTCGCAGAAAGCCTAGCAGGCTTGCGGGCCAATGAAGCTCGTTACTTCTGGAATAAGTTCAAGGTGGATTTCGAAACCCAGCCTATTTCAGAAAGAGCGGAACTTATGGCTGATATTGAAGACCTGCTCAAGCGAGAGAGGGACCTGGTCTTTGCGGCCAGGCCCTTAGAAATTGCCCAGTTTTTCCTAGAGGACCGCATTCTCTGGACACATGTCTTTTATGAGGATGGTTTGGCAATCGATGTCCTCTATGAATTGGACAATCCCAAGAAGCGAGCGGTTGGACTCAAGCTCTCTGATGGGATGGAAGTTCCTAGCGAGCTGGAGGGCCGTTTCAAATTTGCTCGCCAGAAATCCAAACTAGCTGGCACCATCCGCGGCTCCTATTTCACCCTCAAGGGCGACAATCAAGCCATGATTGCCCGCTGGTTGGAGAATTTTAAGTAATAAAAAAGACAGGTTTGACTGCGAAGCCACTTTTGGGTGACCTCTTGTCAGACCTGCCTTTCTTTTTATTCAAGAAACTATTTGAGTTGACGACCGTCTTGGTCGAAGTAGCAAACTTCACCGTTAATGACTTGTCTACCCGTTACTCTAAGGCCATTATCCTTATCAAGGTAATACCAAGTTATACCGCCATCAGGCGAAGCGAAGTCTCCTTTGACTTGAGAGCCATCGGCATTGAAATAGTAGGTTTTACCATTGATCACTTGAAGGCCTGTCAAAACCTGTCCATTATCTTTATCTAAGTAGTACCAAGTCTTGCCACCATCGGGCGAGGCGAAGTCTCCTTTGACTTGAGAGCCATCGGCGTTGAAATAGTAGGTTTTACCATTGATCACTTGAAGGCCTGTCAAAACCTGTCCATTATCTTTATCTAAGTAGTACCAAGTCTTGCCACCATCGGGTGAAGCGAAGTCTCCCTTGACTTGAGAGCCATCGGCATTGAAGTAATGAGTTTGTCCATCAATATCAGCCAAACCAGTCTCTAGTTGGCCATCTGCCTTGCGATAATACCAAGCTTGATTAGCGGTGAACCAGCCTTGCGACTTAACTTCCTGATTGAGCGGAGTCAGATAGACATTTTGGAAAGCGACCTCTCCATCCCAAAGTCCCAGGCCAATATAGGCCTTATTGAAATAGTCCTTAACTGTGTCAAATTTATGGCTCATAACTTCTTGTCCATCAATACTCAGGCTCACACTATCCTTGGTCTTCTTGATTTCAAGGTGATGGTAGAGATTATCATTGAGCGCCTTTGTGAGCGGTTCTTCTGTGATGGTATCCCCTTGGAAGTAGTAAAGTCGTGCACTGGTTTGGTCGCCCAATTGGAAGGTGTAGGCATTAGCTGGGTCGGTTGCCGGAGAGGCAAAGAAGATGTTGACCAAGCCCTTTTGATATTTAACATCAGCTTCTAATTTATATTCAGCATAAGGGACAATATCGGTTGACATAATGGCATCATTAGCGCTGGTATTGCTGTCCAGCAGCTCTTTATCATCGACCACCCATTGCCCTGAAATAGCCTTGAGATTTTTCAAGTTGGTCTTAAAATTATTCTCAAAGATATTAATTTTGTAGACCTTGGTCAAGCTAGGATCCTCCTTAGAGCTTGCCGTCAGGGTTAAACTGCCAGCCTTTTTGGCAGTCAAGGTCACCTTATTACCAGATTGACTAAAGTCAACTAGGTCAGGCTTATCTAATTGCCAGTTTACTTCCTGCTTGGCTTGAGCAGGTGCTAGGTAGGCCTCAAAACTTGTTGACTGACCAGTATTCAAGCGTGTTTCAGCCTGGCCGGTTCCGACAAGTTTGAATGGCTTGTCTGTTACGACCTTATTGGTCCAGATAGACTTAAGTGGGTAAAAGGCAATATCAGCTTTAGCGTCGCCACCTTCCGTGAAGACACTGGCTCCAAGGCTATCAGGAGCTGGGAAAATTTGGTTGGCACCAGCTACAGTGTCTCCCTTAGCAAAGACTTCAAGGCTAGCGCGGTCGACAAAGATATGAAGAGAAATGCTACCATCAGCATTTGTCGTTACCTTTTGCTTGTTGACTTCAGCAAATTTATCGTTAATAATAATGCCTGATTTGCTACGGTCGATTGAGAGTTCTTGAGTTTGTAGATCATAAGAGACAACAGTGACTTGGTCTTGTGATTGCCGTAATTTAAAGCCAACCTTCGTGGTACTTGCACTTGGCCTAAAGGTTGAGACGATTTCATAGCTATCGGATTTAACATCCTTGAGTAAATCATTATTAGCCGAAACCGTAACATCCTGATAGTTTATAGCCTTAGCTGTGTCGCGAAGAGACTCGTAGGCTTTAATTGGAGTTTGCGTCAAGATATATCTATCATTTTCCTTGGTCAATCCCAATTGCAGGTTGAGATTATAGGTTCCGTTGAAGTCTTGGTCAAGGGTCTTACCGACTAGGTTACAGTAGTCCCAGGTATTCATCCAGTTTAGTTCTGTTAATTTTGGAATGGTAGGATTGGCCTCGCTACCAAAATCCTGTACATAATAGGTCATGGCAGCGTAGGAATCTTTACCAAGATTCATAATGCCATCGGAATCCTGATAGGCCTGATCTGGGCAGAAGGTCCATTTACCATCAACTTGCTTGAAATCGCCAACCTTGTAGTAGCGGCCACCTCGGGAAAGGACCCATTTGACAGTACCATCATCGGTTTGAATCGGATAGAGGTCAGGACATTCGGTTTGGATGTCTGGGTAGGTCGATTCAACCGACCAATCTCTTAGATTATCGGAAGAATAGATACGCAATGGACCGCCAGCTAGAACCATGAACCATTTGTTATTCCAATGGAAGACCTTAGGGTCGCGGAAATCCTTGCTTTGCAGCGGGTCATTAGACCAGTCTGCCGCAACTTGATCCACCTTGGTCCAGGTTTGCCCCTCATCTGAGCTATAGGCCAACTTAATACGTTGGCCGTTGCCATCAGCCGTCACTAGGGCAACCAGTCCGCCTTCTCCATCTTTGAAGAAACCAGAAGTATTGTGTTCATCGACGACAATACAACCTGAGAACATGGTCCCGTTGGTGTCAGGGTAGAGGGCAATTGGTTGCTCTTCCCAATGAATCAAATCGGTGCTGGTCGCATGAGCCCAGTGCATTGGTCCCCAAACATTATCATCATAGAATTGATAGAAGAGGTGATATTTGCCCTTATAGTAGACCAGACCGTTAGGGTCATTGCCCCAGCCATCCTTGACAGAGTAGTGGTATTGGTCGCGGAAGAGTTCATTGTAATAAACGTCATTCGCTTGTCGCCGATGGACATTGATGCGATAGGTCAGGCTGGCCTGATTAGCCTCAGTCGTAACAGTGCTGGTCACCGTTAGATAATTAGCACCAACAGCCAGAGGAATGCTGTCAGTTAATTGATATTCCTTGCCGGTGCTATCGGTAATCTTGATATCCGCCTGATTATTTTTTGGCTTAATAGTTAGTTTTACACTAGTCGTGGCATTATCAACATACTGGATATTAATCGGAGCATTGGCCAAGAACTGACCTTTCTTTTCGACGCTACCTTGGTCGGATGTGACAGTAACATCTTCTAATTCTGGATTTAAGTCATCGGTAATTGGCGTGTAGTAGGTGTTTTGGAAGACTACTTCGCTATTCCAGTTAAGTAAGCCCAGATAGCCATCCTTGATAACAGTTGTTTGTCCCCTGTCGTCTTTTTGTAGGGTATAATCGCCGGTAGAACCGATTAATTGACCGTTGATGTAGAAGGATAGCCAGGAATCAAGAGCGACAACTCTGATGAAATAGTTACCATCGTCACTTGGACTAATCTCTTTTTCATCAATCAGTTGTTGATCCTGACCATCCTGCCACCGCCAGAATTTGCTCTTCTTTGTTCCTCCATCAATGTTGATGGCATAGCTATTTTGAACATTGTTGGGATCAGTGCTGCGGAAGATTAGACCGACAGCACCTTGGTCTTTGAGAAATTTAACATCGGTTGAATAGACAAAATTATCAGCCTGAATATCAGAGAGTTCCCAACTGTCACCCTTGTCAATAGCATTGCTGTAGAGACCGTCGTCTCGAACTTCCCAAGTTCCATTTGTTGGTTTGAGATTAGTCAAGTTAGTCTGATAGCCCTTTTCAGCAACTTGGGCTGCATCGGCCTTTTCAAGGGTGACTGCTACATCGGCAGGCTTGACAGTTGAAGTTTCCCCCTTGCTTGAATCCACATCCGTTTGCTCATTAGCTTCAACAGAAACGGCTGCAGTAGAAGTATCAGCAGCTGCTTGCCCATCAGTTTCACCAGATTCAGGTGTGGCATCGCTTTTGCTAGTTTCGTCTCCAGTAGAAGCATCTTGGCTTTCTGGAGTGGTTTGCTTATCAGCAACAGTCGTTGGATTATCTGTTGCAGAAGTAGAAGTCGTTGCTGAATTGTCTGCTGATTTTTCAGAAATTCCGCCAGCATCAGCCAACTGGGTGCTGGAAGAACTAGCAGTTGTTGCAGTGGTATCCTCAGCATAGACGGGGCTTGCGAGTGCCAGCCCTGCGACGAGCAGGGTAACAAGGCTACAGCCAAAAATCCAGTGTTTACCACGCTTGTGCATATACCAACCGGCCTGTTTGTTTTCCTTAGATGAACTATCCTTCATAATAAGTTTTCCTCCTTTTTTGAATTTTCACGATTATTATAAAATATCTGTAAGCGTTTTACAATATACGAATAATCATTCCTTTAGTTAAAAAATCCAGTTCTACCTTGTTCAGTTTGAGGATGGGCGGATGGATAGGTTGGTATTTTAAATCCTTAAGTAGGCCAAGTAAATTTGTTATAATGTCTTTATGAATCAACTGATTAAACACAAGTTGGAGTTGCTGCCGGATAGTCCTGGCTGCTACATCCACAAGGATAAAAACGGCACCATCATCTATGTTGGCAAGGCTAAGAATTTGAAGAATCGGGTTCGCTCTTATTTCCATGGCAGTCACGATACCAAGACAGAGATGCTGGTCTCAGAAATTGCCGATTTTGAGTATATTGTAACGGGCTCCAATACCGAGGCCCTGCTTCTGGAAATCAACCTCATCCAGAAGAATATGCCTAAGTACAACATTCGCCTCAAGGATGATAAGTCCTACCCCTATATCAAGATTACCAATGAGGTTTACCCTCGGCTCATGATTACCCGCCAGGTTCACCGCAAGGACGGGATTTATTTTGGTCCCTATCCGGACTCTGGAGCTGCCACCGAAATTAAGCGGCTGCTGGATCGGATTTTTCCCTTTAAAAAGTGTACCAATCCTGCCAACAAGGTCTGCTTTTATTATCATTTGGGACAATGCAAGGCCCACACCGTCTGTCACACCGACCAGGCCTATTGGGATAGTCTCAAGGAGGATGTCAAAAATTTCCTCAACGGCAAGGACAATAAGATTGTTGATCAGATTAAGGACAAGATGCTCAAGGCTTCTGAGCTTATGGAATTTGAGCGGGCCGCCGAATACCGTGACCTGCTAGAAGCCATCAGCAAACTCCGCACCAAGCAGCGGATTATGAACCAAGACATGAAGGACCGAGATATTTTCGGTTACTATGTGGATAAGGGTTGGATGTGTGTTCAGGTCTTCTTTGTTCGCCAGGGCAAGCTGATTCAGCGTGATGTCAATATGTTCCCCTACTATAATGAGCCTGAGGAAGATTTCCTGACCTATGTCGGCCAATTTTATCGGGAAAGCAAGCACTTCCTGCCCAAGGAAGTCTTTATTCCTCAGGATATTGATGCTGACTTGGTCAAGGCAGTCGTCAAGACCAAGGTGGTCAAACCCCAACGGGGCGAGAAGAAGCAGCTGGTCAATCTGGCCACCAAGAATGCCCGAGTCAGCCTGCAACAAAAATTTGACCTTCTAGAAAAGGACATTAAAAAGACCAAGGGAGCCATCGAAAATCTGGGCCAACTGCTCAATATTCCTGCCCCCCGACGGATTGAGGCCTTTGATAACTCGAATATCCAAGGAACCAGTCCCGTTGCTGCCATGATTGTTTTTGTTGACGGCAAGCCCAGCAAGAAGGACTACCGCAAGTTCAAGATTAAGACCGTTATCGGTCCTGATGACTACGCCAGTATGCGGGAGGTCATCTATCGACGTTATAGCCGGGTTATGCGAGATGGCCTGACTCCGCCTGATTTGATTGTTATTGATGGAGGTCAAGGTCAGGTCAATATTGCCAAGGATGTCATCCAGAACCTCCTGGGCTTGGATATTCCCATCGCCGGCCTGCAAAAGAATGACAAGCACCAGACCCACGAGCTCCTCTTCGGCGACCCCTTAGAGGTTATAGACCTCCCCCGCAATTCGCAAGAATTCTTCCTCCTCCAAAGAGTCCAAGATGAGGTTCACCGTTTCGCCATCACCTTCCACCGTCAGGTTAGAAGTAAGAACAGTTTCAGTTCCAAACTGGATGGTATTCCAAGCTTGGGACCTAAACGCAAACAGCTCCTGCTCAAGCATTTCAAGAGCCTGACCAAAATCCAGCAAGCCGATGTCGATGACATCGTCAACTGCGGTGTCCCCAGAAATGTGGCTCAGGATTTGAAGGCTAGATTGACGGAGATGGAGAAGGAGAAAGTGCCCAGCGATAAGAACTGATTGAAGAGCGATCAGAAAACAAACGTTAAAAATCCTTTGCTTGTGAATTGGACAGATAAATTCGTCCCCTTTCAAATCCCTAGCCAGAACCTTCTGGCTAGGATTTTTAATAGCTCAAAAGTCCGCCACCTCTCCATTTCCTGCCCCGTAGCAGAAATTTGCCCATCTCAGGCTTTTATGGTAATCTTGGCTTAAAAGTAGTAATCAGAAAGGCCTAAAGCCAAAGGTTTTATGCCTACCTGCAAACAAGAGAGAGGAACATCTATGGTAAAGACATACGATTATATTGTTTTGGGAGGCGGTTCAGGCGGGATTGCTTCGGCTAATCGAGCTGCCATGCACGGAGCTAAGGTTCTCCTGATTGAAGCTCAGGAAACTGGCGGAACCTGCGTCAATCGTGGCTGTGTGCCCAAGAAGGTCATGTGGTATGGAGCCCAGGTTGCCGAAGCCATTGGTAAGTATGCCGGCGAGTACGGCTTCAAAGTGGCTTCTAGCGACTTTGACTTTGCTATCCTCAAGAAAAATCGCCAGGCCTATATTGACCGCATCCATGGCTCCTATGAGCGAGGCTTTGCCGCCAATGGCGTTGAAGTGCTCAATGCCTACGCTCGCTTTCTCGATGCTCACACCCTGGAAGCGGATGGTCAAACCTACACCGCTCCCCATATTTTGATTGCGACCGGCGGTCACGCCCGCATTCCTAATATCTCTGGTGCCGAATACGGCATCACTTCCGATGGTTTCTTTGAATTGAACCAAATTCCTAAGCGTGCTGCCGTCGTTGGTGCGGGTTATATTGGGGTCGAAATTTCCGGCGTGCTCAATGCCCTTGGCAGCGACAGCCACCTCTTTGTCCGCCACGACCGGCCTTTACGAAATTGGGATACCTATCTGACCGATGCCCTCATGGAGGAGATGGAAAAAAACGGTCCAACCCTCCACAAAGAGTCTACACCCAAAGAAGTCCGTAAGAATCCTGATGGTTCCCTGACCCTTGTTTTGGAGAATGGTCAGGAGCATGAAACCGACGTGCTGATTTGGGCCATCGGTCGTGTGGCTAATACTCAGGGTTACGGTTTGGAAAATACTGGTGTGGCCCTCAATAAGCGTGGTTTTATTGAGGCTGATGCCTATGAAAATACCAATGTCCCAGGTCTTTATGCCATCGGCGACATCAACGGTAAGTTAGAGCTGACTCCAGTTGCTGTCAAGGCAGGTCGGCTCCTATCTGAACGTCTCTTCAATAATCAAAGTGAGGCCAAACTGGATTACACCAATGTTCCAACAGTGGTCTTTAGTCACCCTGCTATGGGTAAGGTTGGCTATACGGAAAGTCAAGCAATCGAAGCCTTTGGCCAAGACCAAATCAAAACTTACACCTCCAGCTTTACCTCCATGTACACAGCCCTAGCTGACCACCGCCAAGTCGCTCGGATGAAACTAGTGGTTCAAGGACCAGAAGAAAAGGTCATCGGCCTCCACGGTATCGGCTATGGTGTCGATGAAATGATACAAGGCTTCGCAGTCGCTGTCAAACTGGGAGCAACCAAGGCTGACTTTGATGCCACCGTTGCCATCCACCCAACTGGTGCAGAAGAATTCGTTACTATGCGGTAAGTCAAAAGAAGTCCCTCCCCGAACTTATCCAGAGCTAATTCGTTCAAAGGGCAAGCAACAGTTTAATACTGCTATAGAAAAGACTCCCCAACCGCATTGGTTAGGGAGTTTCTTTGTCTAGGAGAAAGTGGCGAACCTGGGAGATGAAGTAGAGAGAGCCAGTCACGACATAGAGTGCTTGGGAATCTTGGGTCTGACTCAGCCAGTCCCTGAAATCCTCAATCTTCTTAAAATAGTCGGGATAGTCGGCCAATTCAGCAGCCCCTGGGAAATCAAAGCTAGTAATCGTCAAGTCCTGTCCGTCCAGAAGCTCCAACATTCCTGCCAAATCCTTCCTTTTGAGACCTGCAAAGAGGAAATGCTTAGAGGAATTGGGAAAGTCTGTTTCTAGGAGCTCAAGCAAGGCCCCAATGCCTTGGGGATTGTGGGCGCCATCTAGGAGAATATTAGGTCTAACCAGCTCACCTCGTCCGGGCCAAGTCGCTGTCTGCAAGCCAATTCTGAAAGCTTCTTCATCTAGCTTGGGAAAAACGGCTTGAAGGAGGAGGGCAGTCTCAAGGGCTAGGGCAGCATTGTCTCTCTGGTGAGGGCCCATAAGGGATAGAGAGAGATTTTCTAGATTGCCTTGAGGGCTCATAAAATCAAAACTGTCTTCCCTATCCTTTACTTGAAAATCACAACCAGCTTGGTAGAGAGCAGCACCTAACTTTTTCGCTTCATTTTCAAAAACGGTCTGAGCCTCAAGCGGAACTTGTCCAAGGACAATGGGCTTAGCCGGCTTGATGGCACCAGCCTTTTGCCAGGCGATGTCTGCTAGTCGCTCTCCTAAGGTATCCGTGTGGTCGTAGCCAATAGAAGTGCAGATGGTTGCTAGGGGATTGATGACATTGGTCGAATCGAAGCGACCACCAATGCCAGCCTCGATTATCGCTATATCCACCGGCTTGATCCGCTCGAAGTAGAGGAAAGCAAGAACCGTCACCAATTCAAATTCGGTCAGGGAGCCAAATTCAGTCTCAGCGACCTGGTCAAACCTTGGTTGGACCAGGTCAAAGACCTCAACCAGCTCTTTATCACTAATAGGTTGCCCATCAATGGCAATTCTTTCATTGAAGCGGGTGATAAAGGGAGAGGTAAAGGTTCCTGTCTTGTAACCAGCAGTGGTAAAGATAGCTTGCAGGAGGGCAGTAGTCGAGCCCTTACCGTTGGTTCCGACAATATGAAGACTGGGAAAGCCCGCTTGAGGCCTCCCCAGTTTGTCTAATATCCAATTTAATCGCTTGAAATCAGGTCTGTGTCCATTGGCCTTATGACTATGGATGGCCTGCAGCGTTTCTTGATAGCTTAGCATTATTGTTGAGGTGTTTGGTTAGCAACGCCACCAGTTTTGCCCTGGTCAGCACCTTGGGTGCCTTGATCACCTTGGCTTTGATCTTGACTTTGACTATCGGTTGTTTGACCATCTTGAGACTGATCTTGGCTTTGGCTTTGGCTTTGGTCATCCGACTGCCCGTCTTGATTTTGGTCGCTGTTAGCATCAGAACTTGCATTCTCTTGACTATCTGAGCTAGCTTGACTTGAGCTATCGCTAGATTTAACGACAGAGCTAGAAGAAGTGCTATTGTCGTTACTCTTGCTTGGGCTCTTATGGACGATAGCGTAGATGGTTAGGGAAGCCACGATAATGGACAGAATGGCTGCGATAGTCGCAATGGTCTTTTGGAGTGCCGAGAAGCCCTTCTTAGCCCCGCGGGCGATTTTCTTACTAGTACGAGCCTTGGGTAGGGGTTTTCTTGGTTCTTCTTTTCTGATTGGTGTGTGGCTGAGTTCAGCATTTTCTTTCTTTCTGCGTTCCGAACGTGAGTATTGTGCCATGAATTTAATCTCCTTAAAAATATTTCTAATTACTAGTGTACCAAATTCAGATAAATTTTCCATAAATAAACTAGGGAAATCTCACTTTCTCTGGGGAATCTTTCCCTTAGCCAGGCCCGCGAATTGTGCTATAATAAAAGCAATTGACTTTAAAAGGAAAACTTATGATTTATTTTGATAATTCCGCGACAACAAGGCCCTATCCTCAGGCTCTTGCCACCTACCAGGAGGTGGCAAGCAAGATTTTTGGAAATCCCTCCAGCCTCCACAATCTTGGCGACCAGGCTACCCGTCTGCTGGAAGCTTCTCGCCAGCAGATTGCTCAATTACTGGGAAAATCGGCCCAGGAAATCTTTTTCACCTCCGGTGGAACGGAGAGCGACAACTGGGCCATCAAGGGGGTGGCCTTTGAAAAGGCCCGCTATGGCAAGCATATAATTGTTTCTGATATTGAGCACCCAGCAGTCAAAGAATCGGCCAAGTGGCTGGCAGAACAGGGATTTGAGATCTCCTTTGCCCCAGTTGATGAGCGGGGTTTCCTTGATGTCCAAGCCTTGGCAGATTTGCTGCGCCCTGACACGATTTTAGTGTCGGTCATGGCCGTCAATAATGAAATCGGTTCTATCCAGCCCATTCAGGCTATTTCAGAGCTCCTGGCTGACAAGCCGACCATTTCTTTCCACGTGGATGCGGTCCAGGCAATTGGGAAAGTTCCGACGTCCAGCTATCTGACTGACCGGGTTGATTTTGCTTCTTTTTCGGGGCACAAGTTTCATGCTGTCCGTGGTGTTGGCTTTCTCTATAAAAAGATCGGCAAACGTATCAATCCCCTCTTAACCGGTGGTGGTCAGGAAAAGGACCTGCGGTCAACCACTGAAAACCTAGCAGGAATTGCAGCCATGGCTAAGACTTTGCGATTAACCCTAGACAAGGAAGCCCAGGCTCTGCCTCGGATTGCAGCGATGAAGGCTGTCATTTACGATGAACTTAGCAAATATCCTGACATCAGGCTTTTTTCTGGAAAAACTGATGACTTTGCTCCAAATATTTTGACCTTTGGTATCAAGGGCGTTCGGGGTGAAGTCCTTGTCCATGCCTTTGAAGAGCATCAGATTTACATATCAACGACCAGTGCTTGCTCCTCCAAAGCTGGTAAGCCTGCTGGAACCCTGATTGCTATGGGCGTGCCAACCAAGGAAGCTCAGACGGCAGTCCGCATCAGTCTCGATGATGACAATGATATGAGCCAGGTTGAACAATTCTTGACCATTTTCAAGCAAGTTTACCAAAAGACAAAAAAAGTCCGTTAAAGACCAGCAAGAAGAAAGGATGTCCGGCAAAAATTCCGTCGGACTTTTGACACTAACATGCAGTATTCTGAAATTATGATTCGCTATGGTGAGCTATCAACCAAGGGCAAGAACCGGATGCGTTTCATCAACAAACTTAGACGCAACATCCAGGATGTTCTCTCCATCTATCCAGAGGTCCAAGTGACGGCAGACCGCGACCGAGGTCATGTCTTCCTCAATGGCAGCGACTATCATCCTGTCGCCGAAAGTCTCAAACAGATTTTTGGGATTCAGGCTTTTTCCCCAGTTTATAAGCTGAAAAAAGACATGACTATCCTACGTCAGGCTGTCCAAGAAATCATGACAGGTCTCTATCATGAAGGCCTGACTTTCAAGGTTTCCAGCAAGCGAAGCGACCACAAGTTTGAGTTGGACAGTCGTGAGCTCAATCAAGATTTGGGTTCCGCTGTCTTTGATGTTCTCCCAAATATCAAGGCCCAAATGAAGAAGCCTGACATCACCCTCAAGGTTGAGATTCGTGACGAAGCAGCCTATATTTCCTATGAGGAAATCAAGGGGGCTGGCGGTCTCCCTGTTGGTACGGCGGGGAAGGGCATGCTCATGCTTTCGGGTGGCATTGATTCACCTGTCGCTGGTTATCTGGCCCTCAAGCGGGGTGTTGATATTGAAGCAGTCCATTTTGCCAGCCCACCTTACACCAGTCCTGGTGCCCTCAAAAAGGCTCAGGACTTGACCCGCAAGCTGACCAAGTTTGGTGGAAATATTCAATTCATCGAAGTGTCTTTTACAGAAATTCAGGAAGAAATCAAGGCCAAGGCCCCCGAGGCCTACCTGATGACCCTGATCCGTCGCTTTATGATGCGAATTACCGACCGTATTCGCCAAGAGCGTCATGGTTTGGTTATCATCAATGGTGAAAGTCTGGGACAGGTTGCTAGTCAAACCCTTGAATCCATGCAGGCTATCAATGCGGTGACCAGCACACCAGTTATTAGACCTGTGGTTACCATGGATAAGCTGGAAATCATTGACATTGCTGAAAAGATTGATACCTTCCAGATTTCTATTCAACCTTTCGAGGATTGCTGCACCATCTTTGCACCAGATCGTCCCAAGACCAATCCTAAGATTAAGAATGTTGAGCAATACGAAGCTCGACTGGATGTCGAGGGCTTGGTTGAGCGGGCAGTAGCCGGTATCAAGGTTTCTGAAATTACCCCGGATAACCAGGCCGATGCTGTCGACCAACTTATCGACGACCTCTTGTAAATCTCAAAGTCAGCTCTTAGTCTCTAAGTGCGAGGCTGTCAAAGTTGATAAAAGCACCCTGGCAGTGCCCTTTGTTTTCGCAGATACCTAGGTAAGCTGAATTAGAAAGTGACCCTTATGTCTTTAACTTCCAAGACTATTAGTCCCATTTCATCCTTTTACCCAGCGGTTAAGGCCCTTTACAAGACTGCCTTTCCTGAGGCCGAACGCCTGCCCTTAACTTGGATGGAGAATTTAGCCCAGACTGGCCAAGCTGTCTTCCAAGCCTACTTTGATGGTCCAACCTTCTGTGGCTTTTGCTATAGTCTCAAGTCGGAGAGCTGCTATTATCTCCTCTTTCTGGCTGTAGCAGAAGAGCAACGGTCTAAGGGCTATGGTTCGGCTATTTTAGATAAAGTGGCTCAGGAGGCTGGCCAGCGAGTAAGAGTTCTAGTCATTGAGCCCCTGGACCAGATGGCGACCAACTACGGTCAGCGCCTCCGCCGCTTGGCTTTCTACCAGTCTAATGGCTACCACCTGACACCTCATTACTACTATGAAAATCAAGAAGCCTATCAAGTCATGGCCAGCCAAGCAAATTTTTTGCCTGCTGACTTAGCAGATTTTGCCAGCCTAGCCAGCTTGATTGAAGGTGCTGGGGTTAAGATTCGCCTTGGATAGGCGAATAGGCCTCCATGAAGACTTGCCTTTTTGCCTATTCCCCGACGGATCTGCAGCTGAGAGTTATATTAAAATTTCACCTCTGAAAAATAAAATAAAAATTGACTGTCTGACAGCCAGCTTCTTAGCAGGTTTTCAGCCAGTTTTTTCTTGGCTTTTGTTGAGTTTTTTTTTTGTAAATTTCAGGTGTTTTACTAATAAAGATAAATTTTTTAATAATGTCTTTTTTGGAAGCGCAATCATGCTATAATAGTAAGAAAAAAGGGGATTTTTATGAAGAGATTATCGGTTTCTAAAACCAGCCTAGTCTGCCTGGCTTTGGTTGGAGTTATTCTAATTTTTGCAGCCCTCTATGACTATTCAGGCCAATCCAAAAGCTCTCAGACTAGCTCAAATCAGGTGCATACTGCCAGAGTTGTAGCTAATGGGGATATTTTAATTCATGACATTCTCTATATGAGTGCTCGCCAGCCAGATGGTTCCTATGATTTCACGCCCTATTTCAAATATGCCAAGGATTGGATTTCGGATGCGGATTTGGCCTTGGGTGATTATGAGGGCACCATCAGTAGTGACTACCCCCTAGCCGGCTATCCCCTTTTTAATGCCCCCAGTTCCATCGCCCAGACCTTGAAGGACACGGGTTATGATGTCATTGATCTGGCCCACAATCACATCTTAGATTCTGGTTTGTCTGGTGCTTTGGAAACCGCTCAGACCTTCAACAAGTTGGGCCTTGATACCATTGGCATTTATCAAAAGAATCGCCAAAAGGAAGACTTTCTCATTAAAAATGTCAATGGGATTAAGATAGCTATTCTGGGTTATTCTTATGGCTATAATGGTATGGAAGCCAATTTGAGCAAGAGCGACTATAAAAAGCATCTATCCGACTTAGATGAAAAAAAGATTAAGGCTGAACTTTCTCAGGCAGAGAAAAAGGCGGATGTCACTATTGTTATGCCTCAAATGGGGGTCGAGTACCAGAAGCAACCAACTGATGAACAGGTCCAACTCTATCATAAGATGATTGATTGGGGTGCAGATGTCATCTTTGGTGGTCATCCCCACGTAGTAGAGCCAGCAGAAACCATCAAGAAGGATGGACAGAAGAAATTTATCATTTATTCCATGGGTAACTTTATTTCCAACCAAAACCAAGAAACAGTTGATGATATCTGGACAGAAAGAGGATTGCTTATGGATGTCACCTTTGAGAAGAAGGGGAAGATGACTAGCATTAAAACTGTCAAAGCCCATCCAACCATGGTTTGGCGCCAAGCTACAGGCCAAAAGGTGGATGAGGGCTATGATGCCTATAACTACCAGACCCTAATCCTAGAAGACTTCATCCAAGGTGGTAAATACCGCAAGGACCTGGATGCTACCATGAAAGATAAGGTTGATACAGCCTATCAGGAGATGAATGACTTGGTTAATTTGCAGTGGTAGCTTGGAGTGCGTAAGTCTTTGCGCCGACGGATAGCCAATGGAGTAGTCACATTTTATCGCCCCAGCTTGTCCATTACATGAATTTTCTCCCCCAACCATTAAAAAGGCAATTAAACCTAGCAATACCTCGTTGATAGTAAAACTAGAAGTGGGTAGGTTGAGGCTTGAAATTATTAGCTGCTAGTGGTAAAATAGGACTGTTGACTAATATGCACATCCTGTGCAACCGCACGAAAATCGTTGGAGGCCTTGCATAAAGGTCTCTTCTAAGTAAGAGTTCGGCTCTCACGATTCTAGGCGAGTCTTCACAAGAAGGAGAATTCCTTCACACAAAAATCTTATAGGAGGTGCATAATGAGCACATACGCAATCATCAAAACTGGTGGAAAACAAGTTAAAGTTGAAGAAGGTCAGACCATCTACGTTGAAAAACTTGACGTAGAAGCAGGAGCAGAAGTCACTTTTGACCAAGTTGTTCTTGTTGGTGGAGACGCTACTAAGGTTGGTAGCCCACTCGTTGACGGAGCTAGTGTTGTTGGAACTGTTGAAAAACAAGGAAAACAAAAGAAGGTTGTTACTTACAAGTACAAACCAAAAAAAGGTAGCCACCGCAAGCAAGGTCATCGTCAACCTTATACTAAGGTCTTTATCAAGTCAATCAAGGCCTAAGGTAGTCGGATGATTCGAGCGGTATTTACAAAAGATACTGAGGGCTGGTCGGAAATGGAAGTTTCAGGTCACGCTGGCAGTGGTGAGTATGGCTTTGATATTGTCTGTGCTGCGGTTTCCATGCTGACGCTCAACTTTGCTAATTCAGTAGCAGTTTTGACGGGGCAGGAAGCCAAGCTTGAAATGGCTAATGAGGGAGGCTACTTGCGGATTCAAAGACCGCAAGGCTTAACTCCTGACCAACTTAAGGTTTGGCAAACGCTCTTTGATTCGGTTCTAATTGGACTGAAAAATCTAGCGGAAAATTCTTCGGAATATGTTGCCCAACCTATCATTAAATAAGTATTCAACGAAAGGAAACTATTATGATTAAACTTAATCTTTCTAACTTGCAACACTTCGCCCACAAAAAAGGTGGAGGTTCTACCTCAAATGGACGTGACTCTGAAAGCAAACGCCTTGGTGCTAAAGCTGCAGACGGCCAAACTGTAACAGGTGGTTCAATCCTTTACCGTCAACGCGGAACTCATATCTATCCAGGTGCTAATGTTGGCCGTGGGGGAGATGATACCCTCTTCGCTAAGGTTGAAGGTGTGGTTCGTTTCGAACGTAAAGGACGCGATAAGAAACAAGTTTCTGTTTACCCAATCGCAAAATAAGTTTAAAAAGCAGGCTTCAAGCCTGTTTTTTTTGGCTCTCAGTTTTCACCCCTTTATACTGACTTATCCTTAGTGAAAATCAAAATCAGAGATTTCAACCGGTTTGCTAAACAGTTTAGAGGAATAGCAAACGAAGTGCGCTTAATCTGATAGTTTCGCTCTAGTGGTATTATTGGTAACAGTTGCGCTGTTACCAATAAGGGAAATTTTCGGGGATTCAAAATGTCTGGTGGACTATTTTAGCCTGACACCTTGAAATGGGAAAGTGAGGGACCACGAAGGTTTTGCCGACTGTCCAAGCCCTTTTTTGTCCGACCCCCTAACGCCAATCTCTATGACGTAACTCTCTCGCTAACTCAGTTAGGCCAGTAAAATTGACTGTCCTAACTTCGTGTCGCCATGAAACGCCTTTGGATTTAACAACCCCTTCCCCAAACGGTTTATTCTTGCATCCGCACAACTAACGCCATGGCGTTTTCAAAACCGATGCTCTATTTGAAAATGAAAGAGTCAGGCAGCTAGGTCAGTCACCCTAGCGATTACCGCAGTTTATCAGTGATTTTCAATCACTGATAAACTAGCTGCGTTAGAAACTCTAAAAAATGAACCTTTGGTTTTCATTGAACCTAAAATATGACAAAGTATTACAGAAGTCTAAGGGACTAAAATAGTATAAGACCGGTTTTTGATGAGAATGACACCAGTTTAAAAGTGAAATCCAGAAGGAAAGGTTTAATAAAATGTTAATAACTAGAAATAAATTGTAAATTGTGGTAAAATAAGCTGACGATTAGAGTAGTCTTAACTACTAAAAAGTTAACGATCGTTATTTTTTTCAAATTAGGAGGACTCCGTTCATGGAGAAGAATGTACGTTTTAAGATGCATAAGGTGAAAAAGAGATGGGTAACCCTCTCTGTCGCATCTGCCACCATGTTGGCATCAGCCCTTGGTGCTTCAGTAGCTAGTGCGGATACAGACACTGCTAGTGATGATAGCAACCAAGCCGTGGTAACTGGTGACCAGACTACTAACAATCAAGCCACTGACCAGACTTCTATTGCAGCAACAGCTACATCAGAACAGTCTGCTTCAACTGATGCAGCAACAGATCAAGCATCAGCAGCAGAGCAAACTCAAGGAACAACAGCTAGCACAGACACGGCAGCTCAAACAACCACAAATGCTAATGAAGCTAAGTGGGTTCCGACTGAAAATGAGAACCAAGGTTTTACAGATGAGATGTTAGCAGAAGCCAAGAATGTGGCTACTGCTGAATCTGATTCAATTCCATCAGACTTGGCTAAAATGTCAAATGTTAAGCAGGTTGACGGTAAATATTATTACTACGACCAAGATGGCAATGTTAAGAAAAACTTTGCTGTCAGCGTTGGTGATAAGATTTATTACTTTGATGAAACTGGCGCTTACAAGGACACTAGCAAGGTTGATGCCGACAAGTCCAGTTCAGCTGTAAGTCAAAATGCAACAATATTTGCAGCTAATAACCGTGCCTACAGCACCTCAGCTGAAAATTTTGAAGCCGTTGATAACTACCTGACAGCTGACTCTTGGTATCGTCCAAAATCAATCCTGAAAGACGGAAAAACTTGGACAGAATCTGGCAAAGATGACTTCCGCCCGCTTCTCATGGCTTGGTGGCCAGATACCGAAACCAAACGCAACTATGTTAACTACATGAACAAGGTTGTTGGTATCGATAAAACCTATACCGCTGAAACGAGCCAGGCTGACCTGACAGCAGCAGCTGAACTGGTTCAAGCCCGTATCGAACAAAAGATTACAACTGAACAAAATACCAAATGGTTGCGTGAAGCTATCTCAGCTTTTGTTAAAACTCAACCACAATGGAATGGTGAAAGCGAAAAGCCATACGATGACCACTTGCAAAATGGTGCCCTCAAGTTCGATAACCAATCTGATTTGACACCAGATACGCAATCGAACTATCGTTTGCTCAATCGCACACCAACTAACCAAACTGGTTCCCTGGACTCTCGTTTCACCTACAATGCTAACGACCCGTTGGGTGGTTATGAGTTCCTTCTGGCTAACGACGTGGATAACTCTAATCCCGTCGTTCAAGCAGAGCAACTCAACTGGCTGCATTACCTGCTCAACTTTGGCTCTATCTATGCTAAAGATGCGGATGCTAACTTTGACTCTATCCGTGTTGATGCGGTAGATAATGTCGATGCTGACCTTCTGCAAATCTCTAGTGATTACCTTAAGGCAGCTTACGGTATCGATAAAAACAACAAAAATGCTAATAACCACGTTTCTATCGTAGAAGCATGGAGCGACAACGATACCCCTTATCTCCATGATGATGGCGACAACCTCATGAACATGGACAACAAGTTCCGTTTGTCTATGCTTTGGTCTTTGGCTAAACCATTGGACAAACGTTCTGGCTTGAATCCCCTCATCCACAACAGTCTGGTTGACCGTGAAGTGGATGACCGTGAGGTTGAAACTGTTCCAAGTTACAGCTTTGCTCGGGCTCATGATAGTGAAGTTCAGGATATCATTCGTGATATTATTAAGGCTGAGATTAATCCAAATTCATTTGGTTATTCATTCACCCAAGAAGAAATTGATCAAGCTTTCAAGATTTACAACGAAGATCTCAAGAAGACTGATAAAAAATACACTCACTACAATGTGCCGCTCTCTTACACCCTGCTTCTCACAAACAAGGGCTCTATCCCACGTGTCTACTATGGAGATATGTTCACCGATGATGGCCAATACATGGCTAATAAGACTGTGAACTACGATGCTATCGAATCACTCCTAAAGGCTCGTATGAAGTACGTTTCAGGTGGTCAGGCTATGCAAAATTACCAAATCGGTAATGGCGAAATCTTGACTTCTGTCCGTTATGGTAAGGGTGCCCTTAAACAAAGCGATAAGGGTGATGCGACAACTCGTACGTCAGGTGTCGGCGTTGTTATGGGAAACCAACCCAACTTTAGCTTGGATGGAAAGGTTGTAGCCCTCAACATGGGTGCTGCCCACGCTAACCAAGAATACCGTGCTCTTATGGTATCAACTAAAGACGGTGTTGCAACCTATGCTACAGATGCTGATGCTAGCAAGGCTGGTCTGGTTAAGCGCACAGATGAAAATGGTTACCTCTACTTCTTGAACGACGATCTCAAGGGGGTTGCTAACCCTCAGGTTTCTGGTTTCCTTCAAGTCTGGGTACCAGTGGGAGCAGCAGATGACCAAGATATTCGTGTAGCAGCTAGCGATACAGCAAGTACCGATGGAAAATCACTCCATCAAGATGCTGCCATGGACTCTCGCGTCATGTTTGAAGGTTTCTCTAACTTCCAATCTTTTGCGACAAAAGAAGAAGAGTATACCAATGTTGTTATTGCTAACAATGTTGATAAATTTGTTTCATGGGGAATCACTGACTTTGAAATGGCTCCTCAGTATGTCTCATCTACTGACGGTCAGTTCCTTGACTCTGTCATTCAAAATGGTTATGCCTTTACCGACCGTTATGACTTGGGTATGTCTAAAGCAAACAAGTATGGTACAGCCGACCAATTGGTTAAGGCTATCAAGGCTCTCCATGCTAAGGGCCTGAAGGTTATGGCAGACTGGGTTCCAGACCAAATGTACACCTTCCCTAAACAAGAAGTGGTCACTGTTACTCGGACAGATAAGTTTGGCAAACCAATCGCAGGAAGCCAAATTAATCACAGTCTCTACGTAACAGATACAAAGAGCTCTGGTGATGACTATCAAGCTAAATACGGCGGTGCCTTCCTTGACGAATTAAAGGAAAAATATCCAGAACTCTTTACCAAGAAACAAATCTCTACTGGTCAGGCGATTGATCCATCTGTTAAGATTAAACAATGGTCTGCTAAGTACTTTAATGGAAGTAATATTCTTGGCCGGGGTGCCGATTATGTCCTCAGCGACCAAGTCAGCAACAAGTACTTCAACGTTGCCAGCGATACACTCTTCTTACCAAGCAGCTTACTCGGCAAGGTTGTAGAGTCTGGTATTCGTTATGATGGTAAGGGTTATATTTATAACTCAAGTGCAACTGGTGACCAAGTCAAAGCAAGCTTCATTACCGAAGCAGGCAATCTATACTACTTCGGTAAAGACGGTTATATGGTGACTGGCGCTCAAACCATTAATGGTGCTAACTATTTCTTCCTTGAAAATGGTACGGCTCTTCGCAACACTATTTATACAGATGCTCAAGGCAATAGCCATTACTACGCAAATGACGGTAAACGCTATGAAAATGGTTACCAACAATTTGGTAATGACTGGCGTTACTTCAAGGACGGTAACATGGCCGTTGGCTTGACAACTGTTGATGGCAATGTTCAATACTTTGATAAAGATGGTGTTCAAGCTAAGGATAAGATTATTGTCACCCGTGATGGTAAGGTACGTTACTTTGACCAACATAATGGAAATGCTGTAACCAATACCTTCATCGCTGACAAGACTGGTCACTGGTACTATCTAGGTAAAGATGGTGTCGCCGTTACCGGTGCTCAAACCGTTGGGAAACAAAAACTTTACTTTGAAGCAAACGGTCAACAAGTTAAGGGTGACTTCGTAACTTCTGACGAAGGTAAACTTTACTTCTACGATGTCGATTCAGGTGACATGTGGACTGATACCTTCATTGAAGATAAGGCAGGCAATTGGTTCTACCTTGGTAAAGATGGTGCAGCTGTGACTGGTGCTCAAACTATTCGTGGCCAAAAACTTTACTTCAAGGCTAACGGCCAACAAGTCAAGGGAGATATCGTCAAGGGTACTGATGGTAAGATCCGTTACTACGACGCTAAATCTGGTGAACAAGTCTTCAACAAGACTGTTAAGGCCGCTGATGGCAAGACCTATGTTATCGGAAATGATGGTGTTGCAGTTGATCCAAGCGTTGTCAAAGGACAAACCTTCAAGGATGCTTCAGGTGCTCTTCGTTTCTATAATCTCAAAGGACAACTGGTAACAGGCAGCGGTTGGTATGAAACTGCAAATCACGATTGGGTTTATATCCAATCTGGTAAAGCCTTGACTGGGGAACAGACCATCAATGGTCAACATCTTTACTTCAAGGAAGATGGACATCAAGTCAAAGGACAACTGGTAACAGGAACTGATGGTAAGGTTCGCTATTATGATGCAAATTCAGGCGACCAAGCCTTCAACAAGTCTGTAACAGTTAACGGTAAGACTTACTACTTCGGTAATGATGGCACTGCTCAAACAGCGGGAAATCCTAAGGGTCAAATCTTCAAGGACGGCTCAGTTCTTCGCTTTTATAGCATGGAAGGTCAATTGGTAATTGGCAGTGGCTGGTACTCAAACGCCCAAGGTCAGTGGCTCTATGTGAAAAATGGTAAAGTCTTGACAGGCCTGCAAACAGTTGGTAGCCAACGTGTTTACTTTGACGAAAATGGTATTCAAGCTAAAGGTAAAGCAGTAAGGACTTCCGACGGTAAGATACGCTACTTCGATGAAAATTCAGGTAGCATGATTACCAACCAATGGAAATTCGTTTACGGTCAATATTATTACTTCGGTAATGATGGCGCAGCTATCTACCGTGGCTGGAACTAATATTTGAGATTTTATTTTCTCAATACAGAGAAGACTTCCTCGGACTGAGGAAGTCTTTTTTGGTTTAGCGCTTTAAGTCCATTTTTCTTAGATTAGAAAAGACCACCCGTGAAATTTTCCCGAGTGGTTTTGTCTATTTGACTTAGTTACCATAAACTCTAGTAGCGATACCATTAGCGTCAATGACGTAGGTTTGATTGCCAATGGTGATGCTTGTGTCCTTGGCTAAGTCACCACTATCCTTATAGAAGTAGTGATAATTATTGTCCTCGGTCTTAACGAGGCGTCCCTTGGCTTGTACAGAAGTATAAGGGTCAAAATAGTAGGTTTCTCCATTGATGGTTTGGGTTCCCTGAACGGAGGTTCCCTCCTGATTGACGTAATACCAATTGCCATACTGGTCAGCGACAAAGCTATTGGTCAAAATCTCTCCGCTATTGCCATCATAGAAGTATTTGTAAGGTCCAGAAGGAGCGGCATAATAACTTCCCTTGATTTGTGTTCCCGCTCGGTCTGTGAAGGCGTAATGCTTGCCATGAATGGTCACGCGGCCGTGAGCAGTGTTTCCATTTTCATCATTGTAGTACCAATCTCCCGCCTTGCTTTGGAAGAAAAGGTCGGTAGCTATTTCTCCATTGTCTTTAAAATAATGAGTTTGGAGCTCATCAGTATTAAGAGCTGTGTTTTTTGCCTGTACCCCAGTCAAGCGATCAAAGAAGTATCGTTTGCCATCAATGGTTTGCCAACCTTTAACAGCTTTTCCGTCCTGACCAAAATAGAACCAGTTACCATCCGTATTAGCAGCAAAGCGATTGGTCCACATATCTCCAGTATCAGCATCGAAGTAGTAGGTGTCTTTGTCGATTTTAGCAGTAGCTCCCTTAACTTGCTGACCAGTTGTCTGATCAAAGTAAAGCTTTTGACTGTTGATGGTTTGCAGCCCCTTGGCTAAGTTACCATCTTCTTGCCTGTAGTACCAATCGTTTTTCCCAGTTGTTAAGAAGCCAACTTGAACCTTGGCATCTTCTGCAGATGCAGAAGGTTGCTGTTCTTGATTAGCTGAAGTCGCTGCCTGAGTCTGCATTTGCTCAGTGACATCTTGTACAGTTTTATCATTGGTATCAACAGCTTCCCATTTTTGACCTTGGTCAGCCTGATTAGCTACTTGTTCTTGAATTGCAGAAGTATCAGTTGATTCTGAATAGTCTGCTTGTTGATTTTGAATTTGTGTTGGCTGGTTCGTTTGCTGAGCGTCAACTGGTTTGGTAACAACGGCAGTGCTATCAGCCCTAACAACAGTTGAATCCTGCTGTTCATCAGCATTTGCTTGTCCGTTGGCCAAGAGTGAAGCCGACAAAAGGGTTGCCGTTCCTGCAATGGTTACCCAATGCTTTTTAACCTTGTGTAATTTGTAGGTATTCTTTCCTTGCATAGACTTTACCTCCTTATGCAAAGCTTATTGTATCATAGTATTTCAAGGATTCTGTAACGATTCTTAAAACGATGGGAAAATGTAAATCCCTTGTAATCTCCAATGAATCTTTTTCATTAAAACGTAAAATGGTTTGTAACATTAAAGTTCTTGCATATTCACATCAAAAAAGAACCTCCTCAAAAGAAGGTTCTCACGTTAGAGTAGAAAAATAATTGTTGCTTAGGCCTTGGTTGCAATACCGTTCTCATCGATGTTGTATTTTTGACTGCCATCATAGATACTGGTGTTGCGCAACATGTCTCCAGTATGGAGGTCGAAGTAGCGATAATTGCTACCATCCGTATTGACCATTTTACCCTTGACTTGCTCATGATTATAGGTATTAAACATGAGGGTCCGTCCATCAGGAGTAGTGGTCAAGCCTGAGGCAACAGAACCATCGGCTTGATAGTAGAGCCAAGCGACCCCAACCTTGGAACCAGGAGCGACCCCGCGATAGTCTTGCTTGTCAATTTGACGGAAGCGATCCTTCCACATATCACCTGTATCTTGGTCGAAGTAGTATTCCTTACCATCAATAGTTGCTGTAGCCCCTTTGACCTGCTTACCAGTATTGTTATCGAAGTAGAGAGTTTGGCCATTGATGGTTTGCAAGCCCTTTGCTAAGCTACCATCTTCGTTTTTATAATACCAGTCATTATTACCAGTTGTGTAGAAGCCAGCTTGCTCAGCTGCTTGGTCTGAAGATGACTTGGCATCATCCTTGCTGACAACAGCATGGCTATCTTTTACATCCGTACTTACTACTTGGTTAGCATCGCTCTTAGCTGCGTTTTGAACTTGATCGACAGCAGTAGCGACTTGTTCAGGTTGGCTAGCTTGATCAACAGCTTGCCATTTATCTTGATTGGCTGTATCCTGTCTTTGCTCTTGGGCTTGATCAGCAGTATTAGCAGAAGCTTGCTGATTTTGATTAGCTGTAGCCGTTTGTTCAGCAGTCGCTGGCTGTGCTTGGTCAGTCTGACTGGTCTCATCAGCAGGCTTGGTTACAACAGCAGCGCTATCGGCCCGAACAACAGTTGATTCTGTTTGTTCATCAGCCTTGACCTGATTATTCGCTAATAAAGCGACAGATAAGACTGTTGCTGTACCAGCAATGCTTACCCAATGCTTTTTAACCTTGTGCATCTTATAAGTTTTCTTTCCTTGCATAAAACATACCTCCTTATGCAGGGCCTATTGTATCATACTAATGAAAGCCTATCGTAATAGTCTTTAAAACGATTACAGATTGTAATCTCGATGAGACAAATCTTACTCTTTTGCAAGAAAGTTAATCTTAAAGAAATATTAAAAAGCGATTTAGGAAAAAGAAAAGCAGAGCTGCTTGGTCGGCTCTGCTTTAAAAATGTAAGGGTGAAAATTATTTCTTAGCCTACTTTACTTTTCCACCTAGTGCTTCCCTTCTCGTCTTTTTGTAAGTTGTAATCATAGCCATGCACCTTCCGATAACCACTGTCAGCTAATCCGTCAGCCCCAAAATGCAACCAGCCATTCTTATAGAATAGTGGCTCATCCATGCCGTCACTATATCTAAAGTGAGCTACATTTTCGACCTGAATGGTTTTATCTGTTACCATTTCACCAGTATCGGGAGCTAGGTAAAACATTCTATAACCCGATTGTTCGATGATAGTATCCTTGGCTTGTTCGCCGTTACCGAAAAAATAATATTTCTTACCATCAATTGTTTGTAAACCAGTAACCAGAGTACCATTTTTATCAACATAAACGTTGGCTTTAAAATCTTTATTGGTTCGTGAATCGTGTAGTGTTCTCTCTTCCCAGTGTCCACCAACATTGAGATCTTCTGCAGTTGCTACACCATTTTCATTCAGGTGGTAATTCTTACCGTTGATGGTGACATCTTTATTAGTTTGTAGAACACCGTCATTATCGAAGTAGTAGTCTTTACCATCAATGGTTTGTAGGCGATCCTTGACTTGAGCTGAGACTTGGCGGGCATAATCTGGTGCTGAGTCCGCATCTTTATTGGTCAAGAAGTACATTCTCTTTCCATCAATGGTTTGCCAGCCTTGCACGGCAGCTCCGTCTTGACCAAAGTAGAGCCAGCCGTTGAAGACAGGATTATAGTATCTGTTATTATTGAAGTTGATATTAACAAATTGGTTTTTAACCTTTTCACCAGTGTCAGGGGCAAAGAAGTAGTCCTTACCATCAAGGGTAGCTAGCTCGTTCTTGAGTTGGACACCATAGCTATTGAAGTAGTAATCCTTGCCATCTTTAGTTTGCAGACCTGAAATGGCATTGTTATATTGGTCCACATAAACTTGAGCACTATAGTGACCGTAGTTATTCTGCAATTCTTTTGTGATGAAGTGACCGGTAGATTTTTTCTCACCAACTGGAGTAGCTACCCCATTTTCATCTAAATGGAAGGTTTGTTGGCCGATGGTAACATTGCGGTTGGTCCAGAGTTCACCAGTATCTTGGTCGAAGTAGTAGTCCTTACCATCAATGGTTTGGATACGGCCCTTGATTTGACTGCCGACCTGTTTGTTGTAGCTGTAACGTGGTTTGGCCTTTTGGTCATCTTCGGTCGTGAAGTACATCTTCTTGCCGTCAATGGTTTGCCAACCAGTTACTCGCTTGCCATCTTGACCATAGTAGTACCAATCGTGGTCGGTTGCCAGAATATCAAAGTCGTACTCTTGTTGATTAGCGAAGCGATTAGTCCAGAGATCGCCTGTATCTTGGTCGAAGTAGTAGCTAGCACCATTATCGGTGATTTCACGTCCCTTAACTTGGCTACCATCTTCATTAAAGTAAAGCTTTTGCCCGTTGATGGTTTGCCAACCAGTTACATTTTGCTTATTGGCATCGGCATAGTACCATTTGCCGTCTTTCCCATAGAAGCTGTTTGCTTGGACACCGTTATCAGCTTCGGTAGCTGTCGCTTGGTCTTTAGAACCCTCTTGAGTTTGATTGGCGGCATCGGCTTGAGCATTGTCCGTCGATGGATTGGCTTCTGATTTTTGAGCGTCTTGACTCTGGTTGTTTTGATTGGCTTGGTCAGCTTGTCCTTGGTCGCCAGCAGAACTGTCTTGATTTAGAGTGACTTCAGGAGTTTCTTGAGTCGTCTTTTGTTCAGCAGCAGGAGTTTGGTCTTGGCTCGGTGTTTGAGCGGTTGCTTGTTCTGCAGAAGCTTGTGTATTTACTTCTTGATCAGCGACCTTATCAGACTGATTGTCTGTTTGAGTAGTGGTTGTTTGTTCTTGCGGGTTTGCCACTTGGTCAGCTTGAGTCTGAGCCCCGACTGCAAATAGGACTGTAGCTGCCGTAGCTGTGACTGCAATTGTTACCCAGCGTTTTTTGACCTTATGGAGTTTGTAATGTTTCTTCTCTTGCATATTAAAACCTCCTTTGTTTTGTAGTGGTATGCAATAATGAAAATTCCTTTGAAATAGGGCTTTCCACCTACAGAGAGATTGTCTGTTTTGGCAGACACCTCTATTCTAACACACTCTTAAGTTAAAATTAAGATTTACCTTAATTCGATGACAAAACGTAAAAATGCAGATAATTAGCAGACGATTGGAACTAAATTGAAAATTCAATTGGAAAAGGGTAAAATAATGGCAGAGTCTTAAATGGAGAAAGCGATGACAATTAAAACGAAAAAACTGGCAGTAATGCCCCAGAATACAAGGATAATGGCGGTCTTTCTTGGATCGGTAGGCGGTTGTCTGGATGTCTTTTCTCACATGCGCTTTGGCACCCTGATCGCAACCCAAACTGGGAATATCTTGCTATTAATCGCTGATTGGGGAGAAGGTCTGACCCGGACTGTCAACAGTATTTTATCCCTAGTCTTTTTCACCATTGGTTTTTTGCTGGCTATTCTTTTTAAGGAGAGGGCTAAGAATGCCTACTGGCGGACTTTTGGTGTCTTGCCGCTAGCCCTAGTAACTTTTCTTTATCCCTTCTTTCCTAGTCAGGAGTTTATTTGGGTTCCTCTCTTAGCGGCTTCTACCGGTGCTATGATGTTGACCTTTACAGGAACCAAGGTTCAAGACCATGCTTATGTCATTATGATGACCTCAGGCAATTATCGCAAGATGGTGACAGCCTGGTTCAACCTCCTGCGAGGCAAGGAAAATCACCGTCAAACCAAAAGACGAGCATTGAACTACAGCATCGTCGTGGGAAGTTTTGTTGCTGGTGCCGTAATAACGGGGATTTTGACCCATTTAGTTGGAGACTATGCCATCTGGTGTGTCACCTTAGTATTGCTGGCTATCATGGTCGTTTATACCACCCTGATAAAGGCCTACCATCTGGAAGACAGTAATATTTAATAGGAGATAATTGCGAAATAAGAGCCAAACGAATATGAGTGGCTCTTATTTTTGAAATACAGTAAGTGCATAATTTGACCGTCTGAAACGTAAGGATGACTATTAGAGGCACTAAGAATACAATCAGCCCAATCCTCGATAAGTTTGTACCCAAAGAATGAAGCAGCTGAAGTTCGGGTAGCGATGAAGGAGGAATCACCGCAAAATCCTTGAAAAGACTGAATTGGGATTGCTCTCGGGTTTTGAGGGAGCAAGCCAAGCCCATAAATTTTTGTTATAATAAGAAGTAACTTAATAAAAAATAGACTTGAGTTGAAAGAGAATTTATGAATATTCAACAATTACGCTATGTGGTAGCCATTGCCAACAGTGGTACCTTTCGAGAAGCGGCTTCCAAACTTTTTGTCAGCCAGCCCAGTCTATCTGTGGCTATCAAGGATTTGGAAGAAGAACTCGGTTTCCAGATTTTTACTCGGACAACAACCGGCACCGTTTTGACCAGCCAAGGCTCAGTCTTCTATGAGAAGGCTCTGGATTTGGTGAGGGGCTTTGATTCATTTGAAAAGCAATACACCAAGCCAGACGATGACCACTATCAATTTTCTATTGCTAGTCAACACTATGACTTTTTACCGCCACTGATGACGACTTTCTCAGAGCGGCATCCTGAGTATCAGGACTTTCGGATTTTTGAATCAACGACGGTGCAGATTTTGGATGAGGTTGGTCAAGGTCACAGTGATATCGGGATTATATATCTCAACCGTCAGAATAACAAGGGTATTCAGCAGAAGTTGGCCAAGTTGGGTCTGGAAATGGTAGAATTAATCCCGTTTAAGACCCACATTTACCTGCGCAAGAATCATCCCCTAGCCAGCAAGGAAAGTCTGATTATGGACGACCTGATAGGTCTGCCTACAGTTCGCTTTACTCAGGACAAGGATGAATATCCCTATTATTCAGAGAATTTTGTTGACACCAGCGACAGCTCGCTTATCTTTAATGTGACGGACCGGGCAACCCTGAACGGGATTTTAGAGCGGACGGATGCCTATGCTACTGGTTCGGGTTTTCTAGATAGTCGCAGCGTTAACGGCATCACCGTTATTCCTCTGGAAGATCATTTGGACAATAAGATGGTTTACGTCAAGCGAATTGATACCAATCTCTCAGCCTGTGCCCTTAAATTTATTGAGGTCATGACCGAGTACTTTGACCGTTTTAAACCCTAAATCTGATTTATAAAAGCCCCTATAGGGGTGTTTTCATGAGGAAATTTATGCGAAAAATCACAATTCCTTTAGCTATTTTTCTTTTGGTGGTCTTGGATCAATGGAGTAAATTTTGGGTGGTGGCTCATGTACCAGAGAATGGCAGCCAAAAGTTTTTACCGATGATTTTTAGTCTGACCTATGTTCGCAACTACGGTGCTGCCTTTTCCATCTTGCAGAACCAGCAGTGGTTCTTTACCTTGATTACGGTCATTGTAGTGGGAGCAGCAGTCTGCTACCTTTGGAAGCATCTTACCGGCTCAAATTGGCTGGTGTCAGCGCTAACTTTGATTGTAGCTGGCGGTTTAGGAAACTTCATTGACCGCCTGCGATTGGGCTATGTTGTCGACATGGTTCATTTGGATTTTATGGAGTTTGCAATTTTTAATCTGGCAGATTCCTGCCTCAGCGTAGGTGTTTTTCTGCTAATGATTGCCTTTTGGAAAGAGGAGCAACATGGAAGTCATCATTAAAAAAGCTGGTCTGCGCTTGGACAAGGCTTTGGCAGATTTAACCAATCTGTCTCGTTCCCAGGCAAATCTGGCAATCAAGGAGGGGACCGTTCTGGTCAATGGTCGGACCCAAAAGGCCAAGTATAATGTCAAGACTGGTGATATCATCAGTTATGAGGAGCCTAAGGAGGAGGTCTTGGATTATCTTGCTGAGGATATCCCGCTGGATATTATCTATGAAGACCAGGATGTTGCAGTTATCAATAAACCTCAAGGAATGGTGGTTCATCCATCAGCTGGCCACTCTTCTGGGACTCTGGTTAACGCCCTTCTCTACCATATTAAAGATCTATCAACTATTAATGGCATTGTCAGACCTGGTATCGTCCATCGGATTGATATGGACACTTCGGGCCTTCTGATGATTGCTAAGAATGACCAAGCCCATCAGGCCTTGGCAAGCGAACTCAAGGACAAGAAGTCTCTGAGAAAATATCTAGCCATCGTTCACGGCAACCTACCTAACGACCGTGGAGTGATTGAGGCGCCAATTGGTCGCTCAGAAAAAGACCGCAAGAAGCAAGCGGTGACTGCCAAGGGTAAGCCGGCAGTCACTCATTTTAAAGTCTTGGAGCGCTTCGGCAGCTATACCTTGGTTGAACTACGCTTGGAGACTGGCCGAACCCACCAGATTCGGGTTCACATGGCCTATATTGGTCATCCTCTGGCTGGTGATCCACTCTATGGCCCAAGAAAAACTCTGAAAGGCCGTGGCCAGTTCCTACATGCCCAAACCCTTGGTTTCACCCATCCCAGAACCGGTAAGCTAGTTGAATTTTCTGTTCAACCGCCTGCCATTTTCCAAGAAACCTTGGATAAACTGAGAGCCGGAAAGGCTTAAATTTTGGCCTTGCATCCAATTCTTAAGTTGCGCCTTGTTTCTTACTAGAGTTTTTGCTATAATACCACTAATGAATAAAGTCCTTTAAAACTGTCCAGAGAGGCAGGCAAGGAGACACAAAGAAGACAGTGGAAGTTCCAACAGCCAACGGGTTCAGTCTAGCTAGTTTTAGTCGGACTGTTTAAAAGATGGAGGACTACTGTATATGCTTGAGCTGACATAGCCAAGCTAGAATTGGTCCAATCTCCTTGCGTTTTGCAGGGAGATTTTTTGTTCAAAAATTATTTTATAAGGAAGGATTTCTTATGAAGACTAAAGAAGTCGTCGATGACGTAACCATGAAGCGGGCCATTACCCGTATCACCTATGAGATTATCGAGCGCAATAAGAGTTTGGATAATCTTGTTCTTGCTGGTATCAAGACTCGTGGTGTCTACATCGCACGTCGGATTCAAGAACGCCTCAAACAGATTGAAGGCATTGATGTACCCGCAGGGGAGTTAGATACCAAACCTTTCCGTGACGATGTCAAGGTTGCAGAGGATACGACAAGCATGCCAGTTGATGTGACTGCCAAGGATGTCATCCTGGTTGATGATGTTCTCTACACCGGTCGGACTATTCGGGCAGCTATTGATAATCTGGTTACCTTGGGACGGCCTGCGCGAGTCAGTCTAGCTGTTTTGGTTGACCGGGGGCACCGTGAATTGCCAATTCGGGCTGATTATGTTGGTAAGAATATCCCAACCAGCTCCGAAGAAGCCATCACTGTAGAAATGGTCGAAGTGGATGGAAACGATCGGGTAACTATCAGCGAACCAAACGAGGTATAAGTCGTTCGAAGTAACCCCTTAGTAAGGAAGTAGTTGTGGAAGAAATAAAATACGATATTAGTGATGTTCCCAAGCCTGGGCTCCTCTTAGGCCTGTCCTTCCAGCATCTCTTTGCCATGTTTGGCTCGACGGTCTTGGTTCCCATTTTGGTCGGTATCGACCCTGCTATTGCACTCTTTTCTAGCGGTTTGGGGACCCTGGCCCACCTGACGGTAACCAAGTATAAGATTCCCGCTTATATGGGCTCCAGCTTTGCCTATATTGCGACCATGCAGACTCTCTTGAAAACAGACGGTATGCCAGCGGTTGCTCAGGGGGCTATCTCAGGCGGCCTGGTCTATTTGCTGGTAGCCTTGATTGTTAAATTCGCCGGTAAAGATTGGATTGATAAGGTTCTGCCCCCTATTGTCGTTGGCCCCATCATTATGGTCATTGGACTGAGTCTGGCGACTTCGGCAGTTAACAATGCTATGCTAATCAAGGAAGAGTACAGCATTAGCAGTCTGGCAGTCTCCATGGTGACCCTCTTTTCGGTTATCCTCTTTAGCATATACGGCAAGAAGATTATATCTGTCATCCCGATTTTACTTGGTTTGATTGTCGGTTATCTCTTTGCTCTAGGCTTAGGTGCGTTAACAGGTCAAAACCTAGTTGATTTTTCAGGGATTGCTAAGGCTTCTTGGTTGGATATACCCGACTTTCATATTTTCCTGTCAGATGGCCATTTCAAGTTTTACCCCAGTGCGATTTTGACTATGGCTCCCATTGCCTTCGTTACCATGACCGAGCACTTCGGCCATGTTATGGTTCTAAACAGTCTGACAGGACGTGATTTCTTTAAAGATCCTGGCTTGGAAAGGACCCTGACTGGAGATGGTTTAGCACAAATTATTGCTGGTTTCTTTGGAGCTCCTCCAGTGACATCATATGGGGAAAATATTGGGGTTATGGCTCTCAATAAGATTTTCTCAGTTTATGTCATTGCGGGAGCAGCAGCAATAGCTGTGGTCATGAGTTTTGTCGGCAAGGTTTCTGCTCTCCTGCAATCCATCCCAGCTTCTGTTCTAGGCGGGGTATCTATTTCCCTCTTTGGGGTCATTGCATCTAGCGGTTTGAAAATCCTAGTTGAAAACAAGGTTGACTTCGACAATAAGAAAAACCTTTTTATAGCTAGTGTTATCCTAGTGTCAGGTATCGGTGGGCTGATGCTGCAAATTGCAGGCTTGCAAATCACCAGCGTAGCCTTCTCAACCCTACTTGGTATTATTCTCCATCAAATTCTTCCAGAAAAGGACTAAAGACCTATGGTAGTAACAAATGGTATGGTCTCCCTTAAACATCTGGTGACCATGGAAACTCTCTCTAATGAAGAGGTCCTAGGCTTGATTAAGCGAGGGATTGCCTTCAAGCAGGGTCAGGCCGACTTTCATTTGGATCGACAGTATTTCGCTGCCAATCTCTTCTTCGAAAGTTCGACCCGGACCCACAAATCCTTCGAGGTGGCCGAGAAGAAGTTGGGCTTGGATGTCATTGAATTTGACGCTAAAACCAGCTCGGTCAACAAGGGCGAGACTCTCTATGACACCATCCTGACCATGTCGGCCCTAGGGGTCGACATCTGTGTGGTTCGACATTCCAAGGATGACTATTACAAGGAATTGATTGACAGTCGGACCATTCAAACCTCGATTGTCAATGGTGGCGATGGTTCTGGTCAACATCCTAGTCAGTGCTTACTGGATTTGATGACCATCTATCAAGAGTTTGGTCGCTTTGAAAATCTCAAGGTGGCCATTGCGGGTGACATCACCCATTCACGCGTTGCTAAGTCCAATATGCAGATTCTCAAACGGCTGGGTGCCCAGCTCTATTTCTGCGGTCCCAAGGAATGGTACTCCAATGAGTTTGATGTCTATGGTCAGTACGTGACCATTGATGAAATTGTGAATCAGGTCGATGTCATGATGTTCCTGCGGGTTCAGCACGAACGTCATGATGGTAAGGAAAGTTTTTCTAAGGAAAGCTACCACAAGCTCTACGGACTGACCCAGGAACGCTATAATCGCTTGAAAGATGACGCCATTATCATGCATCCAGCCCCTGTCAATCGCGATGTGGAAATCAAGGATGACTTGGTTGAAGCCCCTAAATCTCGGATTGTCGCTCAGATGCAAAACGGGGTTTACGTTCGCATGGCCATCATTGAAGCGATACTGAACGGTAAAGTTTAGCAAATCATTAAGTGCAAAAAGCTCAAATCAGAAAGGAGCAGCATACAAAGCGTGTTCATGAATTTGAACACAGGCTAAAATCCTAGTAAAAAAGATAGATTTCCTAGTGTCTGCAGACGCTGCATCAATCTCCTATTTTTATACGGATTTTTAAACGCCTTTTGTATCATAAATCTATGACGAAAAGATTATTAATTCTAGAAGACGGAACCATTTTTGAAGGTCAGGCCTTTGGTGCTGGGATTGATGTGACTGGTGAGATTGTCTTTAATACTGGTATGACCGGTTATCAGGAATCCATCACCGACCAATCCTATAATGGTCAGATTTTGACCTTTACCTACCCCCTAGTCGGAAATTATGGCATTAATCGTGACGATTATGAATCTATTAGTCCGACCTGTAAGGGTGTTGTCGTAGCGGAAAATGCTAGACGGGCCAATAACTGGCGGAATCAAATGTCCCTAGATGAATTCCTCAAATCAAAGAATATTCCTGGGATTTCAGGGATTGACACTCGAGCTTTGACCAAGATTATCCGTCAGCATGGAACTATGAAGGCGACTCTGGCCAATGCCGGCGACACGATTGAACACCTGCAAGACCAATTGCGAGCGACGGTTCTGCCGACCAACAATATTGAGCAGGTTTCGACCAAGGCGGCCTATCCAGCTCCTGGCGTTGGCAAGAATATTGTTCTGGTAGATTTCGGTCTCAAACATTCTATCCTGAGAGAATTCTCCAAACGCAGCTGTAATGTGACAGTAGTCCCTTATAATACGACGGCCGAGGAAATCCTCAACCTCAATCCAGATGGTGTCATGCTCTCCAATGGACCAGGGAACCCTGAGGATGTGCCAGAAGCTCTAGATATGATTCGGGGCATCCAAGGCAAGATTCCAATCTTTGGGATCTGTATGGGTCACCAGCTCTTTAGCCTGGCTAATGGGGCCACGACCTATAAGATGAAGTTTGGCCATCGGGGCTTTAACCATGCGGTGCGTGAGATTGCGACCGGTCGGGTTGATTTTACCAGCCAGAACCATGGTTATGCGGTTGACCGTGAAACCCTGCCTGATAGTCTGATTGTTACTCATGAGGAAATCAATGACAAGTCGGTCGAAGGCGTTCGCCATCGTCACTATCCGGCCTTCTCGGTGCAGTTCCACCCAGATGCTGCTCCAGGACCTCACGATGCTAGCTATCTCTTTGACGAATTCTTAGAGTTGATTGATGCTTACAAACTAGAACATGCCCAGTCCAACTAATATTGCCTGTGCCTGGTAAAAGTTTTAATCAATTGAGGGGTGAACTTAGAGATTTGCTGGCTATGCCCTAGCAATCTTTGCCTCCCCCCATTCTATATTTGAGAAAAGTCTGAAAAAGTCTGAGCGGGTCTGTCGCTAGTTAAAACTAGTCGTCGGACCAGGCTAATCTCTAAAGAGGATTAGTTCACTCATACACTAGATTTTTCATCGAAAAATATGGTTCCGATGGAAATCGTCGGAGCAACCTATTTAATGCCGTCCTGTGAGACGGCAAATGAGAAAGGAGCAGCATACAAAGCGTGTTCATGAATGTGAACACAGGCTAAAATCCTAGTAAAAAAGATAGATTTCCTAGTGTCTGCAGACACTGCGTCAATCTCCTATTTTTATACGGATTTTTAACGCCTTTTGTATCATAAATTTATGCCGAAACGTACTGATATTAAGAAAATTATGGTTATTGGGTCTGGTCCTATTATTATTGGCCAGGCTGCAGAGTTTGACTACGCTGGGACCCAGGCTTGTCTGGCCCTGCGTGAAGAAGGCTACGAAGTGATCTTGGTCAATTCCAACCCTGCAACCATCATGACCGATAAAGAAATTGCGGACAAGGTCTATATTGAGCCTATCACCATTGAGTTTGTGACTCGGATTTTGCGTAAGGAAAGGCCAGATGCCCTCCTACCAACCCTCGGTGGTCAAACGGGGCTCAACATGGCCATGGAATTATCCAAGGCTGGTATTTTGGATGAGTTGGGGGTCGAATTGCTGGGGACCAAACTTTCAGCCATTGACCAGGCAGAAGACCGGGACCTCTTTAAACAGTTGATGGAAGATTTGGAGCAGCCTATCCCCGAATCTCAGATTGTCAATACTGTTCAAGAGGCTCTAGATTTCGCGGCTGAAATTGGCTACCCTGTCATTGTCCGTCCGGCCTTTACCCTTGGTGGTACTGGCGGTGGTATGTGTGCCAACCAAGAAGAACTGCAAGAAATTGCCGAAAACGGGCTCAAGCTTTCCCCTGTTACCCAGTGTTTGATTGAACGCTCTATCGCTGGCTTCAAGGAAATCGAATACGAAGTTATGCGTGATAGTGCCGACAATGCCCTAGTGGTTTGTAACATGGAAAACTTTGACCCCGTTGGTATTCACACCGGTGACTCCATTGTTTTCGCCCCAACGCAGACCCTGTCTGATATCGAAAACCAAATGCTGCGGGATGCCAGTCTGAAAATTATTCGGGCTCTGAAAATCGAAGGGGGCTGTAATGTTCAGCTGGCCCTGGATCCTCACAGCTTTAAATACTATGTCATCGAAGTTAACCCACGGGTTTCGCGTTCATCAGCCCTAGCTTCCAAGGCAACCGGTTATCCAATTGCCAAGCTGGCTGCTAAGATTGCAGTTGGCCTGACCCTGGACGAAATGATTAACCCAGTTACTGGCACCACCTACGCCATGTTTGAACCAGCCCTTGACTATGTGGTTGCCAAGATTCCGCGTTTCCCATTTGACAAATTTGAACACGGGGAACGCCGTTTGGGCACCCAGATGAAGGCAACTGGTGAAGTTATGGCCATCGGCCGTAATATTGAAGAAAGCCTGCTCAAGGCCTGTCGTTCCTTGGAAATTGGTGTCCATCACAATGAAATGCCTGAATTAGCCGGAGCCAGTGATGATCAACTCTTCGAAAAGATTGTCAAGGCCCAGGATGACCGCCTTTTCTACATTTCTGAAGCTATTCGTCGTGGCTTCACTATTGAAGAAATCTCTGATTTGACCAAGATTGATCCCTTCTTCCTGGACAAATTGCTCCATATTTTTGAAATTGAAGAAGATCTCAAGAGCAAGATTAATGACCTGGATGTTCTCAAGGAAGCTAAACGTTTTGGTTTTGACGACCGCAAGATTGCGGAAATCTGGGATATGACAGCTGAACAAGTTCGGCAAATCCGTCTGGACAATCAGATTGTCCCTGTCTATAAAATGGTTGATACCTGTGCGGCAGAATTTGAGTCGGCAACCCCTTATTTTTACTCAACCTATGCCTTCGAAAATGAATCCATCAAGTCAGACAAGGAATCGGTTATCGTTTTGGGTTCAGGCCCAATTCGGATTGGTCAAGGGGTAGAATTTGACTATGCGACCGTGCACTCGGTCAAAGCCCTCCAGGCAGCTGGCTATGAAGCCATTATCATGAACTCCAACCCTGAGACCGTTTCGACCGACTTCTCAGTTTCGGATAAGCTTTACTTCGAGCCTTTGACCTTTGAAGATGTCATGAATGTCATCGACTTGGAGCAACCTAAGGGTGTCATTGTTCAATTTGGTGGTCAAACAGCCATCAATCTGGCAGAACCTTTGTCCAAGGCTGGCGTGAAAATCTTGGGAACCCAAGTGGCTGACTTGGACCGAGCAGAAGACCGGGACCTCTTTGAACAAGCCCTGCAAGACCTAGATATTCCTCAACCACCAGGCCACACCGCCACCAATGAGGAAGAAGCAGTAGCTTCAGCACGGCAAATCGGCTTCCCTGTTTTGGTTCGTCCTTCCTATGTCCTTGGTGGTCGGGCCATGGAAATCGTTGAAAATGAAGCAGACCTACGGGCCTACATGCGGACAGCCGTCAAGGCCAGCCCTGACCATCCTGTCCTGGTTGACTCTTATCTGGTTGGTCGTGAATGTGAAGTCGATGCTATTTCCGATGGTAAGGATGTCCTGATTCCTGGAATTATGGAACATATCGAGCGGGCCGGTGTTCACTCAGGTGACTCTATGGCGGTTTACCCACCGCAAACCTTCTCGCAAGAGATTATTGACACCATTACCGACTACACCAAACGCCTAGCTATCGGTCTTAATTGCTATGGTATGATGAATATCCAATTCGTCATCCATGGCGAGACTGTCTATGTTATTGAGGTTAACCCACGTGCCAGTCGGACTGTGCCCTTCCTTTCTAAGGTGACCGACATCCCAATGGCCCAGGTAGCGACCAAGCTGATTCTGGGTCAAAGTTTAGCTGATTTGGGCTACAAGGATGGTCTCTATCCAGAAAGTGACCGGGTTCATGTCAAGGCACCAGTCTTCTCCTTTACTAAATTGGCCAAGGTAGACAGCCTCTTAGGCCCTGAAATGAAATCAACCGGTGAAGTCATGGGTTCAGATAGGACCCTGGAAAAGGCTCTCTACAAGGCCTTTGAAGCTAGCTATCTCCACCTGCCAACCTTTGGTAATATCATATTTACCATTGCGGACGACACAAAAGAAGAAGCTCTAGGCTTGGCTAAGCGCTTCGATGCCATTGGCTACGGTATCTATGCGACAGCTGGAACAGCCCGCTACTTCAAGAATCAGGGCCTTGATTCAGTTGTTGTAAATAAATTAGGCGAAGACGCTACGAATGATATACCAGCCTTGGTTCGGACGGGCGTTATCCAAGCCATTGTCAATACTGTCGGCACCAAGCGGACGGCTGACGAAGACGGTCAAACCATCCGAAGTTCAGCCATTGAAGCAGGCGTTCCCCTTTTCACCGCTCTAGATACGGCAGATGCCATGGCCAGAGTATTGGAAAGCAGGAGCTTTACGACCCAAGCTATCTAAGCAAGCAGATATTTTCTTATCATCAGTATGAGGACTGGGAAGTTTTCCCAGTCCTTTTGAGGTTAATACGCTTTTTTATCCGAAACGAGACGATTCATACTGAGTTAAAATCAAAAGTGAAACTTTTGATTTTAAAGGAATATTACCTGCTGTTTGCTTAGGGAGCAGCCCTGAATTTAAGGACAATCCAATTAAAAAATCAAACTATTTTTAGAAAAGTCGTTTCACTACATATTTTTGCCCTTTCACGACTTTTTCGTGCACAAAGTAAAATTTAAGCTATACTATAACCGTTGGATACAATAGATGATGCCCGTTAAAGTTTTTTGATTGGTAATTGATTTAACGGCCGTCTTTACTCCTTCATATTTAGGATACCTGAGGCTTTTGCTACTTTAGGCTCAGGTTGATTTTACTCCCAAATGGTAAAAGGAGGGTCACTTCAAAGAGACTCTCCTTTTCTTTTGCTAGTGGGTTTCAGAAATGTAGAGTAGAGCTTAAGAGGGGAAATACATGAAGAAACGTCGAAGATTTCTTGCGATTTGACTTATCAGTCTCAGCTTGATTATTTGCCTGGGTCTCTTTTGGGTAATTGCTATATGGAAAATTGCTTTCCTAGGAGCTGCCAGTCTTGTTATGCACTATTCGATTTACCGATATACCTATAAGCTAATTCCCGACAGAGAGTTAAGTTTGCGAGAAACATTACAAAGACTTTATGAGCATTTGAGTAAGAAATCAATCTTGCTTTGTTTTGTGCTTATCTTGGGATTAACGGTCTATGGCTATTGGTTACATGAATCAATCACCAGTACCTATTTCTTTACCAGCCTGATTATAATAACCTTCGGGACGCTCTTTATTAGTGCTTCCAACGGTGGGCCAAGGGAGGACATCTAGTCCTTCAATATTTTAACCCTCTAATTTTATTTAATAAAATTAACAAAAATAAGTAATTGATATGTTATTTTTGAATGATAAATTATTAATCGTAACTACTTGAGAGTTGCCTCGAGCAGAAAGTTTTGATTTAAAAAGTTTAGTTTGTATATATTATGGAGAAAAGTGATGAAAGCAAGTTATAAAGGAAAACTCATTGACGTCTGGCGAATTAGCAAGGCAGCTCCCTATCCAACTTGGGTTATGGAAGCCTTCAAAAAAAAGTGCTTGACTTGGCGGGATAGTAAGAATTTACAAGTTCTTATTCCAGCCTTGGATCCTAACTGGGCCAGCGACAGTCATTTCTATGGTTATGGCATGTATGCGATGGCTCAAATCGGCGATGTCATTGACCATACCAACGGTCGGATTATTCCGGCAGAGCGTTTCGACCAAGCCTATCGGACCATCGGGGATTGGTAAAAAATGCTGCCAACTCTTTAATTAAATCTATAGCTAGGACTGAGTAGTAAGCTGCTTGGTTTTTTCTATAGCTCTTAACGAAGGAAGCTAGAATGGCGAAGTTGAGTTTAGAGCTATTGATGCAGTTCGAACACTGGCGAGAACTAGGTTCCTAAATTCTTGGCTAAACAGGGCAGTAATGGCATGTTCAGCTTTGCCACATTGATGACGCTCGAGAACTAGCGAAAATCATCTGTTTGACTGAGCTTTGTTAACTTTGGAAGACGGAGGCCCTAGTTTGGGCGTAATAAGCGAAGACTAGGTCTCTTCTTTTTTGAGCCCGTTCACGACAAATTTTGGTCTTTTCAGGACAGTGGTGATTAACCTCCCTCCCATCTTGTTATAACGAAAGTGAAATCTGGTTGGGCACTTCCGGAGACCTCCTTAAAACAAGAATCTGATTGGAAATGGGGCATCATCATGAATTTATCAAAATTATCCTATAAGCAATTGCAAGCCTTGCGACTAGCGGTTGGAGTGGCAAGCGTGTTGGCAGTCTGTCTAGCGGTCAACAGTGAGAAGATTTCATTTTTACCCAACTGGTCAGCCTATATTTTCTGGTTGTTTTTCCTTTTATGTGCAGTCCTGACTAGTATCCTTAGAAGGGAATATGAGCGACGGCCAAAAAAGCAGAAGGATGACAATCAATTCTTTATCCAGCTGGCTTTTACAATCTTTTGCTTCCTTGCTTTTGTTGCTACTACTTATGGTGCCCTGGTAACTTCTGATACTCACAGTCGGATTGTCCGGATAATAGGGGCAAGTATATTTCTAGTACTGGCAATTTTATTAGCTTGGGGGCTGGTATATATTAAAAGGGCGGAAAAACAGGCCAAGCTGGATAAATCAGAGGGAGTCTAAATTCGAATTTTCATCGTTCAAGAACCTTGGTGCTAAGGAGTGCCAAGGCTTTTTGGGTAAATCATAGGATTTCATCACTTATTCCCAAAATAGTATAAGTTTTAGGTGGAAAATCGTGTTATACTCTTATTAAAAGTGAAGGGATTAGCTGATGATTCAGGCCATTGCGACTGATATGGACGGAACCTTTTTGAGGGACGATAAGACCTTTGATGAGGCCCGCTTTAAAAGGATTTTGACCGCCTTAGATAAGAGGAAGATAAAGCTGATTATTGCCAGTGGTAATCAATATCGTCAGCTGCGGCTTAATTTTCCTGGCTATGACCATCATTTTGCCTATGTGGCCGAAAATGGAGCTCATATCGTCGCTGGTGGTCAGACCGTCTTTGAGAATTTCATTGACTTTCAAACGGTGCTAGCTTGTTTGAAATTTCTCCAGAAAATCCAACCTCAGGCCCTCCATACTGTTGCTGGAAAGGAATCAGCCTACATGTTACGGGATTCGGACCCCGACTTGGTTAACCTGCTCAGGCATTACTTGCCCGAAATCCAGCTCTTAGAAAGTTTTGATCAGCTACCAGAGGATGATTCTATTTTCAAACTCACTAGTCTGGTTGCGGAAGAGGAGACCCAAGCTGTTAGGGAAGAAATTTCCCAGCAGTTTGCAAATCAAGGCTTGACTGGGACTTCGAGTGGTTTTGGCTGTATTGACATTATCCAAAAGGGCATGCACAAGGGCAAGGGACTTAGCCGCTTGCTGGACTATTGGGGGATGAAGCCGGAGAACTTGATGGCCTTTGGCGATGGTGGTAATGACATCGAGATACTTGGTCTAGTTGGTCATCCTTATGTCATGGCTAATGCTCCCCTGTCTATGAGGGACTTGGGTCAGTTAGCCCCTACCAATAACGAAGACGGGGTCTTGCAAGTTATTGAAAATTACCTATCAACCTATTGAAAGACAAAGAGGATTATCATGAAAATCGAACACCTAGCTATCTATGTCAACAATCTTGAAGGGGCCAGGGAATTTTTCCAAACCTATTTTCAAGCATTCGCCAACCAGCTCTACCATAATCAAAAGACTGGTTTCAAATCTTATTTTTTGAGCTTCCAGGATGGTGCCAGACTGGAAATTATGACCAAACCTGATATGCTGGACCTTCCCAAGGAGGCCAATCGGACTGGGCTAGCTCATTTTGCCATGAGCCTAGGAAGCAAAGAAGCCGTTGATGCCCTAACCCAACGCCTGGATGCTGGTGGTTACAAGTGTATCAACGGTCCACGAACAACGGGTGACGGCTACTACGAATCCGTCATTCTGGGATTTGAAGATAATACGATTGAATTGACAGTCTGAGGGGGCACTTTTGACTTAATTCTTTACCTCTATAATGATTGGGCTGGCCTCTTTATGGTCGGCTTTTTAGGCCGTGTTATAGTATCAGAATTCAAGAGGATTTTAGAAGTAAAGGTTTTCAGAAAATTTTATAATATTAGTGAGACAAAAGTCTTAATGACAGACAGATAAAGGAACAAATCTGCTGAATTATCTGATTTAGTAAGAAGTTAAGGCAGTCCACCATGAGTTGGTGGCCTCAAGCCTAGCTACTAAGATTGCCCACGAAGTTGACCCAGAAAACAAGGTTGGCTGTATGCTGGCGGCTGGTCAGTATTATCCCAATACGCCCAATCCAGCCGACTATTGGCAAGCCATGCAGGATGACCGTGAGGGCTATTCCTTGATTGATGTTCAGGCCCGTGGTTACTATCCAAACTATGTTCTCAAGAAATTCCAGCGGGATAATTTGGACATCAAGATGACGGATGAAGATTTGCAGCTTTTGAAGGAGCACACCGTCGATTTCATTTCCTTCTCTTATTATTCCAGCCGAGTGGCTTCCGCTGACCCAAGTTTGATCGATACGACTTCTGGTAATATCTTCGCCTCCCTCAAAAATCCTTATCTCAAGGCTTCTGAATGGGGCTGGCAAATTGATCCTTTGGGTCTGCGGATTACTCTCAATACCATCTGGGACCGTTACCAAAAACCACTCTTCATCGTGGAAAATGGCCTGGGGGCAGTCGATGAGCCTGACCAAAACGGCTATGTCGAAGATGACTATCGGATTGATTATCTGCGCGAGCACATCAAAACCATGAATGCGGCTATCAATGAGGACGGTGTCGAACTCTGGGGCTATACCACTTGGGGCTGTATCGACCTCGTTTCTGCCGGAACGGGTGAAATGAAGAAACGTTACGGCTTTATTTACGTTGACCGCGATAACCAAGGTAATGGAAGCCTCAAACGCTCTAAGAAGAAATCCTTCGACTGGTACAAGAAGGTCATCGCCTCAAATGGGACTGATGTTGACTAGGAAGAAGTTTAAAGCAAAAAGGCGATTTCATCGGAAGTCGTCTTTTTCTATTCCCCTCTGGCTCTATGCTATAATTTGCTTATGAAAAAATTTGAAGAAATTTACAGTCAGCATACCGAGATGCCTTATATTGCGGCCAAATACCAAGATAAACTAAGGCGAAAGCTCATTTCCAAACGTAATATGGAGCGGACTGCGGAAGGCCTGCTGCTTGGCCACATTATCCTCCTCTGGCGGGTTCATTTTGGCACCTACACGACTGAAAGCCCCCTGCACAAGTATTTTTATACCACCTATGGCATTGATGCCCAAAAGGAGTTGGATTGGTTGATTGAGGCAGGCTATGTTCGCTTAATGACTGCCCAAGAGTCCCTGCAATATTTGCGGGCAGGACAAATCAAGGATTTTCTTAAGAGCAAGGAGGTCAAGGGCCTGTCCAAGATGAAGCGAGCTGATTTAGACCAAAGTATGGCTCAGGTCTATAGTGAAGCAGGACTGGCTCCCCTCTATAGTCTGCGAGGCTATGCCCTGACGGCTAAGGGAGAAGAGGCTCTAGCTGCTCACCCAGAAATCGTTGACCGCCACCCGCAGAAGAAATTTTAAAGACAGATAATCTGTCGGGTTATAAGTGCTAACACGATAAAAATTTACATTATAAATATAGCGTGCTTAGTAGACAGACTAATCTTGCTTGGTAGTTTATTTGCCTCTCCTGAAATCGCCCAAATAGTCTTGCGAAACCTGCTATTTACACCAATCGATGAATAAGAGCAAGCCAACAAGTCCGCAGCGAAAAAGCGAGTGTGATTTAAACCAATTAGGCTCACGACAAATGCATGAAGAAAATAACGTTTTCAGATAATAGATTCATAAAAAAGAGTCCACCTCCGGAGTTATAATAGACTTAGGAGGTGTCTTTATGTCTGAGATTATAGAATTTCTTATCACTGTCCGTGATGAGCGTGACAATTGGAAGATCAAGCATAGCTTGGCTGATATTGTGCTGCTCATCTTCTTTGCCCGCCTTTCAGGTGCAGAATTCTGGGAAGAAATAGAGGATTTTGGAAATATCTATGAAACTTCCTTACGTAGTGTACTTACCTTGGAAAACGGTATTCCATCTCACGACACCCTGCAACGTGTTTTTGCGACCTTGGAT
>NZ_JMLC01000017.1 GCF_000686605.1 Streptococcus sobrinus DSM 20742 = ATCC 33478 | reverse complement strand
GACCAAGGTTGGCAGTATCAGCACGCTTCTTATCACCATTTTCTAAAAGAGCATAAGATGATACCATCCATGTCTCGTAAGGGTAACAGTTTAGATAATGGAATGATGGAGTCTTTCTTTGGAACCTTAAAATCTGAAATGTTCTATGGCTTTGAGAAGGACTTTCCATCCATTGAGGCCTTAAAGCTCGCAATCTCAGATTACATTGCTTATTACAACAATAAACGGATTAAATTAAAACTAAAAGGACTGAGTCCTGTGCAATACAGAACGCAATCCTTTACTTAAACTATTATGTCCAACTTTTTGGGGTCACTACAAAACTAGTGGATTTTTTTATAGTAAAAAAAGACAACCGCTTAGCGATTGCCTTTTTATTTGGCCTAGATAGACTTAGGCTTTTTGTCCTGAAATGGCTTCAGCAGTGTCATCCATTGAAAGCACTTCGTGGAAGACCCGTTGCGTCAATTCAGTCTTTTGTTCCTTAGTAAGGTACTTAGTATTGACACAGTATCCAGAGATACGAACGATAACATCTTCACCGCTCATAATCTTGTCATAGACATCCTTGAGGTCCATAACGTTAAGGTTAACGTGTTGACCACCGTTTTCAAAGTAACCGTCAAGAATGGTTACCAAGTTATCAACTTGTTCGTCACGAGTCTTACCAAGAGCACGTGGAGAGACTTGGGTAGTCAATGAGATACCATCAGCTGCATAGGCGAAGTCAAGACTTGCTAGTGAGTTAAGGTTTTGCAACCAACCACCTTTAGCCTTGTTGGATGGGTTAGCACCTGGTGAGAAGAATTCCAGTTTAGACAGGTTAACACTACCATCTTCATTGAGGTAAACACCCTTGTGGACTGGTGAGTTACCAGTTTGTTTAGAGTAAGCAACGTTAGATGTGATGGTAAGAAGAGATACAGTAGCTTCTGCATTCTTGTAGAGTTTGTGGCTACGCAGACGAGTTGTGTAAGCTTCCACTAACCATTCAGCCAGTTCGTTTGAGCGAGGATCATCTTCACCCCAACGTGGGTAGTCTCCAGTTGTTTCATAGTCGTAGATATAACCATCTTCATCACGGATTGGTTTTACGGTAGCGTATTTAATAGCTGCTAGGGTATCAACAGTATTGGCGAAACCACAGATACCGAATCCCATGTTAGCCCGTTGGTGGGTTGGCAAGAAAGCCATTTGAACGGCTTCGTAGTTGTACTTATCAGTCATGTAGTGGATGATGTTAAGGGCGTCTACGTATGTATCAGTCAACCAGTCAAGAGATTTTTCAAAGTTGGCTTTAACGGTATCGAAATCAAGAACATCATCACGAATTGGTTCGATATCAAAGACCTTATAGTCCTTATGAACATCGTCATAACCACCGTTAAGACCAGTCAGGAGAGCTTTCAAGACATTTACACGTGCACCGAAGTATTGGATGTTGTGACGAGCTTCTTCGTTTTCTGGATCAAGTGGTGATACACAACATGAGATACATGACATTTCACCGTAGCCATCTTTGGCCATAGTAGTCACACCTTCATATTGGATAGAAGAGTGCTTGTGGCTCATGTGCATACAGTAGTGACGGAAGGCATATGGTAATTTGTCGGTCCAAAGTACAGTCAAGTTTGGTTCAGGAGAGTTACCGATGTTATCCAAAGTGTTCAAGAAACGGAAGTCCATTTTAGTAACACGGTGGCGGCCATCTGCTCCCATACCTGCCATAGAAGTTGTGATGAAGGTAGGGTCACCTGAATACAATTCATCATAAGCTTTAGTACGAGCAAATTTAACTGTGCGCAACTTCATAACGAAATCATCAACGAATTCTTGGATTTCGCTTTCGGTATAAGTGCCACGAGCCAAGTCACGTTCAGCATAGATGTCGAGAACGATTGGTACACGTCCAAGAGATGTAGCAGCACCGTTAATCACACGGCAGACAGCCATAAAGGCGATATTGGTCCATTGGATAGCTTCCTTAGTATCCATAGCAGGGCGGCGAACATCAACTCCGTAAAGATCACCCAATTTAACAACATCTTGCAGAGCTTGATATTGCAGGTTTACTTCTTCACGCAGACGAATGGTTTCTTCGTCAATTTCTGTCAAAGCATTCCAGTCGTTAACTTTTTCTTGCATGAGGTAGTCAGCACCATAAAGAGCCAAACGTGCATAAACCCCAATGATACGGCCACGAGAGTAGGCATCAGGCAAACCGGTTACCGTATGTGCGTGACGAGCACGACGAATGTTTGAAGTATAAGCGCGGAAGATACCATCGTTAACAGTTGTAACATACTTTGTGAAGATTTCATGAACAGCTGGGTCTGGTTCATAACCATGTTCTTTCAGAGCTGTTTCAGCCATCCGGATACCACCTTTTGGCATGAAGTTCAGTTTGAAGAGTTCATCGTTTTGAATACCATAGATAACTTCTTGGTCTTTGTCAATGTAACCAGCATCAAGATCAGCGATTGAGGTTGGACGGGTATCCATTGGGAAGCGGCCAACTTCTTCGTAACCAGCCTTGGTTTCATCAACAATTTTTTTGATATGTAATGAACGTTCTGTTGGGCCAGCCAAGAAACTTTCATCACCATCGTAAGGAGTGTAGTTCGCTTGTACAAAGCGAGATACGCTTGCTTTTTCTTTCCAATCAGTTCCCTTAAAGCCTTCCCAAGCTTTTTCAAAAACGTCGGTGTCTGTTTTTACAGTTGCCATAAGATTTATATCTCCTAAATTCTAGTAACACAATGGAGTCACCATCTGTTACAATTTACAGTATAATAGTAACACAAGGTAACCGTTTTCACAAGGATAAACTGGAGAATATTGACTTTCTTTTATAATACAGTTGGAGGATTTTTTGCAATCTGTATTATAAATCTTTCTGCTTGGCAATTTCCATAAGAAAGTTTTATAATAAACTAACGAATGTTAATCTGAATTTGCCTAAGTAGACAGCTAGTGAGAGGCTGAGATAGTCCTGCGATGATGAAATTTTGGCTTTGATTTCCAACTATCCAGGCAGTCCTTGATGGCTGGCGGCTGGTTGTCTCTGGCAAGATTAGAAAGGAAGCTTATGCTGATTTTTCCTCTCCTCAACGATACCAGCAGAAAAATCATCCATATCGACATGGATGCCTTTTTTGCATCGGTTGAAGAGCGGGATAATCCCGACCTGATTGGCAAGCCCCTTATTATTGGGGCTGACCCCAGAAAGACAGGGGGACGGGGCGTTGTCTCTACCTGTAATTATGAGGCGAGAAAGTTCGGTGTTCATTCAGCCATGAACTCCAAGGAAGCCTTGGAGCTCTGTCCTCAAGCCATTTTTATTCCGGGTAATTATCAAAAGTACCGCCAAGTCGGCCAGCAAATTCGCGACATTTTCAAGCGCTATACAGATTTGGTGGAGCCCATGTCCATTGATGAAGCTTATCTGGATGTGACTCAAAATAAGCTGGGCATTAAATCAGCGATTAAGCTGGCAAAAATGATTCAGCTTGATATTTGGCAAGAGGTTGGTCTAACCTGCTCGGCTGGAGTCTCCTACAATAAATTCCTAGCTAAGTTGGCCAGTGATTATCAAAAGCCCCACGGTTTGACTCTGGTTTTGCCGGAGGAGGCTGAGGATTTTTTAAAGGCCTTGCCCATTGAAAAATTTCACGGAGTTGGCAAGCAATCGGTTAAGCGCCTGCATGAATTGGGAGTTTATACGGGTCAGGACCTCTTAGTGATCCCTGAGATGACCCTAATTGATCACTTTGGTCGCTTTGGTTATGATCTCTACCGCAAGGCTAGGGGGATTTCTAATAGTCCTGTCAAACCCAATCGGATACGCAAGTCTATCGGCAGCGAGCGGACTTATGGCAAGCTGCTGCGGAATGAAGAGGATATCAAGGCTGAAATCTCTAAGAATGTCAGTCGGGTAGCTGATACTTTGGCCAGATATAATAAACAAGGTAAGGTTATTGTTCTCAAAGTTCGCTATTCAGATTTTTCGACTCTGACTAAGCGCCATAGTCTAGATTTGGCTACTCAGGACAGGGAGCAAATTGAAAAGGAAGCCTATGCAATCTTTGCAGAACTGGAGGAAGAATCCATCCTAGGGATTCGTCTTCTGGGTGTTACTGTAACGGACTTGGAAGATGTGGGGGCTAGTGAAATGACTCTGTTTTAGCTGGTTTTGCCAGGAGATTATTTAAAAAACGAGGTTGGGACATAAGGTCCTAGCCTCTTTACTTTTTCAACATCAGACAGTTTGATGCGGTGGTTGATTTGTGATGTGGCAAAGTCATCTAGCTAGGACAAAACTATAAGGTCGATAGTTTTGTCTCTGCGTTGTGTTCAAGACATGCCAGCCTAACGGCGGTAAAGTCCTTATCTTGGGATGCTTTCCTATTTCTAGGCATCCCCTTAAATAGTCCACTGGACTATTTAACTACTAGGCAAGTGATAGGCCCAGCAATCTGGGGGGCTGTTGGAGAAAACCAAGTCAACTGTGCGGAGGCGGGAGTATCTAGTTCAGTGGACTAGACAGCCCGCCACAGGTCCCTTTCAAACTCGAAGATAGTTTGAAAGGGAAACTTAGTAAGGAGAGGACAGCAGTTCACAAAATAGCGACTACTGTATCAACTCTCTTGAAGCCTTAAAACTAGGGAGCGGGGGTAAATCGATTTCTCCGAAATCCCGATTGAGTCCCGCTTTTAATCTTAATAGGATAAAATTTTTTGAAGGAACCAGCATGAGAAGTATTAAAAGAACTTATTTGTAAGCTGCTTCTGCTGATGCCTTGAGTGCTTGAAGAAGGTTGTGGCGGGAAACTAAAGCGATAATACAAAGAATGGAGAAAGCCAGTCGAAACAATAAAGCGAAAAGCTGGCTCATAAACCCCGACTGGAGCCAAAAGGCAAGCAAAACTTGAATTAGAGGGAGAAAACCTAGGCAATAGGCTAGACTACTGACAAGCTTAGTCAAAAGTTGGGCTGGTTCTTCTTTTAAGCGTTTTTGATTATGGATAAAGAGTCCTAAAAGGAGAGCATTTACGATTAGGGGCATGACTAAGAGGACAAAATTAGTCATGATTAGTGAGTCGAGGTTGGCTCTCTCTAGATCACTGTAGGCGGCTAAGAATATGAGATATAGTATAAAGAAGAGACCATTAAAAGCGAGACTGACACTCTCCATGACTAAAAGTGCTATATTCAGTCCTCTGAGGGAATTTCTGTATTTGAACCATTGAGGGAACATGATTATCTCCTTTGGAAATGAGCTAACTTAGGGATATGATTTCAAGTTGAGAGTTTCAGAGCTTATAGGACCCCAAAGCCGGTGCCATTTTTTCAGCAATATCGGGCCGGTAGAGGCTGAGCATTTGATAGAGCTGGTCTAGGTTGGGAAGTTTGGTGTAATCCTCTAATTGGTATCTCTCTTGATTTTGGGTGATGATTTCGAGAAAGGTGATTTTTAGGGGAACTAGGCCGGTTTGACTGGTCAGTTCTGGATTGAGGGTTTGGGGAATGTTGGGCAAACCAAAATTAAGAGTCAAAATATCCTGCCAAGCTAGGATTAGCCTTTTTCCGGGTCGGAAATTTGGCAGGAGTTTGGTCAAAGGCTTGAAGTTAATGCCCTCCTGATTGAAAAGGACATAATTTGAGCGGTAATCCTGTAGCAAAAAGAGGCCAGAGACAAGGCTCAGAAGAAGGGAGAGCAAGACTGAGCCCAGAAGGAGGCCGGCTAGGATGAGTAGATTACCTTGAGCAGCGATGAAAAAAACGATGAGACTGATGGCGAAGGTTAGGCAAAGCAAAAAGATGAACAGGCCCTTTGGCAGGAGGCTGGGCTTGGAATTAGGAAAGCGCCAGGCTTGTTTTTCTTGAGTGTTTGGCATGTTTGAGTCTCCAATCTAGTTAGACGTATTGGCATATTTGTGTGCTAGTGAGCCTAGTTTAGAGCATTAAGCAGTCTGCCTGAGTTGCGACTATTGATGTAGAAGGGCAGATAGAAGAGTTGCAGGAGCATATTGAGTGTGAGACCGACAGACATGAGGTCGGCAAAAATATTGATGAAAAAGAGGCTGTATCCCAGTAGGTAGGGGAGCTCTGACAGCTTCTTTTTTTGCTGGAAGTGGGCCTGATTTCTAAAGGCTAGGCTCATTATGGCAATGTTAAAGATGATATTAATGCCGTGGTTGAATTGGATATCGGGGGTCACCGAATGAAGCAGGCTCTTGACTTGGGTAATATCGGCGTGAGAAAAGTTACTGTTCTGGTAGAAGCCTGATTGAATACCATAGGCAAGCACGATAAACCCTAGTAAGGTTAGGACATTGATAACGAGGTTGACCAAGTGCAGGATGGCTACGGTGCGATTGGATTTTTTAAAGATGTTTTGCAGGTCTTTGAAGGGCATGGTTGTCTCCTAGTTTTCCGTTTTTTGTTTAAAGAAACTGTCGATATCAGTTTGGGTGAGGCCAATCATGGGGTCAATGGTGAGTATGTTGGTTTCGGTGAGACGATAGCTTTGGGGACTTCCCTCAGGGAGCTGTTCAATGGTTGTGGTTTTGTCAACTTCATTTTTGTCAGATGCTGAAGTTTGGGTTGAACTGCTAACTTCAGATTGGCTGTCAAGTCTAGATTTACTAGCTGGTTTTAAGTCAGCAGCAGCTGATGCTTGATTGTTGCTGCCAGTCTTATCAGCGGTTGAGTCGCTGGCAAATTCGGACTGGCTGTTTGCTGGGGTGAGTCTGGTTACTGATTCTTCTGCTGACTCGCCAAGGGATTGGCTAGTGGCTGCTTGACCTGGGCCTGATTGCTGAGAAGTAGTTTCCTCTTGTCCCTCTTGACCAAAGCGCTGAATGAGATAGGTCTTACGTTGGGTGCCTTGATTTTTAACGGCGTAGTCAAAGGCAGAAACCTCTCCCAGCATAATCAGCTTACTCTTGGAGCGGGTGATGGCCGTGTAGATAAGATTGCGTTGGAGCATACGACCGCTCTGACGTGTCAGTGGCAGAATGACCACCTGAAATTCGCTCCCTTGGGATTTATGAATGGACATGGCATAGGCCAGAGTAATTTTGTTCCATTCATTGCGGGGGTAGATGACTTCGCTTCCATCAAAGTCCAGCCAGATTTCGTCCTGCTTACTTTCGGTATATTTGCCCGGAATCAGGTCGGTAATAACACCGATGTCGCCATTAAAAACATTGAGTTCAGCATCGTTGATGAGGTGGAGAACCTTGTCGCCCTTGCGAAAGGTTAGGTCATTGAAGAGAAATTGGCTCTCTCCCTCTTTCTGGGGGTTGAGGAGCTCCTGCATGAGGGTGTTGAGGTTGGTAATTCCCGCTTGGCCACGGTACATGGGGGCCAGAATTTGGATTTCCTGGGCCTGAATGCCACTGCGGATGGCAGAGCTAACAATCTGTTGCACCATGCTGGGAATGTGGTTGGCCTGGGCTTCAAAATAGGAGCGGTCGGCCTTCTTGGTGGTGAAATCTACTGGCAGTTGTCCCTGACGAATTTGACTAGCCAGGGTGACAATGGTGGAATCTTCTGACTGGCGGAAGATTTTTGTCAGACTGACCTGAGGCAGGTTAGGAATTTTCAGGAGGTCTGCCAAGACCTGACCGGGACCGACAGAAGGCAGCTGGTCGCTATCACCAACGATGATGATCTGGGTCTTGCTGGAAATAGCGCTCAGTAATTGATTGGCCAGCCAGGCATCGACCATAGAAAATTCATCAATAATAATCAGATCACAGTCCAGATAGTCATCCAGTGTCTGAAAATCGCTGTCGTCAGTAGTCAGGCCTAGGTGGCGGTGGATGGTAGCGGCTGGTAGCCCCGTCAGCTCACTCATCCGCCGACTAGCCCGACCAGTAGGGGCAGCTAAGATGATAGGCAGGTCGCCCTTATTAAGGTCAATCCCCTTGAGCTGGGCATAGGTCTTGATCAAACCTTTGATGACAGTCGTTTTACCAGTTCCAGGTCCCCCTGTCAGGAGAAAGACTTTGCTGGTCAGAGCTTGAATAATAGCTTCCTTTTGGATGGTGTCATAGTGAACACCTAACTCATCTTGAATCTCTGCTAGCTCAGCTTCAATTTCCTTGTCTGAGTAGTCTTGCTCAAGAGGTAGGGCCAGAATCCGTTCCAGATTGTTTTTAATGCCTTCTTCGGCATAGTAGAGGGTATTGTCAAAGATACGGGTGCCTATGTTCTGCACCTTATCTTCAGCGATGAGGTTGGTCAATTCATTAGCCACTAAGGCTGGGTTCAATTCTATCTGTCTGGCCTCTTCCAAGAGATTGACGGCAGACTCCAAGAGGTCGCGGGCCTCGACATAGGTATCACCCCGCTCAAGTGAGGTTTCGGTCAGACTGTGAACTAGGGCAGCCCGGAAGCGCTGGGGTGAATCACTCTCAATACCTAGTTGCTGGGCTAGGTTATCGGCAATCTTAAAGCCAATCCCCTTGATATCTTCAACCAGCTGGTAGGGATTTTCCTGGATGATGTCCAGGGTCTCTTCCTTGTAGCTGTCATAGATTTCCAGGGCCTGGCGGTTGCTGAGACCGAATTCAGCCAGTTTGGAGAGAATCTGCTCGGTCCCATAATTGGCCCTTAGTCTAGCTAGAAAATTAGCCCGATTGACCTTGGAAAGTCCTGAGATAGCCTCCAACTTATCAGGCTGAGCCAGAATTTTGTCAATAGTATCGTCATCGCCGTAGGTCTCGACAATCCTTTGGGCGGTCTTTTTACCGATTCCCTTAAAGTTATCGCTGGAGAAATACTTGATAAGCCCGGCAGAGGTCAGTTGGGCTCGCTCGTAGCGATTGGCCTTGAGTTGCTCCCCGTACTTGGGGTGCTGGGTCAACTGGCCCCAGAAGGTATAGTCCTCCCCTTCCATGATATCGGCCATGGTACCTGTAATGATGATTTCAAAGTCGTCAAAGTCAGGAGCATTGGTCTCTTCAATTTCTAAGAGGAGAATTTTAAAGAAGTTGCTGGCATTTTCAAAAATAATGCGGTCAACAGTTCCTGAAAAATAGAGTTCTGTCATAATTTTTTACCTTGCTGGGTTGGAGGTGACCAAGAGATTAGTCATCTCTTGAATTTGCCGAATGTTAACTAAGAAAAAAGGGATGGGAGTGGGGGATTTACCCCTTCTCCTATCTCCCTCTTTTTATTTCATTATTCTGGATTGCCAATTTTATTAAGAGGCCAAAAGCGGAATTTGACCTCGCCGACAATACTGTTTTCTTTAAAGGTTCCGACAGCACGGCTATCCTTGGAAACGATTCGGTCATCTCCGAGGAGGAAGTACTGTCCCTTTGGTACCTTGACTGTGAAGCTGGCATTGCCATCCTTGTCAACGGTGAAGGACTGGGCAGAGCGTGCTAGTTGCTGGAAGTAGTCATTGTAGCTATAGGTGGATTGCAGTTTGTCCTTAGCAAATTTGGTTTGATAAGACTTGAGGTAGGGCTCATTAACTTCCTTACCATTGACGGTCAATTTGTCATGGTCATAAGTAATAGTGTCACCTGGCAAGCCAATCACTCGCTTGACAATTTGCTTGGTATTGCCGTTCTCATTTTCTTTGGCGACAACAATATCGTAGCGGTCAATCTTGGCGGTTTTAACCACAAAAAGTCTTTGGCGTCCCGCTAAGGTCGGGTCCATGGAGTGACCGTCGACGATAGAAGTTGTCCAAATAAAAATGCGGGTCAGCAAGATGACGGCAATAATGGCAATATAGAGGCCCCACTCTCTCATGAAGTAGAGAAAAGGGGAGTTGTAGTAATTGAGCGATTTTTTCTTGGTTGTAGTAGCAGACATTGCGTGTTGGATCCTTTAGTTTTTCAATAGTTTTTGCGCTTTTTTGGTGTTGGCAAAATGGAGTTTGGCACAGTGATTGAGTCCCTCCATACCATAGGCGGCGAGAATTTGACTGGCCACCTTATCAGATTTGGCCCCTGCCCCGCTGGGCAGCTGATAGCCCAAATCCTCTCCTAGTTTTTTGAGATTGTCTAGGAAGAGGTTGCGGGCAATGATGGAGCTGACAGCGACAGCCAGGTATTTGCCTTCGGCCTTTTCTTCCAAAGTCAGAGGATTGGGAAATTGATTGCGCTCCTGCCGCAGATATTTTTGATAGTTGGCCTGGCTGGTGAAGGCATCAATGACAATCTGATCTGGTTTGGGTACTTCCTGCAAAAGCAAGTAGATAGCCTGATTGTGGAGGGCCACCTTGACAGAAACCGCATTATGGGGCTTGCCTGGTCCAACCACTTCGTTATACTTGTTTGGCGATAGGAGCAGGGCCTTGTGGGGAATTTTCTCCTCTAAGATAGGGGCAATTTGCTGGATCTTTTGGTCAGTCAGGACCTTGGAATCAGCCACTCCCAAATCTCTAAGCAGGACTTGGTCCCCCGGCCCAACCAGACTGGCGACAACGGCCAATCCTCCAAAATAGGAGCCATTGCCAACCTCGTCAGAACCAATTAGACTCAGATTTTCTTGAGAAATCTGGAATTGACCACTGGCTTGAACATCTGAGGATGAAATAGCCTCCTCCTGATAGCCAAATTCTTGGGCGACGCTTAAAGCTCCCTTGCCTTGAAAGACAATCTTGCCAGAGGTATAGACTAGAATGGTAGTTTGCTTGTATTTAGCGGCGAATCTGACATAGGGATTATTGTTAATCGTTTGGTAGCCAGCCAGCTCGGTAGTAAGGCTGTTTGTCCGCCCCTGACACATTTTCATGACAAGAGTATTCATGGAGACTATTTTATCACAAAAGCCCTTGTCGTGATAGTTTCAAACTGGAAAAATATTTAAGAAAAGTCCTTTTTCTTAAATGGTCCCTCCTCCCTCTATTTACCTAGTTTTTGTGATTGTCTAAAGACTAAAATTACGATATAATGACAGACAAAGAGGTGCACGTATGACTAAGACAAAAAATCGCTATAAATTTACATTTGGCCAAAAGCCTTTGACCTTAACGACGGATAAGGATAATCTCTTTATGGAAGAGGTTGAACGCGTGGCACGAGAAAAATACGATAGTATCAAAGAAGCCCTGCCAACGGCTGATGATGAAACGGTTGCTATCCTGATGGCTATCAATTCTCTGTCAACCCAGCTCAGCCGTGAAATTGAGTTTGATAAAAAGGAAACTGAGTTGGATACTCTGCGCAAGAAGACTTTGACCAATATCAAGGGGCGCAAGGCCAGCAAAGTCAGTGGTAACTAGTTTATGGTTTCACTTATCATTCTTTTGCTTCTAGCATGGAATTTCTACCTAGGCTACAGCCGGGGGCTTTTTTTGCAGGCCTTTTATTTGTTTGGAAGTCTTGTAGCTATCGTGGTTGCCAGTCTCTTTAAGAGCGGCTTAGCGCAGGCTCTCAACCTCTGGGTCCCTTATGCTAATCCAACTCAGGGTGGCCAGATGGCCTTCTTTACTTCGGAGAATGTTTTTGATTTAAACCGTCTTTACTATGCTGGTGTCGCCTTCCTCGTTATTTATTTGGCTGTCTATCTAGTCTTTCGTTTCTTAGGTGTCTTTGCCCATGCCTTTGAATATTCGCACTTAGAGGAAGTAGCCTATCAACGCTCAATCGCAGGCGGTCTAGCTGTCTTGAATACTGCCTTTGGCCTAGCCATATGTTTCACCCTTCTGGCCACAGTGCCCATGACCGGTCTGCAAAACTTTCTAGCTGACAATTGGCTGGTTAAATTATTGATTACGATTTTCCCAAAATTTTTGTTTGGCTGAGGGGGAAGCAAGCCTCAATACTGAAACTCAAAGAGCCCTGTAAGGCTTTTTTTCTATGGCTTTTATTGACTTTAGTCAGGATGTCCAAGTTGAATCTATCCATGCTAGCCTGACCCGAGTTTTTGAGTAAATCAAGGCGTGATTACAAGCTTGAGTTGAGAAATATTGACCTAATTTTACCAAGTCAATACCAAGGGTTACAAGTTACCAAGAGTTTTCAATGCAGTTTGAGCCACGTCAAGATTAAACCTCCTTAATCTTATAAGGCCCCGTTCTGGAACGAGAGTTCATGCTTCTCGCTTTCATGGGTATCAGCTTTCCTCCTTCTTGCCTGTCTCCTCAGGTTTTTCTTGGAAATTTGTTATAATAGCCCTATGAATACAAAAATCTTGGAGGCCTTGGAATTTGCCAAGGTCAAAAATCAGTTTGAGCCCTATTTACAGACAGGGATTGCCCAGGAGGAGCTGCGGGCTCTTTTGCCCGATACCAATCGGGAAAAAATTGAGCGGGCTTTCGCAGAAATTGCTGATATGGAGGCCATTTTCATTGAATATCATGGCTTTTCCATTGGCTCTATCAGGAGTCTAGCAGAGCCCCTGCGGCGTCTGGAGTTAGAGGCAGACCTCAATGTTGATGAGCTTTTGGCCATCAAGAAGGCCTTGCAGGTGTCTGCGGAGGTCGGTCGCTTTTATGAAAATTTAGAAAATGTTGAGCTGACGGCCCTTAATCGTCTTTTTGAAAATTTAGAAGCCTTTCCTAAATTGCAGGGGAGCCTGCAGGCCATCAACGATGGCGGTTTTATCGAAGATTTTGCCGGTTCAAGTCTGGGCAAGATTCGTCGGCAAATTCATCAAGGCGAAGGCCAGGTGCGACAAATTCTTCAGGACTTGGTCAAGGCTAAGAGCGATATGCTGGCGGAAAATCTGATTGCTAGCCGGAACGGCCGCTCGGTTCTGCCGGTTCGTAACACCTACCGCAATAAGATTGCTGGGGTCGTCCACGATATTTCGGCTTCGGGAACAACGGTTTATATTGAGCCTCGAGCTGTGGTCCAACTCAATGAAGAAATTACCCAGGCTCGGGCGGATGAACGCCATGAGCTCCACCGCATTTTGCGGGAGTTATCAGACCTGCTTCGCCCTCACACCCAGACTATTCGTAATAATGCCTGGCTGCTTGGTCATCTGGATTTTGTGCGGGCTAAATATCTTTTCATGCAGGAGCATGAGGCCAGTTTACCCAGCCTGTCGGAGGATAAGACGGTCAATCTGCTCAATGTTCGTCATCCCCTCTTGACCAATCCAGTTGCCAACGACCTGCATTTTTCGAAGAATCTTTCTATTATTGTCATCACCGGTCCCAATACGGGTGGTAAGACCATCATGCTGAAAACTCTGGGCCTCAGCCAAATCATGGCTCAGTCAGGTTTGCCCATTCTGGCGGAGCCAGGAAGTAAAGTAGCCATTTTCAAGGAAATTTTCGCGGATATTGGTGATGAGCAGTCCATTGAGCAAAGCCTGTCTACCTTTTCCAGTCATATGAGCCATATCGTTGCTATTTTGAATAGGGCTGACGGGGACAGTCTGGTTCTCCTAGATGAATTAGGAGCAGGGACTGACCCCCAAGAAGGGGCCAGTCTAGCTATGGCGATTCTGGAGCACCTGCGGCTCAGCGACATCAAGACCATGGCCACGACCCACTATCCAGAGCTCAAGGCTTACGGCATTGAGACTGCCCATGTGCAAAATGCCAGCATGGAGTTTGACGTCGATAGCCTCAGCCCTACCTACCACTTTATGCAGGGGGTTCCCGGTCGCTCCAATGCCTTTGAGATTGCCCGGCGATTGGGGCTCAGTCAAATTATTGTTGAAGATGCGGAAAATATGACCAATCGGGACAGCGATGTCAATACTATTATCGAGGAACTGGAAGCCCAGACCCAGGAAACCCGCAAGCGACTGGACTACATTCGAGAAGTTGAGCAGGAAAATCTCAAATTCAATCGAGCAGTCAAGAAGCTCTACAATGAATTCTCTCATTCCTACGGCAAGGAACTGGCCAAGGCTCAGGAAGAAATTCGCCACATGATTGAACAGGCCAGCGAGGAGAGTGATAAGATTCTCAAAAACCTCCATCACAAGGCCCAACTTAAGCCCCATGAAATCATTGAAGCTAAGGGCCAACTCAAGAAGTTGGCTCCAAGTGATGATCTGGCTAAAAATAAGGTCCTTCGCAAGGCTAAGAAGCAAAAGGCAGCGCGTGCGCCTAAAGTAGGGGACGATATCATTGTTATCGCCTACGGTCAGCGTGGCACTCTCATAAATCAGCTCAAGGATGGTCGCTGGGAGGCTCAGGTTGGTCTGATTAAAATGACCCTAAAGGAAGCTGAGTTCAATCTCGTGAAACATCAGGAAAGTCAGAAGGCCCGTAAGAAAAAACAAGTTAATGTTGTCAAAAGGTCCGCAAGCACGGGACCGCACGCTCGTTTGGATCTCCGAGGCAAGCGCTATGAAGAGGCTATGCAGGAACTGGATGACTTTATTGATCAGGCTCTGCTCAATAATATGGCTCAGGTCGATATTATTCATGGCATTGGCACGGGCGTGATTCGCGAAGGCGTGACCAAGTATCTTCGCAGCCACCGCCATGTCAAGAGTTTCGGCTATGCCCCACAAAATGCTGGAGGTTCAGGCTGTACCATTGCTAACTTAGGCTAAACACGGCTAATTAAGAAAGTTGGCTTATGCTATCGCCAGCTTTTGTACCAACTAGAGAGGAAAAATCATGAAAGGTTTTACGCACAAGGTCCAATACTATGAAACCGATCGGATGGGCATTACACATCATTCCAACTATGTCCGTTGGATGGAGGAGGCGCGTGTCTATTTTTTGGATGCGGTAGGTCTTCCTTATGATAAGTTAGAGGCTGATGGTATTATTTCGCCAGTTACTGCGGTAGATTGCCACTATAAAGCGACATCAACATTTGCAGATGTTATCGCTATTGATATTAGTGTTAGTATACTGAAAGGGGCCAAACTGGGATTTGACTATGTGATGACGAATCAAGATGGACAGCAGGTTTGTCAGGCGCATTCGGAACATAGTTTTTTAGATAAGGCTGGACAGTTTATTGCTCTCAAGAAGGTTTACCCTGACTTCTATGCGAAGGTCCAAGAAATGATCAACCAAGATTAACGAACACTTGTCACGGAAAAATCAGTCCTTATGAAAATTAGAAAGAAATACAGATGATCAAACTTATTGCTATTGATATGGATGGCACTCTTTTAAACAATCAAAAGCAACTGCCTCAGGAAAACATTGAGGCCCTTCAGAAAGCTAGTCAAGCTGGTTACGATGTTGTACTTTGTACAGGTCGCTGCCAGTCTGGTGTGGAACCTTATGCAAGGGAGTTGGGCTTGGGACAAGACAATGAATTTGCAATTTTAAACAATGGCTGCTCAACCTTTGCGCTTAAGGATTGGTCCCTAGTTGATTATGTGACCCTTAGCGACCAAGAGGTAAAGGCCCTGCTGGAAATGGTCAAGGATTATGAGGACATCTACCTGACTCTGACCGAGCAGGAGCGATTCTTGGTCTTTGCGGATCAGGTGCCTGAGATTGTCGCCTATGATGCTAGTTTAATTTTCACTCAGGCTCAGACCATCTCTTGGTCGGATTTTCAGGCGGGGCATGGCCGAATTTTCCAGGCGATGATTATGGGAGATAGTAATGCTTTAGACCGTTTTCATGACGAAAATTGTCCTTATTTTGATCAACATTTTTCCCATGTTCGTAGCCAGCACTATATTGTTGAAGCGCTCCCTAAGGGAACAACCAAGGCTTCTGGACTCAAGGCACTGGCCCAGCAACTGGGAATTGATCGCTCTGAAATAATGGCTCTAGGCGATGCTGCTAACGACTTAGAAATGCTGAAATTTGCCGGTCACAGTGTGGCTATGGGCAACGCAGCAGCCAGCGTGAAAGCAGTTTGTAATTACCAGACAGCCAGCAATGACCAAGCTGGTGTCGCCCAAGCTATCTATGAGTATGTGCTGAAGTAGTATATGAAAGTGTGCCTGCTTTAGTGAGATTTTTAGTAGGAAATAGAAGGTTAGCGCCACCCTTAAGATTCATAGAAATCTTTTTTCTTGACACTGATAGCCTGAATTCGATTGAATAAGAAACAAAGCCTTAAATGTATGAGTTATTTTTAAGGCTTTTACTTTTTATGGATGTTGAAATTGAACAGAAATACTTCTGTAATCTATTGACAAATTATATATATACTCGTTGTGCTAGTTAATCAGGCATAAGCCTTAGAATACTTCAAACTCAGCCCAAATTCATTTTGACTATTTTCCAGCATGAGTGAATAGATGAGTAAAATAGCTTCTACTCTAAACTGTAATGCCCGAAGGTTTCGACAGCGTAAATTCTCAATGCCAAACTGTTCTAAGCTCGAAAAGACGGTTTCAATCGGTTTGCGCAATCGGCTAATTTTATAGTTCTCAAACCAAGAATAGTCCGCCATATTTTTCCTGAGTTGAGAAATTAAGGTGATACCACAATTGGCCAACTCTTTCTTAACCTGCTTGCCAATATAGCCCTTGTCTCCATAAATCAGTGGAATAGAGCTGTGTTCCAGTAATTCAAAAGCCACTTGGCTATCGTAAACAGAGGCTGACGTTACTACATAATCCAAAGGAAAGCCCCTATCGCTGACTAAAACGGAGAACTTCACCTCGTAGTAGTGAATCTTCTTCGTGGCGTTGTATCCGATGTTAGCGACTTCTGATAAAAGGCTAGCTCTTAGATTACGGATGGGATGACATAAGGCACAGGGAAAACTGTCAATCAGGCCAAATGAAGAGGTCTCACAAAGGGAAGATACCATAAAGTAGCGAGTGTACTCACTTTTGTTAGCAAAACTGAAAAAATATCTTGTGTTTGATGTGGATTTGCGAGATAATGGTCTTAGCTTTGCCTATCATTCCCTCATTTCGTGGTTGTTCTGAGTTTATGATAGGCAAAGTTTTTTATTTTGGCTAGTGTTAACTAGCACCACGGGTTTAGGTTACCTTAGTCAGTCCCTTAAAGAGGAACTAAACAAGAGGGGCTATCACTTATGGACACCTTGGCGACAAAATATGCAGGGTTCAACTGAACACAACAACTGGAAGTTACTAGCCATGCGTAGAACCATTGAGACACGCTTTTCCGAGCTCTGTAGTTTGTTTGGAATCGAGCATACATTAGCCGGAGGTCTAGCTGGGATTCAGCTAATGCTAGAACAAATTATACTAACCTATAATCTGAGCTATTTTATTGTGAACTAGCACCACGGGTTTAACTTGCTAGTCCGTAATCTATGTAGGCACCTGAAGCTGCACAAAGTCCTACGTATGCAGCAACTGTCTCCCAACCAATTGGATTTGAAGTCATTAAAATTACCATAGTTGCAGCACTATAAACATAATCCTAATTAATTCCACCTTCAAATAATCCGGTTCTAAGGCTTTTACCAAGCTGGACCATTATCAAAAAATACCCCGACACCAAGATGGAGGCGGGGAGATTTAAGTATGGGCTACTTTCTTCTAAAAAGTTGAAAAAGCTTGATTGAATAAGTAAGTGTCATACCTAAAATTGCTAATACCAGCAAGATAAACACAAATTTTCTAGAATGCTTATTTGGTGAACAAACGGCAATAAGGGCTAATAAAGCGACTAAATAGATCAGGAAATTTTCTTTAAAAAATTTTTTCATCTTGAGTTTTAAGTTGCTAAGTTTTAACGGAGTTGGAAGTGCTATGTGATACGCGATGATAGGTGTTATTCAAATTGCTATTACTTATTGAAAAAAAAGGTAATAAGCTATTACTAAGATAGAAGCTGAAATATTGACAAAAACGGCAATTATTTTAGCCGGTTTTGTACCAAATCTTTTTGAAAATCTACTAGCAGTACTAATAGAAAAAAGCCACAAGAGACCAATTATTAGTTCCTTCATTTCAAAATTACCTCTTTTTAGTTAATCCACCTTATTAAAATAACTTATCTCCGATTTTGTAACCAGCATAAGCACCACTAATGCCACCTATAACAGATCCTCCAATAGCACAACCAGCTTCCATATATGGTCCAACTACTGGTATAAAACTGAGAGCAGCACCTCCGGAAGTCCCCTCTTCTGCTCCTTTCATAGCACCGACAAATCCAGCTCCTGCACCAACTATGATTCCACCAAGTACACTTCCTCCTTCCGCTTCTGACAAGACAGGTGTACCCGCTACCTCAAAATTATCAAAAGCCATTGAGTCTAAAGTTACTGTGTTCATAAAAAATTATGTGGTTATTTTAACGCTTAAAATTTACTTATACAAGGGAATTAGGGTGATTTTGTAATTTTAACACAATTGGTAATCGTTTGAAAATCGATAACAATCTTTCCGACAACTATCATAAAACTAAATTTCAGTAGTTTGGATGGTGACTTATCCCAGATTAGCTAGCTTTCAGGCATCAAGAATTAGTTCTACATTTTCTGTAGTCCGTAATCCTACTATGATAATGATGGAGTTTTTGAGTCCTTTAGCTATACCTCAAGGCTCTATCTATTTTTCATTTTTTGAGCATTAGAATTGGTTGTCAGCTATAGTTCACAAAACAACTGGTATATACCATTTACAAAATACCATAAAAACACTATAATAAAGGAAAGAAAAACTCGTTGAAAGAGGGAATAACAATAATGGCAACCTACCTTAAGGCAGATCGTTTTTATTATGCTCATGAGACTAAGCCTGCTGGCTATCTTGAGTTGGTTGATGGGCGTTTTGGTCAGTGGACTGAGAGTGTACCTAGCGCTGCTCAGGTTTTAGATTACACGGGTTATCAGATTGCGCCAGGCTTGGTTGATACGCATATCCATGGCTATGCCGGTCATGATGTCATGGATAATTCTGCGGATGGTCTTCGCAGTATCAGTCAGCGCTTGCCGGAAGCCGGAGTAACTTCTTTTCTACCGACAACCTTAACGGCTAGCAGTCAGCAGCTGGAGGATATCTGCGCGACTATTGCCGATGTAGCAGGATCTGATAAAGGTGCCAAGATTCAGGGTATCTACTTTGAAGGACCCTATTTTACAGAAAAATACAAGGGGGCGCAAAATGCGGCCTATATGAAGGATCCTAGCTTGGAAGAATTTAAGGGTTGGCAAAAGGCAGCCAAGGGCTTGATTAAAAAAATTGCCCTGGCCTCAGAACGCCAAGGAGTAGAATCCTTCGTCTCGGCGGTGACCAAGGATGGTGTGACGGTGGCTCTAGGTCACTCTAATGCCACCTATGCAGAAGCTAAGGCAGCTGTTGCAGCTGGTGCCAGTGTCTGGGTTCACGCCTATAACGGTATGCGAGGCCTCAATCATCGCGAGCCAGGTATGGTCGGAGCGGTTTACCACATTCCTCAGACCTATGCCGAATTGATTTGTGATGGTCATCACGTCTCCCCTGTGGCTTGTGACATCCTTATGCAACAAAAGGGCTATGACCATGTGGCTCTGATTACCGACTGTATGGCAGCTGGTGGTCAACCCGATGGGGACTATCTGCTGGGTGAATTTCCAGTAGTGGTCAAGGATGGGACAGCCCGCCTCAAGGATGGGGGCAATCTGGCTGGCTCCATTCTCAAGCTCAAGGACGGTCTAAAAAATGTGGTGGATTGGGGCATTGCTAGTCCTGAGGAGGCTGTTCGGATGGCCACTTACATCCCAGCTAAGTCGGTTGGTATTGAGGATAAGTGCGGTCAAATCAAGGCTGGTCGGCCAGCGGACTTTATCGTTCTGGATAAGGCCATGAACCTGCAGGCTACCTATGTCGATGGGAAGGAAGTCTTTAATAAATAATACTCGTCGAAAATCAAAATTTTCCGACGGGCAAGGTAAATCTAAGCTTTGAAAAATCTTGATTGGCAATGGCAGCCACCATGGCGGTCTGCCTATACCTCTCACTAGCCCCAAAAGGAAAGCATCCTCGGCTTTCCTTTTCTTGATTTGCGGTATTAACGCACTTTGCCGGACGTAAGGACTGCCTGCAGTTCCTTGCGACACCCATCTGCTGTAATCCCTCTCCTACTATGCAACGGACATGTTAGTCAGACCTTTAACCAAATTCCACTAGGACTTGGCGTGGGAAATCCAGCCATAGCGGATTTCACTAAGGTGTTGTCTGGCAATACGAGAATAAAACAAGTCGATCTACTATTTTAGCTGAGTTAGTGAGGAAATTAGGTAGTTGCTATAGCGATTGCCGTTAGGGAGTCAGACAGAAAGAATGGCTTTGATAGTCGTCAAAACCTTCGTGGTCCCTAACTTTTCAATTTCAAGGTGTCGGGCTAAAATAGTCCACCGGACTATTTTGCTACCCCAGAAAGGGTGACTAGCTGTCTATTGTACCTTGAATGGTGCCAAGACATCAGTCAACCACTGCGATCTCACCTCTTTAGAGACAGTAGTCCTTGCTCTTTCCGATTCTTGATTTTATTTGAAAATAATTTTTTCTGTCAGGAGTTAGCAGGTGAAGCCTGCTTAGAGTTTTCATTGAGTATAAAGCGATTCATCTCTCAGGCTAAGGATCTGAGAGATTTTCTTGACAAAAAATGTAAGTTCTCATATAATAAGTATACTTGTTATATGAGAGGAGAAATTTTATGATAACTTTTTCTTTTTCGGCTGTGGTAAAGGGAACCAAAGAAAAGGCTTGGTTTTACTATGAAAATTTGGAACAGTGGTACCGATGGGAATCTGATTTAGAAGATATTTGTCTGGATGGTGCGTTCGAAACAGGTGTCTCAGGAACAATGACACTGTCAGGGATGCCTCCCTTGGCTTTTAACTTAGTGAAGGTCGTTGATCAACACTCTTTCACAGACATATCCGAAACGCCAGCAGGAAGCATACTTTTTGAACATGACATCATAGAAGGGGAGACGGGATTCATTACGTTAAAGCATAGTGTGTCTCTCGTGTGCGAAGAGCCTTCGGATGAGCAGGTTAATTTTTTAAAGCAAGTTTTTGCTGATGTCCCGAGCTCTGTCTTAACGCTAAAGGATATAGTAGAAAAGGAGTAGTATGTATCATTTTAATTCTTTATACAAGGATGACTATCAAAAATCAACCGGCTTACTATTTGCAAGAGTTTATAATAATTGGCATAGTCAAATCAAAAAGGAACTTCAAAAGCTTCAACTAACGCATCCGCAATTTATTATACTTGCTTCAGTTGCTGCTCTGGAGAAACAAGGAGACCTTGTCAGTCAAATCCGTCTAGCCAGTTTTTCGGATATGGACGTTATGACTGTTTCCCAGGTTGTCAAACTTTTGCTTAAAAAGAAACTAGTAGAGAGAAGAGAACATCCTAAAGACAGTCGATCTAAGATTGTTTCGCTTTCAGAAAGTGGATTTTCTATCTTAAATCGTGCCCTACCCTTAGTTGAAGCAGTCGATCAGGAGTTTTTCGGTAAATTAGACCAAAATCTTTTGGAATTCAATCAATGGTTAATGGACTTGGAGGAAAAAAATGGTTAGATATTGGCTAGGTGTTGTTTCGAAAGAGCATGTCATGTTAGGAGTCAAGGGTGGCTTTGGTCAGGTTTGTCATGGTCAGGCAGGACCTTTGAAGCGAATGAAAAAAGGAGATTATCTTTTATACTACAGTCCCAAGTATAAGATGAAGGATTCTAATGCATATCAAGCCTTTACAGCTGCGGGTAAAATAAGTGATAATCAAGTCTATTCTGTTGAGATGGCTCCAAACTTTATTCCTTATAGAAGAAATATTACATTTTATCACCCAGTGCGTGATTGTCCGATTGAGTTTGCGAGACAGTCCCCAGAGTGGAAAAAGTATGCTTCTCAGCTAAGATTCGGACACTTTGAAATAAGTAAGGATTTTTTCAACCTGATTTTTCAATATATGAAAATTGAAAAAGAAAGTCTGTCATGAGATAGATTAGACAATTTCCCCATCTTGTGCTACAATAGCTGGAAGAAAGAGGTTGCTGCTCAGGTTCTTCTCAAGCGAGTCTAGGATAGTGGAAGCTAGATGGGAGATAGGGTAATAATTGGCACTTTCGTAATGAGCCTAGCTCAATTTTTTTAAACAAATGAAGTAATAAATTAGGGTGGAACCGCGTTTTGACGCCCCTATGTCAACTGGCATGGTGGGAAGAAGGCGGTTCTTTTTCATTGTGCCAGAAAAGTTGCCAAGCCTAGGAATGCAGCGGATCCAATTCAATCTTCTTTGCCTTGGAGCAAAGGTAGTTGGTCCCGCTTGACAACCGCTGGGGCGATTTGCTTGGGCTAGGTACTTGTTTAACTTTCAAAAAAAGGATGTTTTTGCAAGCTAAACATCGCAAGCTATTACTACTAAGAAAGAAGGATATAATGAGTAAAAAATTGACCTTTCAGGAGATAACCTTAACACTGCAACAATACTGGAATGATCAGGGCTGTATGCTCATGCAGGCTTATGACAATGAAAAAGGTGCAGGGACGATGAGTCCTTACACTTTCCTCCGTGCTATCGGACCTGAGCCATGGAATGCGGCCTATGTGGAGCCATCTCGCAGGCCTGCTGATGGTCGTTATGGGGAAAATCCTAACCGCCTCTACCAACACCACCAATTTCAAGTGGTTATGAAGCCTTCTCCATCAAACATTCAAGAACTTTACCTTGAGTCTTTGGAAAAATTGGGTATCAATCCATTGGAGCACGATATCCGCTTCGTTGAGGACAACTGGGAAAACCCATCAACGGGTTCTGCTGGCCTAGGCTGGGAAGTTTGGCTTGATGGGATGGAAATCACTCAATTCACCTATTTCCAACAGGTCGGTGGCCTGCAAACAGGCCCTGTAACTGCGGAAGTTACTTATGGTTTGGAACGTTTAGCTTCCTACATTCAAGAAGTCGACTCGGTTTACGACATTGAGTGGGCACCGGGGGTTAAGTATGGAGAAATCTTCAAGCAACCGGAGTACGAGCATTCCAAATATAGCTTTGAAGTGTCTGACCAAGACATGCTCTTGGAAAACTTTGACAAGTTTGAAAAGGAGGCCGGGCGTGCTTTGGAGCTGGGTCTGGTTCACCCTGCCTATGACTATGTTTTGAAATGTTCCCATACCTTCAACCTTTTGGATGCCCGTGGAGCAGTTTCAGTTACCGAGCGGGCTGGTTATATTGCTCGCATTCGTAATCTAGCTCGGGTCGTTGCCAAGACCTTTGTAGCTGAACGCAAGAAATTAGGCTACCCACTTTTGGACCAGGCTACCCGTGAAAAACTTTTGGCTGAGGAGGACTAAGATGACGAAGAATTTACTAGTAGAATTAGGCTTGGAAGAATTGCCAGCTTATGTGGTAACCCCGAGTGAAAAACAACTGGGCCAAAAAATGGCTGCCTTTCTTAAGGACAATCGTCTATCTTTTGATAGCATCAAGACCTTCTCAACCCCTCGTCGCTTGGCAGTCCGAGTGATGGGTCTGGCAGACAAGCAGGAAGATTTGTCGGAGGACTTCAAGGGACCTTCTAAGAAGATTGCTTTGGATGCTGATGGTAATTTTACCAAGGCAGCTCAAGGCTTCGTTCGTGGGAAGGGCTTGACCACCGATGACATCGAATTCCGTCAGGTCAAGGGTGAAGAGTACGTTTACGTGACCAAGCAAGAGGCTGGTCAACCTGCAGAGGCTGTATTGGCGGGTGTCCCAGAGGTTCTCAATTCCTTGACTTTCCCCGTCAGCATGCACTGGGCTAGCAATAGCTTTGAGTATATCCGTCCTGTCCATACCCTCACGGTTCTCTTGGATGACCAAGCCCTAAATATGGATTTCTTGGATATTCACTCTGGTCGGGTCAGCCGTGGCCATCGTTTCCTAGGTCAGGAAACTCAGATTTGTACAGCGGATTCCTATGAGGATGATTTGCGAAAAGAATTTGTCATCGCTGATAGTCAAGAACGGCAAGGCATGATTGTTGAGCAAATTAAGGCTGTTGAAGCCGAGCAAAATGTCAGCGTCGATATTGACCCTGACCTCCTCAATGAGGTCCTCAATCTGGTCGAATACCCGACAGCTTTCATGGGGCATTTTGATGAGAAATATCTGGAAGTGCCGGAAGAAGTTCTGGTAACCTCTATGAAGAATCACCAACGTTACTTTGTTGTGCGGGACCAGTCAGGTCAATTGCTCCCTAATTTTGTTTCTGTCCGCAATGGTAACGAGCATTATTTAGAAAATGTCATCAAGGGAAATGAAAAGGTTCTGGTTGCCCGCCTGGAAGATGGAGAATTTTTCTGGCACGAGGACCAAAAGCTGAAAATCGCTGATTTGGTGGCCAAGTTATCCCAAGTTACCTTCCATGAAAAAATTGGTTCGCTTTCTGAGCACATGGCTAGGGCTGGTGTCATTGCTGACTACCTGGCTAAAACCGTTGGCCTGAGCGCTGATGAAAGTAAGGCCTTAGCACGGGCGGCCAGCATCTACAAGTTTGACCTTCTGACCGGTATGGTTGGCGAATTTGATGAACTGCAAGGAATTATGGGAGAAAAATATGCCCTCCTAGATGGCGAAGAGGCTCCTGTTGCGACAGCTATTCGGGAACACTACCTGCCAGATTCCGCAGATGGTGTCCTCCCTCAAACCAAGGTTGGTGCCGTTCTCGCTCTGGCTGATAAATTGGATACTTTGCTTTCCTTCTTCTCGGTTGGCCTGATTCCAAGTGGTTCCAATGACCCTTATGCCCTCCGGCGGGCGACCCAAGGGATTGTTCGTATCCTAGATTCCTTTGGTTGGGCTGTGCCAATGGATCAATTGGTCGATAACCTCTACGATTTGAGCTTTGATAGTCTGACCTACGCCCACAAGCAAGAAGTCATGGACTTCATCGCTGCCCGTGTGGACAAGATGATGGGCTCTGGTGTGTCAAAGGACATCCGCGAAGCAGTTCTGGCTGGTTCAACCTTCGTCGTTCCGCAAATGTTGGCCGCAGCACAGGCCCTGCAAGCTGCTTCTCAAGCCGATAATTACAAGCCAGCTGTTGAGAGCCTTTCACGGGTCTTTAACCTAGCGGAAAAGGCCCCAGCGGATGTGGCCGTCAATCCCTCCCTCTTTGAAAATGACCAAGAAAAGGCCTTGGCTCAATCCCTTGCTGATTTGCAGCTTTCTGACGATGTCAAGGAAAATCTGACGCAGTTCTTTGCCCTCAGCCCAGTCATTGATGCCTTCTTTGATAACACCATGGTCATGAGCGATGATGAGACCCTCAAGAACAATCGTCTGGCCCTCTTGTCAGAATTGGCCAAAAAGGCCAGAACAGTCGCTGCCTTTAATAAGCTCAACACTAAATAAAATGAGAATTAAGGAAAGGAAATGAACTCGCCTACAACTCTGTGGAAAAAGAAAGATTGGTCCAGACTTGCCACAGTCTACCTCGCTTTCTTATTTCCAGGCTCGGGTTAAAAAAGTTTTAATCCATTGAGTTGTTTAACGGCTTGGTATCTTAGTTATGGATCCTAAAAAAATTGCTCGGATTAACGAGCTTGCTAAAAAGAAAAAAACGGTCGGTTTGACTGGAGATGAAAAGGTTGAGCAGGCCAAACTTCGTGAAGAATACCTAGAAGGCTATCGTCGTTCCGTACGTCATCACATTGAAGGTATCAAAGTGGTTGACGAAGAGGGAAATGATGTGACCCCAGAAAAGCTTCGTCAAATTCAACGGGAAAAGGGGCTTCATGGCCGTAGCTTGAACGATTCCAACAGTTAATATTAGATTGCTAAAGGCTAGCGGATCTTGCTGGTCTTTTACTTTTGTCAGGGAATGGCTAGACAGATTTCAGGGCTCAAATTATTTTTCCGTGCGTTAGCTCTGCTACTAACCTTGATTTTTGATATAATAATCACTACAAAGAAGCTCAAGTATTTTTAGCTTCCTCTACGATGATTGTAGCGATAGCCAGATAATTGGGCCGATAATACTCGTCACAGGAAGTTAGTCAGGGGGCTAGGCAATCAGACTAGTGATTGCCGTTAGCCAGCTCTTGTATTGAAAGAAGCTGGCTTTGCTCCGTGGTATCTTAATCCTAGAAAGGAGTAGAATTTGCCCTTAGGGCTGAAACATATATTATGGATCCTAAAAAAATCGCTCGAATAAACGAGCTTGCAAAAAAGAAAAAAACGGTCGGCTTGACTGGGGATGAAAAGGTTGAGCAGGCTAAACTCCGAGAAGAATATATCAAGGGTTACCGCCGTTCTCTGCGTCATCACATTGAAGGTATCAAAGTGGTTGACGAAGAGGGAAATGATGTAACACCAGAAAAACTTCGCCAAATCCAACGAGAAAAAGGCCTACATGGTCGTAGCTTGGATGATCCCAACAGTTAATGATAATGGTGAAAGGCCGGCAACTTGCTGGCCTTTTTGCTTTGGTAAGGAAATACCCTTTCCGAAATAAAATTTCCGTGCGTTAGCTCTGCTACTAACGCTGATTTTTGATATAATAATCACTACAAAGAAGCTCAAGTATTTTTTAGCTTTCTTCTACGATGACTGTAGCGACAGCCAGATAGGGGAGCCGATAATGCTCGCTTATCTGGCTTAGTAAGAAGTTTAGGCAGTCCCCCATAGTGGCTGTCGTAGTAAATGGAGCCATTTTAATGGCCCATTTACTTAACTTATTGAAAGGACTTGAACTTGCCCTAAAGGCTGTGTCAAAAAGGATATACTCTTTAAAAATCAATATCATACTTCGTTAACTCACCTTGGCGTACTCTAGTACTGCCTGCGGTTCATTGCCTCGTCTTATTTTGATTTTCTTTGAGTATAAAATTTTCCTATTTTGACTTTGCCTTTGACGGGCTTGGTATCGTATATATTATGCAAGATAAATTAATTATTCATGGGGCTAGGGCCCACAATTTAAAGGATATTGATGTGGAGATTCCCCGCGATAAGTTGGTCGTGGTGACGGGTCTGTCAGGTTCTGGTAAGTCCAGTTTGGCCTTTGACACCATCTATGCCGAAGGTCAGCGTCGCTATGTGGAGAGTCTATCAGCCTATGCTCGTCAGTTTTTGGGCAATATGGAAAAGCCTGATGTGGACAGTATTGATGGTCTCAGCCCAGCCATTTCCATCGACCAAAAGACTACCAGCAAGAATCCTCGCTCGACCGTGGGAACAGCGACCGAAATCAATGACTACCTCCGCCTGCTCTATGCTCGGGTTGGGGTTCCCTACTGTCCCAATGGGCACGGTGAAATTTCTGCCAGCTCGGTCGAGCAAATTGTCGACAAGGTTTTAGAGCTCCCCGAACGCACGAGGATGCAGATTCTAGCCCCCGTTATCCGTCGCAAAAAAGGGCAACATAAGACCCTCTTTGACAAGGTTCAAAAAGAGGGCTATGTCCGTGTTCGGGTTGATGGTGACGTCTATGATGTGGCCGAAGTGCCTGAGCTGTCCAAGTCCAAGATGCACAATATTGAAGTGGTCATTGACCGCCTGGTTAATAAGGAAGGCATTCGCAGCCGTCTCTTTGATTCGGTTGAGGCAGCCCTGAGGATTGCGGATGGTTACGTCATTATCGATACCATGGATGGCAAGGACCTGCTCTTCTCTGAGCATTATTCCTGCCCTGTCTGTGGTTTTACCGTGCCTGAGCTGGAGCCCCGCCTCTTTTCCTTCAATGCTCCCTTTGGTTCTTGTCCGACCTGTGATGGCCTAGGCATGAAGTTGGTCGTTGATATGGATTTGTTGATTCCTGATCCCAGCAAGACCCTGAGAGAAGGGGCTCTTACTCCCTGGAATCCCATTTCTTCCAATTATTATCCAGCCATGTTGGAGCAGGCCATGGAAGCCTTTGGTGTTGATATGGATACGCCTTTTGAGGATCTGCCCCAAGACCAGCAGGCTCTCGTTCTCTATGGTTCTGATGACAAGGAATTCCATTTTCACTATGTTAATGACTTTGGTGGCGTGCGGGATATTGATATTCCCTTTGAAGGGGTTGTCAATAATGTCAATCGCCGCTACCACGAGACCAACAGTGATTTCACCCGCAATGTCATGCGGGGCTATATGAATGAGCTGACCTGTGCGACCTGCCACGGCTATCGCCTCAATGATGCCGCTCTCTCAGTTAAGGTTGGTGGTCAAGATGGTCTCAATATCGGTCAGATTTCCGACCTCTCTATTCAAGATCATTTAGCTCATCTGGAAACTTTGCAACTGTCAGACAATCAAGCCACCATTGCCGGTCCCATTCTCAAGGAAATCAAGGACCGCTTGACCTTCCTCAACAATGTTGGTCTCAACTATTTGACCCTATCTCGGATGGCAGGAACCTTGTCGGGTGGGGAAAGCCAACGGATTCGGCTGGCGACCCAGATTGGTTCTAACCTGAGTGGTGTTCTCTACGTCCTAGATGAACCCTCAATTGGTCTACACCAGAGAGACAATGACCGTCTGATTGCCAGCCTCAAGAAGATGCGGGACCTAGGCAATACCCTAATCGTGGTCGAACACGATGAAGATACCATGCGACAGGCCGACTGGCTGATTGATGTCGGCCCCGGTGCTGGCCAATTTGGTGGGGAAATTGTTGCCTCGGGTACTCCCAAACAAGTGGCCAGGGTCAAGAAATCCATTACCGGTCAATACCTGTCTGGTAAAAAGGAAATTCCTGTTCCCAGCCAAAGACGAAAGGGTAATGGTCGTTTCATTGAGGTCAGGGGAGCGTCCGAGCATAACTTGCAAAATATTAACGTGAAATTCCCTCTGGGCAAATTCATTGCCGTCACAGGAGTTTCGGGCTCTGGAAAATCTACCCTGGTCAATTCCATTCTCAAGAAGGCCATTGCCCAGAAGCTCAATCGAAATTCGGAAAAGCCTGGTAAGCACAAGAGCGTGGAAGGCATTGACAATATTGAACGCTTGATTGATATTGACCAAAGCCCAATCGGTCGGACCCCTCGTTCCAATCCAGCCACCTATACAGGTGTTTTCGATGATATTAGGGACCTCTTTGCCAAGACCAACGAAGCCAAAATTCGTGGTTACAAGAAGGGCCGCTTTAGCTTCAATGTCAAGGGTGGCCGCTGTGAGGCCTGCTCGGGTGACGGGATCATCAAGATTGAAATGCACTTTCTGCCCGATGTTTATGTTCCCTGTGAAGTTTGTCATGGTACCCGTTACAATAGCGAAACTCTGGAAGTTCACTATAAGGAGAAGAATATCGCTGAAGTTCTTGACATGACCGTCAACGATGCAGTTGACTTCTTCGCACCAATTCCAAAGATTGCCAGAAAACTCCAAACCATCAAGGATGTTGGCTTGGGTTATGTCACGCTGGGACAACCCGCTACAACTCTGTCTGGTGGGGAAGCCCAACGGATGAAGCTAGCTTCTGAGCTCCATAAACGCTCTACCGGTAAGTCCTTTTATATCTTGGATGAACCAACCACTGGCCTCCATACCGACGATATTGCTCGCCTGCTCAAGGTCCTGGAACGCTTCGTCGATGAAGGCAATACAGTCCTAGTTATCGAGCACAATCTAGATGTCATCAAGACTGCTGACCACCTGATTGACCTGGGACCAGAAGGTGGTGTTGGCGGTGGCCAAGTCATCGCCACCGGCACCCCAGAAGAAGTGGCCCAAAATGCCCAATCCTTCACCGGCCAATACCTGCAAGACAAGTTAAACTAATGCAAACGCCATCCGAAAGGGTGGTGTTTTTTTAGCAAAGGTCGTTCCCAAACTCAATTCAGCTTGCCAAAAAGTATAAAGCAGTATAAAATATAAACAAAAGTATAAAGCAGTATAAAATATAAACAAAAGTATAAAGCAGTATAAAATATAAACAAAAGTATAAAGCAGTATAAAAGAATATAAAAAGTATAAAGGAGAAACCTATGAATCCTTTTGATGTAGGATTTGGTAAAGTTCCCAAGATTTTTTTGGATCGAAGCGAGTTAGTTGAGACAACCCTTAAGGCTTTAAAAGATGAAAATAGCCTCTTTCAGACCAGTCTAGTCTATGGTATGAGAGGGTCAGGTAAGACTAGTTTTATGACTGAGGTCTCGGAAAAGTTGGCCAAGGACGACAAGTGGTTGACCATTGATTTATCAATTTCAGACGGCTTAATTGAAGATTTTGCCGATTATTTAGAAAAAGAAAGTAAAACAAATCAGGCATTAGCTGCTTCTATCCAAAGTTTGGGCCTTAGTGCTTTTGGCCTATCTGCATCTTTTTCACGAAAGGAAGAAGGGGAGGCTACCAAAATTAAGATTGAGAGCTTGCTTGAACAATTGACGGAGAAAAATATTTCCGTTCTTTTGACCATTGATGAGGTAACCAATACAAAGGCAGTCAGGGAATTTGCCTCCTTTTATCAAGTTTTGGTGCGAAAAAAATTTAAAATCGCTATTTTATTAGCAGGACTTCCAGAGAACATCAATCAACTGATTACACATGATGTTTTGACTTTCTTGTTAAGAGCTAATAAAATTCTTTTACCTACTTTAGGTGACTATTCAATAATGGACAGTTATCTCAAGACCTTTGGTAAGGGGGGACGGCAAATTAGTTCAGAAGTTCTAACAAAAATGGTTGCTTATGTTAAGGGCTATGCCTATGCCTTTCAACTTTTAGGCTATCTTCTCTGGAATCAAACTGAAAATAAAAAGAGGGTGACTGACAAGGATTTGGAAGCTGTTCTGCCTACTTATCAAGCCTATCTTTTCCAGAATGTCTACACTCTCATGTATCGGCAATTTACTGGGCAGGAGAAACTCTTTCTTAAGGTCATGGCTCAGAACGATGCTCTGGAGGTGCCATCTGCTTACTTAGTTGAAGAGCTTGGTAAAACTAAGGCCTATGTTAATGTCTATCGTGATCGTTTACTGAAAAGTCAGGTCCTAACAAGTCCAGAGCGGGGTCAATTGACTTTTAGTTTACCCTACTTCAAAGACTTCCTGCTTCAACAAGCTGCACTTGAGGCAGTAGAAATCTAGTTAACCAAGAGTCTAGCCTCAATTTTATGACTCTCAAGATCCTGTTTCAGACCGTCCGAATTTTCGGTTGGTCTTTTTCTTTCGCAAAATTTCTGTTTGAGAAAAGGGTAGAAATTGAAAAAAGTATAAAAATTTCCAAATAAATTTAGGACAAATCTTCCTAGCTTGTAAAGTTTTATTTCTTGGTAATATTGTCTTAGAGGCTGGACTTTGCTATACTAAAGGTGTTCTATAATTTTTAGAAAATTAACATTATGTTTAAGTGAGGGAGAGAATAGTATGGACGATTGGGAGATCAAAAATTCTATTGACCGTAACACTTGGGAGCAATCGCGTCAAGCTTCGGAATTAGGAAAGATGCGGCGGGACCAAGAAAGATTTCATCGGGAGATTTTAGATGAGCAGCAGGAGAGGGAAATGCGAGAGAAAATCTCCCGATTAGAGTTGGCTTTAGCACAGACGAGTGATTCTAAACAGCGACAAGGGGTTAAGAATCTATTGGATGAAGCAATATTAGAACAAAATGCTTATTATCTAGAAAAGGCTGAGCTAGAACGTCAGGAGAGACGCAGACAAATCATTTATAATATTTTTCTTGGCTTGATTTTAATCATTTTAGCCTTTGTTGCTTTTTTCCTCTGGAATTCTTATCAAAACAAAGAGGAACAAGCCAATCAGCTTCAAACGAGTTCTACTTCCTTGATTCAGAGTCAAGATGCTAGTAATCAAACAGACACAGCTTCTAAGTCTGATACTACTACAGAGGACAATAGTCCTTCTTATGACGGTGTTTTCCCTAGCCAAATGGTCGGAACTTGGCAAGGTAGCATGTCAGGGTCAGCAACGACTATTACCTTTTATGGTAATGGAGATTTACGTATAAAAATCAAAGGAGGTGACGGTAGTAGCTCTGAAATGTCGGGAACTGTATATTCAGTAGCTCCTGTTGATGATACGACCTATCGAATTGTTGATTATACGGGGACTGTACTACCTGCTCAGCTAGGTGGAGTAGGTGTTAAATATGATTTTGGTTATAAATTAAGTCCCGATGGACGTACTTTATATCCGATTCTTTGGCAGTATGGAATGAATGAGAAGCCAAATTATTCTAATTATACTGTCTATGAAAATGACTCTTATACTAAGGTTGGCAATTAATTAAAGAACTGGGATAGGCTATGGTTTCAGTAACACAACGCATTAGGGAGGTAAGGCAACCTCGTGGTGGCTACCTCCCAGCTAAAGATTTTAGTAAGATTGAACTTGATGATGGGGTCAATCTTTATAGTCAGGAAAATGTCCATCCCAGTTTAATTGGTCTGTCGGTGGACTATTTATCACGTTTTATGAATGGTAGTCCTAAGGAAAGGGCATTTACGATTTCCTTGCGGGGAGCAGAGATAATTGGTGAGGGAAATGTTGCAAGAGAACTTTTGGCTAGTATTGCTGCACTTGATGATAGGTCTATCGTCAGTACCATTAAGCTAGTTGGTTACGATGTTGTATTTCGAGCGGGTCCGCAAGGCTATAAACCAATTGAGGAGATAGAGCCTGATAAATGGACGATTTTTAATGTTCGAAAGATGGTCATACGCAGTCTAAAGTTTTTCAAGCAATTTGGCCCAGTTACCAAGGACGGTTTCACCTTCGAAGGGGCTTATACCGAGCTTATTAATTCAGGAGATGGAGACTTCCTGACCAAGGACACACTCTGGGATTTCAAAGTATCCCGCTCAGCCATCAACAAAAATCAAACGTTACAACTTTTGATTTATTACCTCCTAGGTCGACACTCTATTTATGATGATTTTTCATCCATAACTAAATTAGGAATTTTCAATCCTAGGCTTAACACGGTTTACTTGTTAGAAGTTTCTTCAATTTCCCCAGAGGTTACTTCTGAGGTAGAAAGAGAAGTCATTGGCTATGGATTAGATAATAACTTGTCCAATTCACTGGGAGCCTCGGAACCCAAAAGTATCTCACCTAGTGCATTTGCCGTGTCCAATCATCAAAGAAAAATGAGTAGGGATAAGTTTTGGAAGTCCTTTATGGCAATCCTTTTGTCGTTACTTTTGCTTCTTATATTCTGGTTAGTCTATCTTAATCATACTGTTAGACCATCGACAGATAATTTCTCTGACCAATCTACTAGTAGCGAAATAATCAGTTCAGAATCGTCAAAATCGAAGATTAGCAAGCCTAAGTCGAAAGTAAAAAAGAAAAGGTCAGCATCTAAAACAAAAGAGTATCGCACTCAGCCATCTTCCTCTTCTAGTTCTTCTTCAAGTTCAAGTCGTAACGAATCAAGTGATCCAAGCAGTTATTCTGATAGCAACGAAGACGATTATGGATACTCTGACTATAATGACGGCAACCAAGACTCTGATCTAGATCAATCAACCCAAGACGAGGGTCAACAGGCACAAGGGGACCAGAGTCAGGGACAAGAGGGCCAAGGTGGCGACCAAAGTCAAGTTAGTGGTGATGCCGGTCAAATGCCACAACAATAAGCAAAAGAGATTGGTTAATAAAAATTAATAATTTGATAGTCAAACTAAAATCATTAAGAAATTCCAAGGGTGCTCTTGTACCGCTCTTTTATTTTTTCCCCCGCCAAATTTGCAAAAGTGACAGAACTTAAGCTAAAAAGATTGAAATTGTCGGAGAAAAGGTATTTTCTAAAAACTATTTCATAAAATTTTCATTTTTTCCTTGACGAATTCAAAAAAACGAGTAGAATAGTTCCCGTGATAACTAGTTATCCTATCATCACTTAGTTCTTATATTTTTGTCTTTGGAGTGCACGTCAAAGGCAGCCTATCATTAAATTTTTTCTGTTCTCGGGGATCAAGCTAGTAGTTCTCTTGATAACCATTAGCAGTTTGGAGAAGTAGGTAAACATTAAATCTGAAAACAGTTGGTTTATCAATGATTCTTTCTGTTTTATACTAAATGAAAATTGGAAATAGTAAGGAGCAAAGACCTCTGCCCCCTAATGAGGTATAGGTGGACCGCGATAGTGGCTGCCGTTGCAAATCAAGATTTTCTAAATCCTAGATTGCTTTGTCCGTCGGATTGTTTCGATTTTCGAAGAGTTTTAGCATTCTAATGAAAAGGAGTTGTATTTATGTCCAGAAGTACGCATGATATTCATGGTAAGCCCTATAATCGGACCATCATGATTATCCTATTATTGATTGCTACCTTCGCTGGGGTTCTCAACCAGACCAGTCTAGGGACGGCTATTCCAACCTTAATGAAGAGTTTTGACCTCTCTTTGTCGACAGCCCAACAGGCAACAACCTAGTTCCTCCTGGCGAATGGAATTATGATTCCGGTCTCAGCTTTCTTAGCGACCCGATTTTCAACCAAATGGCTTTCTTTTAGTGCCTATTTTCTTTTAAATATCGGTCTCTTAATGACCACCTTTGCACCAACATCCAATTGGTATATTTTCCCGATTGGACGTGTCATTCAAGCCTGTGCAGTAGGCATTTCTGTGCCTCTGATGCAGGTCGTTATGGTTCATGTCTTTCCGCCTGAACAAAGAGGGGGGTAGCCATGGGGCTCAATGGTCTGGTTGTTGGTCTAGCTCCCGCTGTTGGTCCAACCTTGGCTGATTGGGTACTCAAGCAGAATTTTAATCTTTTTGGTCATGATTTGACTTGGCGAGGTATCTTTATCCTGCCTTTAGCCATTGTAGCAGTGGCCTTGCTTTTGTCTCCTTTCATTGTCAAAGATGTTGTGGATAACAAGCGGGTCAAGCTGGATATGATTTCACTCTTCCTTTCAATTCTTGGCTTTGGTAGTTTCCTTTGGGGCTTCACCAATGTAGCCGACAAGGGTTGGGGAGATATGACTTATGTCCTTGCTCCGATTATTCTTGGCTTACTAATTATCGCCCTCTTTGCCTACCGCCAACTGCGGATGGATGAGCCCTTCCTTGATATCTCTGTCTTTAAGAATAAACAATTCTTAGTGACAACAATTGCTGTTGCTCTTTCCATGATGGCCATGATGGGAGTTGCTATTTTGGCCATTGGTACAGTTCCCTTTGTCTATTTAACAGCTGCGACCCCTAATCATTTCATTACCCTGCTTTATGCCGTTCGGATGTTTGGACTGGGAATGATTATGATGCCATTAACAGCCAGTGCCATGAGTGCTTTACCAACAAGGGAAGCAGCTCACGGAACGGCAGCCAACAACACGGTGCGGCAAATTGCTTCGGCAATTGTTGTAGCTCTAGCTTCTAGTGTAACGCAAAATATCATTACAGATCATAAACCAGCTGCTAGTCTTAAGTTAGAAAATCCGTTGTCTTATGCTTCTAAGACCATTAGTGCTAGCTTAGATGGCTTTCATGCCTCCTTTGCTTTGGGCTTAGCTTTTGCCCTGATGGGTATTGCGGTCGCTCTCTTGCTTCGCAAGGGTAAAATTATTGAAAGAGAGGGGGACTAATCCATGATGATTTTAATAATAGCTCTAGCAACACTGGCCACCTTTGTTAGCTGGATGTTAATTTCAAAAGCCAGTCTACGCTACCTACTTGGTATCTTGTCTATGGCCATTTTAGGACTTTCGGTCTACTTCCTGACGGATCATTTTCTTAATCATACGGGAATGAAGGTTGAAACGACAACGACAACACAGCAGATTTATTCTGCCGGTGACCCTAGTCAAGCTTATGGGATGATTATTTATAAAAATTTAGGAACTAAGACAGACAACAAGGTCATTATTTACCGTAATCAAAAAGACGATAAAAAGGCGACGAGTCACTTTGTCCCAGATAAAAAAGATGCCATCGAGGCTGTTAAAAAGTCAGCAGATTTTGAACTGGCGGATGTTAAACAGGCTCAGGTTAAGACGACAACTAAACGCTATGTTTGGAAGTCTCAGACAGCCAAAAGGCTCTACGGTTTTGGCGGGGAAAACAAAGAACTCGTTTCTCAAAAATCGGTCGTCCAACTCCCCAAGAAAACTTGGCTGGCCTTGACACCAGACCAGGCTAAAAAGCTGTCGTCCGTGGCAGGACAAATGAAGGAACAAATGGAGTCCCAGATGGCAGCCAATCCCCAACAAGCTAGGCAGATTCAGGAACTTGCTCAATCGGATCCGCAAGCTTATGCCCAAATGCAGGTGAAGATGATCAAGGAGATTTTGAAAATAAAAAGCTGATTTCAAGCTTATGATAGATAAAGCGAAGGCAAGATAGGAGTGGTAACAGGATCTCCCAGCCTTCGTCTTTTTTTGCCAATCTTTACCATTGGAAAAAAGCTTCTATACAGTGCTCTAGCTGGATTTCCAAATTTTCCTACAGAATATCTGAATTTTTTCCATTCGCTTTTCTTGACCTTTCTGAAAAAATGAGTAAAATAGTTTTCGTGATAACTGCTGGCTAGGCCGGTAGACTGACGAATAGGCTAGATAGACTTGAAAGAAGAGCATTTCTTTTAAGTTTTCTTATTGCCTAACATTTTATGAAAAGGAGTTGTACGATGTCGAGAAGTACACATGATATTCATGGAAAATCCTATAACAGGACAGCCATGATTGTTCTCTTGCTGGTGGCTACCTTCGCAGGGGTTCTCAACCAAACCAGCTTAGGGACAGCTATCCCAACCTTGATGAAGAGTTTTGACATTTCTTTGTCAACGGCCCAAGAGGCGATCACTTGGTTCCTGTTGGCTAATGGGATTATGATTCCAGTATCGGCCTTTTTGGCTACCCGTTTTTCAACCAAGTGGCTCTATTTTAGTGCCTATGTCATTCTGGTGGTGGGACTCCTGATGACCACTTTGGCTCCAACTTCTAACTGGAATATTTTTCTGGTTGGACGGATTATTCAAGCCTGTGCTGTTGGGATCACTATGCCCCTGATTCAGGTGGTCATGGTTAATGTCTTCCCTGCAGAACAGCGGGGAGCTGCCATGGGGCTCAATGGTCTGGTCGTTGGACTGGCTCCAGCCATTGGTCCAACATTGGCTGGCTGGATTCTCAAACAGAATTTTAGTCTCTTTGGTCATGATTTAAGCTGGCGGGCCATCTTTATCATTCCCTTGGCTATTTTGATTTTGTCCCTCATCCTGTCCCCCTTCTTAATTAAGGATGTTGTTGATAATAAGTCTGTCAAGTTGGACTTACCTTCTCTGGTTCTGTCTATCCTTGGTTTTGGCAGCTTCCTTTGGGGCTTCACTAATGTTGCCGACCATGGTTGGGGAAATATGGGTTATGTCATTGCACCGATTATTATTGGGCTGATCGTTATCATCCTTTTTGCCTACCGCCAGCTGCATATGGATCAACCATTCTTGGACATTTCGGTTTTTGAAAACAAACAGTTTCTTGTGACAACCATCGCCATTGCTCTTTCAATGATGGCCATGATGGGGGTCGAAATGATGCTGCCTCTTTATATGCAAAATGTTCACGGTCTGTCTGCTCTTGACTCTGGTTTGGCTCTTTTGCCAGGTGCCTTGATGATGGGGATAGTCAGCCCAATTTCCGGTAGTGTCTACGATAAGGTTGGTGCGCGTCGCCTAGCTATGATTGGTTTTATTATCTTGGGAATTGGTACAGTTCCCTTTATCTTCCTGACGGCATCAACACCTGACCACTTCATCAGCTTGCTCTATGCCGTTCGGATGTTTGGCATTGCCATGATTATGATGCCACTGACTGCCAGTGCTATGAGTGCACTTCCTCCCCATGAAGCGGCCCACGGTACGGCGGCTAACAATACGGTACGGCAAATTGCTTCTGCCATCGTTGTCGCTCTCTTGTCCAGTGTGACCCAAAATGTTATCAACGACAATAAGCCATCTGCTGCCTTGAAAGCCATGGATCCCTTGAAGTATGGCTCAAAAATGATTGATGCTAGTCTATCCGGCTTCCATGTTTCCTTTACTCTGGGACTATCCTTTGCAGTCTTAGGTTTATTCGTCGCTCTCTTGTTGCGTAAGGGGAAAATCATTGAAAAGGAGGACAATGATAAATGATTATTTTAATTATTGGACTAGCAACCTTGGCAACCTTTGGCTCATGGATGCTACTGTCTTCAAAAGCTCTGCGCTATGGGCTAGGGCTTCTGTCCCTCCTAGTCTTGGCTGGTTCTGTCTACCTCCTGACCGATCATTTTGTTAATCATACAGGTATGACGGTTGAAAATAGGGTGGTAACTCAAAAGATTTATACTGCTGGAGATAGTAAGCTTCCCTATGGTGTCCTCGTTTATAAGGATCTGGGCAGCAAGGCAAGCAGTAAGGTTCTAGTTTACCGAGCTAGCAAGGAAGATAAGGATGCCAAGGCATACTTCATTCCAGATACCAAACATGCAACGGAAGCTGTCAAGAAAACAGCAACCTACCAATTGGCTGATGTCAAAGAGGCTCAAGTTAAAACCACGACCAAGCGGTACGTTTGGAAGTCAAAAACGGCTAAATTGCTCTATGGTTTTGGTGGGGAATCAGGGGAATTGGTCTCCCAAAAATCTGTTGTTCAAGTCCCCAAGAAAACTTGGCTGGTTCTGTCACAAGATCAAGCCAAGAAATTAGCGGGTCTTGCCAAACAGCTGCAAGGTCAAATGGCTGCTGATCCTGCCAAGGCCCAAGCAATGCAGGCTCTGGCCAAATCAAATCCTGAGGCCTACGCTGAGATGCAAGTTTCGGCTATCAAGAAGGCTTTAAAAATTAAAGATTAATGAAGAATACGATAAGGTGCTGAGAATAATCTCGGTTCCTTTTTCTTAGTGTATTTTATTATCTGGGAGAGCTTAGGGGAAACAAGGGAAGCTCCCTAAAGTTTTTATTAATGTTTCTGAATCAGAAAAGATTAGTCGTATAGGATAAAGTGCCTCCCAAAAGTTAGACATTATATTAGATGAAAGATTGCGTTTCTGCATTGTATGGGAATTAGTCCTTTTAGATGGAAGTTGAGGTCTGCAATTAAAAGAGGCCTTTTACTGACATAGTACTTATAAAAAACGATTAATTCAGGAAGATGTCTTCAAGGAGATTAATATTTTAAGTTTCCCTGGCATGAGAGCAGCTCTAGGTTCTTAAATCCCAAGCAATTTTACTAAACTACTAGAGTGAGATATTAAGATGCCAATTCCAATCTAGCGAAAAATAATTATCAGAAATTTTATATTATTTTTATGGAGCATTAACATTCTAATGAAAAGTGCCAGAAGACCTTGATTAAGAAAAATTCAAGTGATAGGATAAGCGTCGTAAAATAAATTTGTTGCCAGAGGTGCTTGCTGATGCCTTCGGTAACTTATAATAAGGAGAATTTTTATGAACACAGTAACATTGGATACTATGGTGTTAGAAAACTTTGAAGTAGCTGATGCAGATTATCTCACAGAAATTGACGCAGGAAATGCCTTTGGAGCAGTTGTTGGTTTTGCAGGTGGTTTTGCTGGAGGCTTTCTTAAGGGTGCAATGACAGGTGCTGAAGCTGGAACTTTGGCAGAACCTGGTGCAGGTACTATTGCAGGTGCGCTTCTTTGTGGAGTTGGTCAAGGACTCGTGGCTGGTACAGCGACAGGTCTTGCTGGCTATAAATATTTAGATTTGTAAAATTCGACAAACAATACAATTAACTAATATGGAGGAATATATGAATTCTATAGCGTTTAATGATTTTGAAATTGTAGATAGTGAAAATCTTGTAGAAATTGGTGGTAGATTTAATGCCTGGGGTGCTACAATAGGTTTCGCAGGAGGTTTTATCGGCGGAGCTATTGATGGAGCAGGAAAAGGTTTGATTGCTGGAACTGCAGCGGAACCGGGAGCTGGAAGTGTTGTAGGAGCTGTTTTGGGTGGAATAGGTGAAGGATTAATAGCTGGAACGACTTGCGGAATAGCAGGCTCACAGGTTTAGTTACTATTATGAGTAAATTTTTCAAAGATAATTTCCTAATATTTTTAATTGCTATTCTAGCTCTTATCACTATCCTATCACCGAGTAAACAATTTGGAAAGTTTATGTTTATTGTACTTTTGCTTACCGTTTTAAGTATGGCTATTATCTATTTAATCAAACTTTTCCAATTTTTTAGAAACAAGTAATGTATACTTGAATTACCCCCGCCTCCATCATGGTGTTGGGGCCTTTTTGGTTCATTCAAATTAGTAATTTCAGTCTAATCATGCTAGAATAAAGTCATTAAAGGGGAGGTGATTCTCAGGTGTCTGAGGCGCGTGTTGAAAAATTAGTGACATCCCTGAAGCAGACGGCTTGCGATGGCTTCCTAGTCACTAATCTGACCAATATCTATTATTTGACTGGCTTTCATGGAACGGCTGGAACAATTTTTATCTCAGAAGGACTCCGACTCTTTCTGACGGACTCTCGCTATAGTCTTTTAGCTAGAGAGCAGGTTAAGGGTTTTGATATTATTGAGACTCGCCAGCCTCTGACTGAAATTGCTCAGCTTATCAGAGACGATAAGTTGAAGACGATTGGCTTTGAGGGAGAGGCAATCTCTTATAATTTTTATCAGCACTTGCGGTCTATTTTTACAGGTTACCAGCTAGAGTCGCTGAACGATTTGATTGAGAACTTGCGGATGATTAAAGACTCTGGTGAAATTGAAACCATTGGTCAGGCCTGCAAGATTTCTGATCAGGCCTTCTTAGATGCTTTGGACTTTATCAAACCCAACCAGACCAGTGAAATTGACCTTGCTAATTTTCTTGATTTTCGGATGCGAGGATTAGGAGCCAGCGGTCCTTCTTTTGACTTTATCGTGGCTTCGGGTCAGCGGTCAGCCATGCCCCACGGTCGAGCCAGCGATAAAATCATTCGTCAGGGTGAGACTTTAACCATGGATTTTGGTTGTATCTATAACCATTATGTCAGCGATATGACACGGACTATCCATATCGGTCAGCCTTCCGATGAGGAGCGGGCTGTCTATGAGCTTGTCCTCAAGAGTAATCGGGCGGTTATTGATGATGTCAAGGCGGGAATAAAACGCTGTGATTATGATCGGATTGCTCGCCAAGTTATCGCTCAAGCTGGTTACGGTGATTTCTTTACCCATGGTATTGGTCATGGCATTGGTTTAGCTATTCATGAAATTCCTTACTTTGGTCAATCAGCGGACTTGGTGGAGGCTGGGATGACCATTACCGATGAGCCTGGGATTTATCTGGATGGAAAATTCGGGGTCAGAATTGAAGATGATATTCTGGTAACTAAGACAGGCTGTCAGGTTTTGACTCAAGCCCCCAAGGAATTAATTGTCATTTAGGAGGTTTTATGACGGAAGAACGACTATCTTGGCAGGATTATTTTATGGCCAATGCTGAGCTGATTTCTAAGCGATCAACCTGCGATCGAGCTTATGTTGGTGCGGTTCTGGTCAAGGATAAGCGGATTATTGCGACCGGCTACAATGGAGGTGTTTCCGAGACTGACAACTGTAATGAGGTCGGTCATTACATGGAAGACGGTCACTGTATTCGGACGGTTCACGCAGAAATGAATGCCCTGATTCAATGTGCCAAGGAAGGAATCTCGACCAAAAATACTGAAATCTATGTTACCCATTTCCCCTGTATCAACTGTACTAAGGCGCTCTTGCAGGCGGGTGTCAAGAAGATCACCTATAAGGCTGACTATCGTCCCAATGCTCTGGCTATCGAGTTGATGAAGCAAAAGGGTGTGGACTATATCCAGCATGATGTTCCCCATATTATTTTAGGGGAAGACTGAGGGCATTCTTATCAGTTTTCTATAAATATAAAACAAATCAACCCCACAAACTGCTGGGGTTGATTTGTTTTATCAGTGCTTTTTAGTCCTTTTTGAGGACGGACATCGTTAGTTAAGCTGACCTAAGAGCCAGTTTAGAATAGTCGCAAGGAGAGAGTTGCTTTTTGTTTTTTGGAAAGCTTGATTTTGAGAAGTTCTCTTTTCTGGATTTTTTTGAGTCTCTTTTTGAGGTGATTCTGTCCGCTCATTTTTTTGAGAAGAAGTGGAGGTGAAATGATTTATCGCCTCTTGAACTTGTTCAGTCTGTTGCCCCTCAGATTTTTGGCTTGGGAGCCAGTTTTGTTGGGAATGTTGCTTATTTTGAGCCTGTTTAGTGGGTGTTGACGAAGTCAACTGTGATGTCTGATCTTCTCTAAGAGCCTCTGCACCTTGGCTTTTTCCATTAGCCTGTACTTCTTGCCTAGGTTGGTCAGTTTTCCCTGCTCTTTTAGCCTGTCTACTAGCTGTGGCAGCCGTATCACTTGTGAAGTCTGGCCTAGGCTGGCTGGTTTCTGATTTATTGGCGGTTGAGTCTCCTCTTCCAGTGGCATTCGTGCTATTAGGAACCTGTCCAGCCTTACCTTGGGAATCGGTGGGTCTAGTCTTGCCAGCAGCCTGTTCGCTTGCTGAACTAATTCCATTATCGGCATGATTTGCAACATTTGTCGGTGTAGTTGATATCGTGTCAGTGCTTGAACTTACTTCACTGGTGCTGGTACCTGGTTCTTTTTCTGTTGCTGGTTGCGACGCTGTACTATCTGCCTGAGTTTCAGAACTTGCTGGTGTAGTCGATGCCGCATCCGTATTTGAGCTAATTTCACTGGTGCTAGTGGATCCTGCTTCGCTAGTATTTGAGGTATCGGATTCTTGTTCAGTTGCTGGCAGCGACGCTGTACTATCTGCCTGAGTTTCAGAATTTGCCGGTGTAGTCGATGCCGCATCCGTATTTGAACTTGTTTCTTCACTAGTACTGCTAGACCCTGCTACAGTCTCACTCGTGTTGCTGGTGGTGCTTGAGAAGTCTGGTGCTTGTCCGGGATTTGCCGGAAATCCATTAGGTGGTGTCATATTTCCAGATTGGCTAGGAGCACCATTAGGTGGCGTCATATTTCCAGATTGGTCAGGAGCACCATTAGGTCCGCCTCCCATACCACCGAAAGCATTGGCAGAAGTTTCTTCTGTTGCCGTGGCAGTTGTCGTGGAGCCAGATGAAGTGGTAATCGTGTAGGTTTGTCCTGATTCTAAGACAGCATCGCTAAAGACCACGTTACCGAAGGAAGTTGTTGCAGTAGTGGTTGCAATGAGATTACCATCGCTGTCCGTTACGGTGACAGTATCTCCTTCTGAACCTGACAGATTAGCCATAATATAGGCCTGACTGGACCCTGTTGTAAAGGCTTGAGCCATTCCCTGATTTCCCAAAGCCCAGACGGTTCCGCCAGAGATGATGCCAGTACCATCATAGTCAAGGGCAGAATTGTCAACCGATGTTTGTGTCACGTAGACAGAACCGGCAGAGATAGCTAGGTTTCCGTTGCTATCAATACCATCTCCATCTGCACTGATAGTGACAGTAGCGCCAGCAATAGTAATGATGACCGTATTTTCGATATCTGCGGTTGTATTTGTTAAATTACTTAAATCAGCATCGTCCTTAGTTGTCCATTCAGTGGCATTGAGGCCGTCATCACCAGCGTCAATCGTAATGGTACCGCTATTGAGATTGATGGAACGTCCTTCAATGCCTTCGTCTCCAGCGGTTATTGTCAGATTCGTCTCTCCATCAACCGTTGCACTGTCTGAAACAGTAATTCCTTTATCGGTTGATGTTATGGTGATGTCAGAGTCAGTGATGATTAAATCACCCGAATTGACATCGGTATCATCGTCTACTTGGATACCATCATCGCCGGCTGAAATAGTCATTGTAACCTTATCGAGGGTCAAGCTGCTAGTGGCATGAATCCCGTCCTTGTCACTAGAAGTGAGTGCTAGACCGAGGTTGGAGAGATTAACGCTATCTGCCTTTATAGCATGGTTACTTGTTGCCGTTGCTGTCAGATTGCTGGAGTTGCTGCTGGAAATTGTCAGAGCTCCTTCGGCTTCAATCGCATTAGTGCTATCTGAACTTACTGAACTATCAGAGCTGACAGAGATGGTTAAGTCGCCCGCAGAGTAGATATTGCTGGAGGTCAAATCAAGATTATCAAGAATGAGTGTTACTTGATCAGCCACACTGCTGTCTACGACAATTTGATAGCCATTGGCCTTACCACTTAAGACATAGCTACCAGCTTCTGTAATGGTAACAATATAGTTGGAAACCGTCACAGCTGCTGTTTCTGCAGTATCTGCAACATCGGTGGAAACAGTTGATTCACCTGTATCACTATCTGTTGAAAAGGTGATTGTGGTTGAACTTGTTTCATTATTAGTGTCACTATCTGCTGAGCTAGCGGCTTGCGAGGCAGAAGCTAGTTCGGAGCTGGCGGTAGAAGAACCTGCCTCTGTGGAAGTGCTAGCTGTGGACGAACCTTCTGAAAGTCTTGTCTCAGCTCCTTCAGAGCTGCTTGCGCTCGAAGAGTTAACAGTCTCTGGGCTAGAGCTGGTTTCGGAACTTGTTGCTTCCGTACTCGTTTGTTCAGAAGTGCTTTGAGAGTTGGTTTGCTCTGTTGAGCTAGTATTGGTAGTTTGTGTGTCAGTTGACTGCGTTTGAGAGTTCTCAGTTGTGCCTGAAGTTGCTGTATCAGTCGAAACTGTTGTTTCTTTTGACTGACTTGTTGTTGTGACTTCTCCTGCTTGCTCTTCGGCAAAAGTAGAAGAGGATATCACCCCCGTCGTGATAAGAGCACCTGACAGGATTAGTGCTCCCACCAATCCGTGTGCCTTGCTTTTACGTAGGGTACCATAACCCTTTAGTTCGGTTCTGTGTTTCGGTGAGTTTGCCATAATCAGTACCTCCTTAAAAAGTAATGGGGCCTATCCTAACTTAGTTTTCTTAAGACAGCGTGAAAATTTTCTTAAGAGCCACTAAAAGTCTTGGATACCATAAAAGATTGTCAATCGAAAATGACTTTGTCCCGTCAAAATCAAGTTGATAGGAGAAAAAATCTGCTATAATTGTAGGCGAGAAGCCTTGTTCTTCTCAGCTTGAAATTCTTCATAGGATTTTCCAATCTTATGAAGATATTGTTTGAAAGATGCAAGTTTCCACGGGTGTGATTGTGGAGGAATATACTTGCGTCTTTCTTTTTTCTTTTCTTGGGCTGGTTCAAATTCATCTGAATGGCGTTCGTGTTCCTGTAAAGGCCTAGTAGCATAAGTCTTGTCAGCGATATTGAGGTAGATGTCACCGTTAAAAGCCTCAATAACCAAGGCTTTCGTTTTTCGGGCAAAGAAGACTTCCTTGTCTCCCTCAGTGGGTAAGTAAAACTTGTTTTGATAACGAATATGGTGCCCACTATCAATCACTCTTTCACTCACCCTAGCTAGAAGTAGATTCCTCTGAGCAGGCTTAGGAGCCTCCTCAAAAACGGATAAGCTTGCTTTGGCTCCGAACTGCTTGTTAAACCGCTTGATCCAGCCTTTTAGGTAACGGTTGGCTTGGTCAATGCTTGTGATACCATGCCTTTGGAGGTCAATCGGAAGGCGGGACTGCAGGGTCTGATTGAGCCTTTCGACTCGCCCCTTGGCTTGTGGAATAGATGAGGTCTTGATGGCGATGCCCAGCTGATGGCAGGCGTAGCCAAATTGCGTGAAGGTGTCCTCTTCCATCTTTTTGGACTGTTTAGAGACATAAGTGAAGACTGTTCGCTTATCGGTCAGGAACTGAAAAGGGATGCCTTGGGTTGCAAGAATCTGTTCCAAAACATGGTAGTAGCCCTTCAGGGTTTCTTGGGTGTCAAAGTAAGCCCCGACAATATCACCAGAGGCATCATCAATGGCGACGTGAAGATGGGTTTCCTCTTGTCCAAACCAAAAGAATTGACTGGCATCCATTTGGATAAGCTCGCCTCTATATTTTTTTCTAGCCCGACTAGGATGGGCTTTCTCTGGTTCTTCTAAGAAGTCGCTAGCAGTAGGGAGGAGTGGCTCTTCTTTAGCTTGCTTGCGTTTCTTAGCCTCTTTTTTTAAGCGTTTCTTGGTTTTTCGTTGTGTCTTAGGTGAGAGAAACCCAGCTTGATAGAGGAGCTTTCTCACGGTAGTATCGGAGTAACAGATGCCGTCTTCCTCAGCTAGGAGCTCACAAAAATGAACAACATTAGGTCTCATAGCTCCATAGTCTCGATATTTCCCAATAATTCTTTCTTTGATTTCTGGAGGCATAGTGTGGGCTGGCTGTTTCTGCCTATTCCCATGGATAAAAGCCTGCTTACCCTTATTCTGATAGGCAATGACTAGGCGATTCACCTGCCTTTTGGATATGCCAAGCTCCACACAGGCCCTATTCTTTGTTTTCTTTCCGTCACAGACTGCTTTAATAGTGATATATTTCTTAGTCTCAGTCATGGTTAGCTCATTTTTCCTCATCATTCTAGTTTAACAGATGGGACATTTTCTCCTTCGACCTAACTAAGACATTATCACTTTCGAATGATA
>NZ_JMLC01000016.1 GCF_000686605.1 Streptococcus sobrinus DSM 20742 = ATCC 33478 | reverse complement strand
TTTCCCATAACGTTAAGTTAGTAAGAGCCCTGAGAGAAGATCAGGTAGATAGGTTAGGAGTGGACGTGTGGTGACACATGGAGCGGACTAATACTAATCGCTCGAGGACTTGACCAAGGTAAGGTTCAGAAGGTATTGACAGTATTGGTTTAGGCTTGATACAATAGATAGGTATTCAATTTTGAGTGAGCACACTCAAGGAGTTAAGTGACGCTAGCCTAGGAGATACACCTGTACCCATGCCGAACACAGCAGTTAAGCCCTAGTACGCCTGAAGTAGTTGGGGGTTGCCCCCTGTTAGATATGGGAGTCGCTTAGCTTTTATCCACCATAGCTCAGTTGGTAGTAGCGCATGACTGTTAATCATGATGTCGTAGGTTCGAGTCCTACTGGTGGAGTTAGGAAGATGAGAGAAGCCTGTTTTGTGGGCTTCTTTTTTGTTTGGAAATGATGCTTTGACTGGTCAAGTTCTTGGGAAGCAGGGCGGAATAAGTAGTTATACTCTTTGCAACTCATACTCAATGAAATTCGAAATCTGATTAGGCAACGAGTTGAAGATAGAACTGAAGTTCATCGAAACGAGTTAACGACATCAGATTTTGAATGACGAAGAGTATCAAAAGTTTCCGATGGGTAAAGCTAATAAGGTGTTGCCTGATGACACGAGAATATCAGTGGTTTGATTTAGGACTAGGACTAGGCAAGGCGTTGCAGATAGCTTTGACAGTCTGGGGACTGTCAAAGGTTGGAAGTGAAACTTGCGTAGCAAGTGTCAAAACAGTCTAGTAGCCTGTTTGAGCTGGGGATAGAGAAAGCTCTGCTTTCTACTTGATTCATCAAGACGCGTTAACGACAGCCTAACCTAAATTCAAATCGTTATAAAACAGTTGTTCTACGATTTTATTCGGGTTAGTGCGGGTGCTAGGCAACTGCTTTGGCAGTTGCCGTTAGAACTCTGTCTCTTTAGTGGCTGAGGTCTTTGTTCCTTATTACTTCTGATTTTTAGTGAGTATAGGGATGGAAAGAGTGGGGAATTCCTTTTTTTAAGTTTGTTGCATGAATTTTTATTTGCTTTCTGGATATTAGTAACTAACTTGTAACGCTTTTTTATTTAATAATAAATTATGATTTTGGTATAATGGTATAGATATTTATTAATTTAATGCATGTTAATTCATGTTTATTGTAAAAAGAAAGGATATATATGGGGACAATTTTAAAAGTTAGTCATTTGACCAAGATTTTTGGAAAAAAGCGGAAAGCTGCTTTACAGATGGTCAAAGAGGCAAAAAGTAAGACCGAAATTTTAGAGAAAACCGGTTGTACAGTCGGTGTTTATGATGCTAATTTTGAGGTTCAAGAAGGTGAAGTCTTTGTTATCATGGGGCTATCAGGAAGCGGAAAGTCAACCTTGATTCGTTTGATTAACCGTCTAATCGAACCCTCTTCTGGTACCATTGAAATCAATGGTCAAGATGTTTCTGAAATGACTGCCAATGAGCTGCGTGAGATTCGCCGTCACTCTGTTAATATGGTATTTCAGAATTTTGGTCTCTTTCCGCATAAGACGATTTTGGAAAACACCGAGTATGGCTTGGAATTACGAGGAGTTCCTAAGGAGGAAAGAGAAAAATCGGCTGAACAAGCCTTGGATAATTCGAACTTATTGCCTTTTAAAGATCAATATCCTGATCAGTTATCCGGTGGGATGCAACAACGGGTTGGTTTGGCTAGGGCTCTGGCTAATGATCCTGATATTCTTTTGATGGACGAAGCCTTCTCTGCCTTGGATCCTTTGATTCGTAAGGAGATGCAGGATGAGCTCTTGGATTTACAAGATCGAGTTCAAAAGACTATTATCTTTATCACTCATGATCTTAATGAAGCCTTGCGGATTGGTGACAGAATCGCTCTGATGAAGGATGGCCAAATCATGCAAATTGGTACGGGTGAAGAAATCTTGACCCAACCAGCCAATGATTTTGTTCGAGAGTTTGTTGAAGATGTCGATCGCTCTAAAGTATTAACGGCTCAAAATATTATGATTAAGCCAATTACTGCAAATGTTGACAGTGACGGCCCTAATGTAGCTCTGAAGCGGATGGATGTAGAAGAAGTGTCCATGTTGGTTGCTACCAATCGGAAACGGCAGCTTTTAGGGGTTATTTCTGCTGATGCAGCTTATGATGCTCGTAAGGCAGGCAAGAAACTGGCTGATGTTGTTGATCCTAATATTCGGACTGTGCCTCAGGATATGGTGTTGACGGATATTCTGCCTTTGATTTATGACTCAGCAGCTCCGATTGCTGTTTTGAATGAAAATAAGCGTCCTGTTGGTGTTATTATCAAGGGTCGTGTGATTGAAGCCCTTACCAAACAGGGTATTGAAGTAGAAGGGTAGGTGAGAAATTTGGAAAGCTTATTATTAGCAGGGATTGGGAAATTACCAATTTCTAACTATATGGATTCTTTTGTTGACTGGCTGACTAAAACTTTCTCAGGTCTCTTTAGTGTTCTGAAAATCATTGGTGATGGTCTTATGGGATTTATTTCCAGTACCTTGACTTTCATCAATCCTTGGATTTTAATGCTTCTCATTGTGGCTTTGGCTTACCTGATTTCCAAAAAATGGAGCTTTACGATTTTAACAGCTATTGGTTTGCTCTATATTTATAATCAGGAGCTTTGGGGAGATTTAATTAATACCTTCACCTTAGTTCTTTTATCCAGTTTGATTTCGATTTTGATCGGGATTCCGCTGGGAATTTGGATGGCTAAGAATGAGACGGCTAAGAAGGTTATCAACCCTATTCTGGACTTTATGCAAACTATGCCGGCTTTTGTTTATTTGATTCCGGCGGTTGCTTTCTTTGGTATTGGCATGGTACCGGGGGTTTTTGCCTCTGTTATCTTTGCTTTGCCTCCAACGGTACGAATGACCAATCTTGGAATTCGAGAAATTCCTACTGAATTAGTTGAAGCTTCCGATGCCTTTGGTAGTACCAGTCAGCAGAAGCTCTTCGGTGTTGAATTGCCACTCGCTAAAAACACGATTATGGCTGGGATTAACCAGACTATCATGCTGTCTCTATCCATGGTAGTGACTGCTTCTATGATTGGAGCTCCTGGTCTCGGTAACGGTGTCCTTTCAGCCTTGCAGCACGCTGAAATTGGTAATGGTTTTGTCAATGGTTTGGCTCTGGTTATTTTGGCCATCATCATTGACCGCTTTACTCAAAAATTGAATGCACCAGTCGGTCAAAAACAAGCCAACAAACCTAAATGGCAGAAATGGTTGGCTCCTGCTTTGATCCTAGCCTTTCTGGCTACAGGGATTACTCAAGCGGTTGTCAGTCATACGGGCTCCCATAAGGAAAAGGTTACTCTAGCTTATGTAGAATGGGATTCGGAAGTTGCTTCGACTAATGTTTTAGCCGAGGCACTGAAGCAAGAAGGTTATGATGTTGACATTAAACCTTTGGACAATGCAGTTGCTTGGAAGTCAGTTGCTGATGGCAGCGTTGACGCTTCTGTTTCAGCTTGGCTGCCAGCTACTCACAAAGCTCAATATGACAAGTATAAGGGGCAATTGGATGATCTTGGTGTGAATCTCAAGGGAACTAAACTTGGTTTAGCCGTTCCTTCTTATATGAAGGATGTTAATTCCATTGAGGATCTTTCAGATCAAGCGGATTCAACGATTACAGGTATTGAACCGGGTGCTGGAATTATGTCTGGTGCTGAAAAAGCGCAGAAGGAATACTCTAATTTGTCCAGCTGGAAAGTTTCCTCCTCATCAACGGGTGCTATGACTACCAGTCTGGAGCAGGCGATTAAGAACAAGGATGAGATTGTTATAACGGCCTGGAAACCTCACTGGATGTTTGCTAAGTATGACTTGAAATTTCTAAAGGATCCTAAAGGTGTCTTTGGTAAGTCTGAAAATATTCACACTATTGCTAAGAAGGGACTTAAGGATGAGAATCCAGGTGCCTATAAACTTATTAATAACTTCCATTGGAGTTCTAGTGATATGGAATCTGTTATGCTAGACATCAATAAAGGAACTTCTCCAGAAAAGGCTGCACAAAAATGGATTAAAAATCATAAGAGTCAAGTAGCCGAGTGGTCTAAATAAGTACTTTAAATCAACCTTTCATGTGTGAGGTTGATTTTTTAGAGAATTAAGTTAAGAATTTAAGTGCTATTTAAGTAGCTCTGGTTATACTATAGTCATCCTAAATAAACTTTTCTTTTTCATAATCTCCGAGAAGTGGTTCAGTCTAGTCTGAGCCTCTTCTTTTTTGTTTTTAAGGGTATCAACTTTCTCTGGTGGTACTTTGCTGTACAAGGGTTCGTTGGTCTGGGCTGCTGTGGGTTTATACTGATTTAAAATCAGAACTTTCAATTTTGATACTTTCTACCCTAGCCAGTTTATTATGCTCAATGAAAATCAAAAACAGACGAGGCAACGAACTGCAGACAGTACTGACGTACGGCAAAGTGAGTTAACGAAGTATCTTTTTGATTTTAGAAGAGTATTAGTAATTAAAAGTCACTGATAAACTAGGGTAATCGCTAAAGCGAGTTCCTAGCCACCCTACTCATTCCATTTTCAAAATAGCATCGATGTTGAAAATGAAATATCGTTAAAAAGGGCGGATGCAAGCAACCTCCTCCGGAGTTTCATTGCTTAAGATGAGCCTCTATTAAGGGTCTCAAAATTTCCGTTATTCGTAACAGCGCAACTGTTACGAATAATACCACAAGGGCGAAAGTATCCCAATTTGTCTATTCTGTTTACATAAACTGAGATTAAAACAGTGGATATTCTTTGTAACAACTGCTATTTTGAATTTAAATGAGTATTAGCTGAACCTACTTGGGCTCACTTATCAATGGGGGTTCTGTGGTATAATAAGAGCATGGCTAATAAGAATAAATTACTATTGATTGATGGTTCATCTATCGCTTTTCGGGCATTTTTTGCCCTCTATAATCAGATTGATCGGTTTAAAAATCCTGTAGGTCTGCATACCAATGCCATCTATGGTTTTCACCTCATGTTGGATCACATGATGAAGCGGATTGAACCGACTCATGTCTTGGTAGCTTTTGATGCGGGCAAGACCACTTTTCGGACGGAGATGTACGCCGATTACAAGGGCGGTCGAGACAAGACCCCAGATGAGTTCCGCGAGCAGTTTCCTTATATTCGGGAAATGTTGGACCATCTGGGGATTGCCTACTATGATTTAGAAAATTACGAAGCCGACGATATTATCGGTACCTTGGACAAATTGGCTGAAAATGGAGAGTTTGATGTAACCATTGTCAGCGGGGACAAGGACCTGATTCAGCTGGCTGATGACAATACAGTCGTGGAAATTTCCCGCAAGGGTGTGGCGGAATTTGAGGAATATACGCCCCAGCACCTGATGGATAAAATGGGGATTACGCCGACCCAGTTTATTGACCTCAAGGCTCTGATGGGGGATAAGTCGGATAATATTCCTGGTGTGACTAAGATTGGTGAGAAGACGGGGCTCAAGCTCCTGTTAGAGCACGGTAGTTTGGAAGCCATTTACGATCATATCGACAGCTTCAAGCCGTCTAAGATGAAGGAGAACCTTATTAATGATAGGGAACAGGCCTTTATGTCCAAGACCCTAGCGACCATTAATACCCAGTCGCCGATAAAGATTGGTTTGGATGATACCCTTTATCAAGGACCCCACGTGAAGGAGCTGGCTCAGTTCTATGATGAAATGGATTTCAAACAGCTTAAGGCTGGCTTAGGTCTCAGAGAAGAAGAGGTCAATCAGGTTCAAATCAACTATCAGCATGTTGAGAAATTAGAAGCCACAATGTTTGGCCCAGACCAATTTTTCTATTTTGAGGTTTTCAATGATAATTACCACCGCGAGGACATTTTGGCCTTTGCTTGGGGTAATGAAAAGGCTATTTATGTCAGCAAGAACTTAGATTTGCTCAAGGATTCCCTCTTTCTTAAGGATCTTTCTCAACCAATCAAGACCTATGATTTCAAGCGGGCCAAGGTTCTCCTCAGCCACTTGGGCATTGACTTGCCGACGGCTGATTTTGATAGTCGCTTGGCTAAATATCTGCTGTCAACGGTGGAAGACAATGAGCTTTCTACCATAGCCAGCCTCTATGGACAGACCCCACTAGCCAAGGATGTAGAAGTCTATGGCAAGGGGGCCAAGAAGGCTGTGCCTGAGGACCAAGTTCTCTTCCAACACCTGGCAACCAAGTTGCAGGTCCTAGTGGAGACCGAACCAGTTCTCAAGGAAAAATTGGCTGAGCATGGCCAGTCCGACCTGCTCTTTGATATGGAATTGCCTCTGGCTAATGTCCTAGCTAAGATGGAAATTACTGGCATCAAGGTCAATCGCCAGACCCTCAAGGATATGGAAGTAGAAAACCAGGTGACCTTGGATGCTTTGACCCAGGAAATCTATGATATGGCTGGTCAGGAGTTCAACATCAATTCACCTAAACAGCTAGGGACCATTCTTTTTGAAGAGATGGGCCTACCTACTTCCATGACCAAGAAGACCAAGACAGGTTATTCAACAGCTGTTGATGTTCTGGAACGTCTAGCTCCTCATGCTCCGATTGTGGCTAAGATTCTCGAATATCGGCAAATTGCAAAATTGCAATCTACCTATGTAGTTGGCTTGCAAGACTTTATCTTGGATGATGGAAAGATCCATACTCGTTACTTGCAAGATTTGACCCAGACTGGACGGCTTTCCAGTGTTGATCCCAACCTGCAAAATATTCCCGTTCGGCTGGAGCAGGGACGGCTGATTCGTAAGGCCTTCACACCTGAATGGGAGGATAGTGTCCTGCTTAGCTCGGACTACTCGCAAATTGAGCTGCGAGTGCTGGCTCATATTTCAGGAGATGAGCATCTGATTGCTGCCTTTAAAAATGGAGAGGATATTCACACGGCGACAGCCATGCGAGTTTTCAATATTGCTAGACCTGAGGATGTCACACCGAATGACCGCCGCAATGCCAAGGCAGTCAACTTCGGCGTTGTTTATGGTATTTCGGACTACGGCCTATCTCAAAATTTAGGCATTAGCCGAAAGGCGGCTAAGAATTATATCGCCACCTACTTTGAACGCTTCCCTGGTATCAAGGATTATATGGAGCGAGTGGTCCGTGAGGCCAAGGACAAGGGCTATGTTGAGACCCTCTTTAAACGCCGACGGACCTTGCCAGATATCAACTCACGCAACTTCAATATTCGTAATTTTGCAGAGCGGACAGCTATCAATTCCCCAATCCAAGGGAGTGCCGCTGACATTCTCAAGATTGCTATGATTAATCTGGATCAGGCTCTGGAAGCAGGCAGCTTTAAGACCAAGATGCTTTTGCAGGTGCATGATGAAATTGTTTTGGAAGTGCCCAATGCAGAACTGTCTGCCATTAAGAAACTGGTCAAGAAGACCATGGAATCAGCTATTGTGCTGGCTGTTCCCCTTCTGGCAGATGAAAATTCCGGAAAGACTTGGTATGAGGCTAAATAAGTCAATACTAATTAATGATATTCAAAAACTGAATCTGTCTGCCACTCTGTAAAATTTGATACAACCATCTAGCTGCAGTAGCCCCAATGATTTTCTTAAAATTCTTTGAGTTGTTATAAGGGCCTAGTAGCTTATAAAGGAGGTTCTTATGACCTATCACTTTAAAAATCCTAGTGATGCCACCATCAAATCCTATCTGCAAGAAGCAAAGATCATTGCGGTCGTCGGTCTCTCCAATCGAATTGAAACAGCTGCCTATAAGGTGGCCCAGATTCTGCAGGAGGCTGGTTATCAGATTATTCCTGTCAATCCCAAGCTGGTCGGTCAAGAAATTTTGGGGCAGACGGTCTATGCTTCCTTGCAGGATATTCCAGTTCCTATTGATATTGTGGATGTCTTCAGACGCAGTGAATTTTTGATTGATGTGGCCCGTGATTTTGTTCAAACGGATGCCCGTGTTTTCTGGGCTCAATTGGGCTTGGAAGCTCAGGATGCTGAAGAATTTTTACGCCAGTCTGGGCGTGATCAGATTGTCATGAATCGTTGCATCAAGATTGAATACAACCGCCTCCTAGGCTCTGATGCTTGAGCGGTATCCCTAATTAAAGGGAGTTAGTAAGGAAAATCGCCAGTCCAACTTTAGTGGCTGGCCTTTAAGGTCAAGCACGTTAGTGCTCAGACCTTATTCTTCCCTCAAACAGCGCTCTTTTAGAGACCTAGTAGTAGTTTGTGCTATAATGAGAATAAATAAGACTCTTCGAAAATCAAAAGATCCGTCCTTAACTCACGTTGCCGTACCTTAGCACTACCTGCAGTTCGGATAACAGGCGACACTCAGATAGAATGGTCGTTTTCCTATTTTACCTGAATTAGTGAGCGAGCTAGGACATCGCTATAGAGATTGCCGTTAGGGAGTAGGACAGAAGGACTTTGACAATCAAATCTTCGTTGACCTCCCAGCAAGGGTGGCTATCTGTCTGCTGTATCACGAGATGATATCAAGACAGCAGTCACCTATTGCGACATCAGTTACTTTAGAGGCTGAGGTCTATGCTCCTTCCGACTTTTGATTTTCGTTGAGATAAGACTAGAGAAAATGGGAGGTGGCGATGGAAAAAGATCGCATGGCTTTGGAAGCATATGAGACTGTTCTGGAGCATCTGAGAAGCAAGCATATTCGGATTACAGAAACCCGCAAGGCTATCATCCGTTACATGATTGCTACCAAAAGTCATCCAAGTGCCGAGATGATTTATGAGGATTTGCTGCCAGATTTTCCAAGCATGAGTTTGGCCACAGTTTATAATAATCTCAAGGTTTTGGTTGATGAGGGTTTTGTGACGGAGCTCAAGCTCTGCAACTACAGTACGACCTGTTATGATTTTCTGGGCCACCATGAGGTTCACATTGCCTGTGAGAAATGTGGCAAGATTACTGATTTCTTAGATGGCGATTTGCGGGATATGTACCAGGAAGCTAGTCAGCAGACGGGCTATAAGGTGACCCGCAGTCAGGTTATGCTCTATGGTCTTTGTCCTGATTGTCAGGCTAAGGAAAGAGGCTAGGATGCAAATGAGGCTCCCATCTTTATAAAAGTTCAACCCTAATTATAAAAAGCGAATTAAGTTGGCTTTCTGCCATTCAGCATTCTACCTTATTCGCTTTTATTTTTTATCAAGTCTAAGAAGGAGGAATTTCTAAAATCAGAACTTTTTTCTGCTTATCCTGATGATTTCTGGAATTCCCTTAATTTCAGTTAGCTTTTATGTTATAATGAATCTACAGAAAATTTAGACAATAAGGAAAAGGAGAGTTTATGCTAACAGCTACTGATGTTGTCAAGGCTCACGAGGTCCTTAAAAATGTGGTTGAGCGGACACCGCTGGAATTTGACCGCTACCTGTCGGAAAAATATCAGGCCACAATCTACCTCAAACGAGAAAATATGCAAAAGGTTCGTTCCTTTAAGTTGCGGGGGGCCTATTATGCTATCCACCAACTGTCGGATGAAGACAAGGCTAATGGCGTTGTCTGTGCTTCAGCTGGGAATCATGCTCAAGGGGTTGCTTACACTTGTAACGAAATGAAGATTTCGGCCACGATCTTTATGCCGATTACGACTCCTCAGCAAAAGATTACACAGGTTAAGTTCTTCGGTGGGGCTTATGTGGATATTCAGCTAGTCGGTGACACCTTTGATGCTTCCTCTCAAGCAGCTCAAGAGTTTACCAAGGCACAGGGCCGTACCTTTATTCCTCCTTTTGATGATGACAATGTTCAGGCCGGTCAGGGGACAGTTGCCTACGAAATTTATGAACAAGCTAAGGACGAAGGGGTTGATTTTGACAGCATCCTCGTACCTGTTGGCGGCGGAGGCCTGATTGCTGGTGTTGCCACCTATATGAAGGACGTATCGCCTGACATTCGGGTAATTGGTGTTGAATCCAATGGAGCCCGTAGTATGCGGGCTGCCTTTGATAAGGGCTATCCGGTTAAGTTGGAGCATATTGATAAGTTTGCAGATGGGATTGCTGTTCAGAAGGTTGGCCAAAAGACTTATGAAGTGGCCCGACGGACAGTTGACCAGTTGATTGGTGTCGATGAGGGCCTGATTTCCGAAACCTTGATTGATATGTATTCCCGCCAAGGGATCATCGCTGAACCTGCGGGGGCGGCGTCAATTGCGGCTCTGGAGGTACTCAAGGATGAGATTAAGGGTAAGACCCTAGTCTGCATCATCTCGGGTGGTAATAATGATATCAACCGGATGCAGGAGATGGAAGAAAGAGCTCTGATTTACGATGGCATCAAGCATTATTTTGTTGTTAACTTCCCTCAAAGGCCTGGTGCTCTGCGGGAATTTGTGAATAATATCTTGGGTCCCCATGATGATATTACTCGGTTCGAGTACATCAAGCGGGCCGCCAAGGGAACGGGGCCTTGTCTGGTGGGGGTGACCTTGTCTGATAAATGTGATTATGATGGTTTGCTCAATCGCTTGGCAGGCTTTGACCCTAATTATATCAACTTGCACGGGAATGAAAGCCTTTATAATATGTTGGTCTGACTTCAGTCGGATTAGCTTATGATTACCCCAGATTTAATGTGACAGTCAGATAAGCGAGCCTATAATGCTTGATTATCTGACATAGTAAGAAGTTTAGGCCAGCCACCCTAGTGGTTGCCGTAGGAAATAGAGGCATTTTAATGGCCTATTTCCTTAACTTATTGAATGAACTCGCCTACATCACTGTGGAAAAAGAAGAAGCTTCCTAGATGCTTAGTTGCATCTGCGTCTCCTTCCCTATTTCCTGTGTGGTGCTTAACTGCTTAGTATCTTATTTGAAAGGAAAGCCTCATGGGTGTATTTTTAGTATTTTTATTATTTTGTTTGATTGTCTTTATCTTCTTTTTGGTCAGCTCCCTCTATGTGGTTCGGCAACAATCAGTTGCTATTATTGAACGTTTTGGTCGCTACCAAACGACCTCTGGCAGTGGAATTCATATGCGTCTGCCCTTTGGGATGGATAAGATTGCGGCTCGGGTCCAGTTGCGACTCTTGCAAAGTGAGATTGTCGTTGAGACCAAGACTAAGGATAATGTTTTTGTCATGATGAATGTGGCAACCCAGTACCGAGTTAATGAGCAAAATGTTATTGATGCCTACTACAAACTGATGCGGCCAGAAGCTCAAATTAAGTCTTATATTGAAGATGCTCTGCGGTCTTCTGTTCCCAAATTGACCTTGGATGAACTCTTTGAGAAGAAGGATGAAATCGCATTGGAAGTGCAGCATCAAGTAGCTGAAGAAATGTCCACCTACGGCTATATCATCGTTAAGACCTTGATTACTAAAGTTGAGCCCGATGGAGAAGTTAAACAATCCATGAACGAAATTAATGCGGCTCAACGGAAACGTGTGGCTGCCCAAGAATTGGCCGAAGCCGATAAGATTAAAATCGTGACTGCTGCGTCTGCCGAAGCTGAAAAAGACCGCCTGCATGGGGTTGGTATCGCCCAACAACGGAAGGCTATCGTTGATGGTCTGGCTGAATCTATCGCTGAACTCAAGCAAGCTAATGTTGGTATGACTGAGGAGCAAATCATGTCCATCCTCTTGACCAACCAATACTTGGATACTCTCAATACCTTCGCTAACCACGGTAATCAAACCCTCTTCTTGCCAAATAATCCAGAAGGGGTAGAAGATATCCGCACGCAAATCCTCTCGGCCCTCAAGGCTAAATAGGATTTGAATAGTTAAAAGGCCCGCTCTCATTAATGGGGGTGGGTCTTTGTCTAGGTATTCGGTATTCGTTTGTAATGAGAAAATTTTCTTAACTGAAGAGGTTTTGATTGATTAGATTGAAAAATACTCCTAGTTAGAGAGATTTCTCCTTGGGTTTAGTCTTATTTTCAGAATTCTTTAGTGGCTTGAAGCCTGTCAGGCTAAGACCGACAACCAGGCCGATGACTGCAAAACTAATCCAGCCCATATTGTAACTACCTAGTGGTAGGGTCTTAGTGAAGAAGTTGGTCAGAGCACTTGGCAAGGTGAAGAGCTGGGTTTGAGCTGACAAGGTACTGAAGGCATCAAAGAGTCCTGCAATGGCAGTGAACCCGAGAGTTGCCTTGTAAACTAGAGGGTTGTAACCAATCCATTTTTTCAAGAAGATGAGAATGACGGTTACGATAGTCAGTGGGTATAGCAGATAAAGAACGGGAATTGACCATTTGATAATTTGATCAAGGCCGCCGAAATAAAGGATAATGCCAATCAGGGTGAAAGCAGTTGCCCAGACAATGTGAGAAACCTTAGGAAAGACCTTGTGGAAATATTCCGCACAGGCAGTAATCAGACCCGTAGCCGTTGTCAGGCAGGCAAGGAAGATAGCCATGCCTAAGACAATTTGTCCTAAATTTCCCATATAGTGGGCAGCTGATTGGATAAGGACAGGGCCACCGTCGGAAATTGGAGCAGAGCCTTGGATAAAGAGCCCCTTTGACAGACTAAAGAGGGATTGTGAGGTTGCTCCCAGACGGGCAACGAAGATATAGATAGCTGCCAAAATGGCTGCAGCAATCAGGCCAGACTTGAGGGTCAGAGCAGCAACAGCATTAGAAGTTGTTGCGCCATGTCCCTTAGCGGCATCAATGACCAGGATAGCAAAGGCCAGAGAAGCCAAGGCATCCATGGTACTATAGCCCTGAATTAATCCAGCGACGAAAGGCAGGTTTTTGAAGCTATCGCCGACAGCAGGAGAAGCATTGTGAGCAGCCCCAAAAGGACCAGCAGGGAAGATAAAGGAAGCGACAATCAGAATTCCCAAGAAAATCAAGAGAGCTGGAGTCAAATATTTCCCAATCCGGTCAGCAATCTTACTTGGCCGGACGGCAATCAGGTAGGAGAGACCAAAGAAGACCAGACCGTAGATGATGTGGGCGACTTGACCGCTACCAAAGAAGGGTTTAATCCCAATCTCATAGGAAACGGCTCCGGTCCGAGGGATGGCAAAGAAGGGACCGATGGTCAGGTAGAGGGCGATAGCAAAAAAGAGAGCGTAGGCCTTGGAAGCAGGTTTGGCGATGGATTCGACATCGGTCTTACCTGAGTAGGCCACTGCTACAACGCCTAGCAAGGGAAGAGATACGCCTGTGATACAGAAACCTAGAATTGCTAGGGCCAGGTTGGTCCCAGAATAGATACCAAGATAGGCGGGGAAAATCAGGTTACCAGCCCCAAAGAAGAGGGCAAAGAGCATAAAACCGATAATCCAGTAGGTGGATTTTTTTTGCATGTGTTCCTCCAATATAGGTATGCAAAATTAGAATTGCATATAATTGTATAAAATTGTTTGACAGTTTATTATAACAAGCGAAAGTTAGGGCTGTCAAGGGGTGAAGTGCCTCTAAAACCAAGCGTTTAGAGGCACTACGGAAACTGCTACGACAGTTTCCTACTCCCCTTACTAACTCAGCAAAAGTGGTATTATCGATCACTTTTGCTTCCCGTCGCAAGAGGCCCTTGCCAGGCTATCATTTCCGTCAAGCCTATCTACGAGCCCCACTATGGCGGGTCCCTATGTCCCTTACTAACCTAGTTTGGCTAGTATTATCGATAAGCGTCACAAATGGGAAAGTCCCCCTAAAATCAAGCGTTTAGAGGCACTACGAAAACTGCTATGACAGTTTCCTATCCCCTTACTAACTCAGCGAAAGTGGTATTATCTACCCCTCTTCCCAGCTCCTCAGGTTGTCAAATTGATTGTCTGGCTTAGCCGTCATCTCTATAATGTCAACTCATTTTTTAAAAGTTCTGGGCAAATTTTGTCTGGTTTTGGTTAATGGGCGGGGTACCATATTTTCCGATGCCCAATTAATTATTTGGCAAGAAAAAAAGCTCCACAGTTTGAGGCTGTGGAGCGGTTGACTTTTCTAGATGTTTAGCCTAAGAAGCGCTGCAAGAATTCTTTGGTGCGGGCTTCTTGGGGATTTTCAAAGATTTGTTGGGGCGTGCCTTGTTCGGCAATGACTCCCTTATCCATGAAGATAACACGGTCAGAGACTTCTTTAGCGAATTCCATTTCGTGGGTTACAATCAGCATGGTCAAGCCAGATTTGGCCAGGTCTTGCATGGTTTTGAGAACTTCGCCGACCATTTCTGGGTCCAGAGCCGAGGTTGGTTCGTCAAAGAGGATGGCTTCTGGATTGACAGAGAGGGCACGGGCGATAGCGACCCTTTGCTTTTGTCCCCCTGAGAGCTGGGCGGGTTTAGCCTTCCAGTATTGTTCGCTCATGCCGACCTTTTCCAGATTGGCCTTGGCAATTTTAGTGGCCTCAGCCTTGTCCCGCTTGAGGACGGTTGTTTGAGGGACAATGGCATTGTCCAAGACATTGAGGTTGGCAAAGAGGTTGAAGGATTGGAAAACCATGCCCAGTCTTTCGCGGTAGGTGGTCAGGTCATAGCCTTTTTCCAAGACATTTTGCCCGTGGTAGAGGATTCGTCCTTCGGTCGGGTCTTCCAAGAGGTTGATAGAGCGCAGGAAGGTTGACTTCCCAGAACCTGAACTACCAATGATGGAAATAACTTCTCCCTTGTTGACACTGAGGGAGATGTCCTTGAGGACTTCATTTTGTCCGTAGGATTTTTTTAAATGCTTGATTTCTAAAATTGGCTCAGCCATTAGTGGGCACCTCCTTGGGTGTAATTATCTTGGTCCAGACGGCGTTCCAAATAACGCAGGATACGGGTTACCGTGAAGGTCAGGATGAAGTAGATAACGGCGATGATGAGGAAGGTTTGGAAATACTTGTAGGTCTGGGTTGCCACGGTATTACCAGAGAAGTAGAGCTCGACAACCGAGATAACATTAAGGACTGAGGTGTCCTTGATGTTGATGACGAATTCATTACCGGTTGCTGGCAGGATGTTTCGCACAACCTGAGGCAGGACGATCTTGCGCATGGTTTGATTGTGGCTGAAGCCGAGGGCGGTGGCTGCTTCAAATTGGCCCTTGTCAACGGCGTAGATACCACCACGCACGATTTCACTCATGTAGGCACCGGTATTGATGGAAACAATGAAGATGGCAGCCCAGGTCCGATCCAGGTTGACCCCAAAGGCTTGGGCGGTTCCGTAATAGATAACCATGGCCTGAACAATCATTGGGGTACCACGGAAGATTTCAATGTAGACATTGAGAATCCAGCCGAAGACCTTTTGCAGGAGGGCTAGCGCCTTGTTGCCTGCTTGTGGCGCTGTTCGGTAGACACCGATTAAGAGGCCAATGACCAAGCCGACCAAGGTACCGACGATTGAAATCAAAAGGGTAATTCCAGTTCCACGTAGGAATTGGTGCCAGTTGTTTTTGAGGATGGTCCAAGCCTGGCTGAGGAAGCCTGCATTCTTCTTGCTGTTAGATGGCTGCTCGGTAATCATCTTATCCATGAGCTTGAGCCGTTCTTTTTCTGGAATAGTCGTCAAGATTTGGTTGACTTTTTCCTGGGTAGCGGTGTCATCCTTGCGCAGACCAACAGAAAGGGCCGTATCTGAAGGACTAGTCTTGAAACTCTGTTTGAGGGAAATCATCTTGAAGTCCTTGCTGGAAGCCATGGCCGTCTTAGCCTCTGGTCGCTCAGAAACATAGGCATCGATGACCCCTGAGGAGAGGGCCTGCCGCATTTGCGAGAAGTCGCCCATAGCGGTCTGTTTCTTAACGCCAGAAATTTGGTCAATCAGACCATAAAGGTAAACCCCTTGTTGGGCAGTTACCTTGGCTCCCTTGAAATCAGAGAGTTTAGTGGCACTAGCATACTTGCCGTCTGACTTGACAACTAGAACAGGCTCGCTGGTGTAGTAGCTGTTGGAGAAATTGATTTCTTTCTTACGCTCCTCGGTTGGGCTCATCCCAGCGATGATGAGGTCAATCTTCTTGGAGGTCAGGGCGGGTAGGAGGCCGTCCCATTTGGTCTTGACCACCAAGAGTTTCTTGCCCATGCCCTTGGCAATTTTCTTACCGATTTGGACATCATAGCCATTGGCGTATTGCTGGCTACCTTCGATGGGAACGGCTCCGTTGGAGTCGTCATTTTGAGTCCAGTTGAAGGGAGCGTAGGCCGCTTCCATTCCGACACGCAAGTATTGGTCAGCCTTAGCCCTAGAGAGCCCTCCAAAAAGGATGGCCAGAGCTAAAATCAGACTGAAACTTATTTTTTTAATGTGATTCATCTCTTACTCCTATGAATAGCTTGAAACATAAATCAAGGCATAAATATACATATTAACCTATTTTACAGGAAATGAGGGAGTATTTCAATGGGAGGTGATTGGTATTTTTACCGGATTTTTTCTATCTTCTAAACTATGATAGAATAGAATTACTAATAGAAAAGGGGAAGCCGATAATGAAAAAGAAACTTCTGTTAACTTGCTTAGGATTACTGGCTCTGGTATTGTTTTTCCAAAAAATTTCTTTGGCTGATGATGTTGATTATAAAATTAGTCGCTATGACGGTCTTTTAGAAATTCATCAGGATAATACGGCAACCTTTAGCCAGACTATTACCTATCATTTTGATTCAGACTATCATGGTCAGTATGTCAGTCTAGGCAAGGCTGGAAATATACCACAAGACTTTGACATTGACGGGGACCATACAAAATCTGAGGTTGCCATAAATAATGGCAAGGCTTTTAGACCAAAGACGGAACTAGAGAAGCTTGATGATGGATACCGTCTGAAAATTTATGATGGTGGAGAATCAGGGGACACTGTTAAAGTAAAAGTAACTTGGCAGTTAAAAAATATTCTGACCATTCATCAGGATATTGCCGAGTTAAATTGGAAGCCCATTTCCGATGGTGATGAAGTTGCCCATAATGTGACTTTTAGGGTGAGTGGACCTGAAACTAGTCAATCGCAGCTTTTTGCCCATCTAGGCTTCTTGCAACCGAATGTTAAGGTGACAAAAACAGGCGATGCTTACCAACTATCGACTGATTATATCGGTGCTGGAAAGGCATTAGAATTACACGGTTATTGGGATTCCCAAGCCTTCTCCGTTGATAAGCCTGTTCAAGGAAAAGGCCTTCCTCACTTTAAAGAACAAGAGGAAACCATTAAGCGGAAAACGAAACTCTATCAAAAGATATTCTATGTGATCATTCCCGTCGCAGGACTTATCATCTTAGTATTAGCTCTTCTCTTATTTAGTTACTATAAACTTTCACTACGAGGTCGAGTTAGTGGTAGAGGACCCAAGTGGCTCTATTCAGCCCCGAATGACTGGTCTCCTCAGATAGTTGCTTCGCTTGTCTATAGTACGGATTGGTCAGAGGTAAATCCTATCAGTGCTGGCAGGGGAAATTTGCGTTTTGAAAATATGGTCCAAGCCAGTCTCCTAGATTTGATTGATCGGGGGAATTTGAAATTGGAATCCTCTGAAGATGGCCTTTGGCTTTGTCATGTTCATTCGGACAATCTCTCAGCCTCCGAATTAACATTTTTGGAGATGGCCCTAGGTCCGAATTTAGGTGCTAAGGTCGCAATGTCTGACCTATTTCCAACTTATCGTGTTGATAAAAGTATTAGTGTAAAAAATGGTTATCGTGTTGAAGAGGTCAATCGCTATGGTCGCAGGATGACTTCTGTTTTTGAAAAAGATTTAGAAGAATTGACTCAGAATGTTGCGGAAGACAAACGTTCCCTAGGTTTAGACGATTACTACCGACCTTTGACGGCTGGTGAAAATATGAGGCGCCGCTTCAGCCTTGTGATGCTTTCTCTGACCATAGCTCTGGTCTTTATTTCCCTAGTTTATGCTGGTATCACGAATCTTTTAAGTGGGCTAAACTGGCCCATGATTCTAGGCTACCTTGCTATGATTCTGCTAGCCATTGTTTTGTTGGTTATCCTCATAAGGTTTAGCAGATTTGATAAGCGAGATGGCGCTCCAAGAGATGAAGCCAAGACTGATTACCAAGCCTGGCAAGCTTTTCGTCGGATGATGAAGGACATCAAACGCTTTGATAAGGCTCAGTTAGAGTCCATTGTCGTCTGGAATCGTATTTTAGTTTATGCGACCCTTTTTGGCTATGCCAAACAGGTTGAGGAAGTTCTTAAAATGCAGGATATTGCAGTTCCTCCAGTCGTTAATCAGTATCTAAGCTACAATCTCTTCCCTTATCTCTATCTAAGCTCTCAAAACTTTGCCAACTTTGGTCATCAAGCTGTCGCTGCCCAGAATTTCCACGTTTCCAGTGGTGGCGGTTTCTCTGGTGGTGGCGGCTTCTCCGGCGGAGGTGGCGGCGGTGGATTCGGGGCCTTCTAGCCAAGTCACCATTGTAGAAATTTTGCCTTTATCAAGTCAGCCCTTGGGCTGGCTTTTTGGTTCTAGCCGATTGTTTTAGGGATTGCTGTTGCCATCTTATCCTCTAGTAGTGGTTGAGCCTTATGTGGCTATATACTTGAGGTAAGACAGCAAAAACAGGGTCTAAGGCTTGCGATTTTTCTTCAACTGCCATTTTAAAAACCACTGCTTTTTGTTATAATGAAGCAAATTGATTTTCAAAAAACAGGAGATATTATGCTAGTCATCGAACTGATTAAGGCCATTTTTCTCGGAATTGTCGAAGGGATTACTGAGTGGCTGCCAATTTCCAGTACCGGTCACTTGATTCTGGTTCAGGAGTTTGTCAAACTCAATCAAGGTCATGCCTTCAATGAACTTTTCAATATTGTCATCCAGCTGGGGGCCATCTTGGCGGTTATGGTCATCTATTTTGAACGTCTCAATCCCTTCCAGAAGGGTAAGACGGCTCGGGAGGTGCGGCTGACCTGGCAACTCTGGATGAAGGTGATTATCGCCTGCATCCCTTCGGCCATTATCGGTCTCCTCTTGGACGATTGGATGGATGCTCATTTCAGTAATTTCACCAGCGTAGCGACCATGCTCATCGTCTACGGGATTGCCTTTATTTGGATTGAACGTCGCAACCGCGATGTGGAGCCTCAGGTGACTGACCTGGCCCGCATGCACTACAAGACAGCTCTCTACATCGGGCTTTTCCAAGTTCTCAGTATTATTCCGGGGACCAGCCGCTCGGGGGCTACGATCTTAGGGGCTATCTTGGTTGGCACCAGCCGGAGTGTGGCAGCGGATTTCACCTTTTTCCTAGGGATTCCGACCATGTTTGGCTACAGCGGACTCAAGTTTGTCAAGTTCCTGTTGGATGGCAATCACTTAAATTTTGCTCAGTGGTTGGTGCTCCTAGTTTCTTCTCTGGTGGCCTTTGCGGTCAGCATGGTTGTAATTAAATTCCTGACCAACTTCGTTAAAAAACATGATTTTACTGTTTTTGGTTGGTACCGCATTGTTTTAGGAATCATCTTGCTGATTTATGCAGCTGCCAAGGTTTTGATGGTATAAGTTATGAATTGAGGACCGAAGGGAAACTTTCGGCCTTTTTGTCTGTTTCAGATAAGCAAGAGGAGCCCTGATAGGATTGAGTAGTTTGTGCTAGTTCTGAAACTCTGGTGCTTTCCGTTTCGTTGAACTTTTAGCCCTTTTCTTGTATAATGTAGTAACTACTCGTGCGAGGTAAAAACGATGGAAATGAAACAAATTAATGAGTCAACGCTCAAGATTTCGGTGAGTCTTGACGATTTGGACTCATATGGCATGGAATTAAAAGATTTCCTCATGCCTCAAGAAAAAACAGAAGAATTTTTCTACACAATATTGGACGAATTAGATATTCCGGATAGCTTTAAATCAACAGGGATGTTAAGCTTTCGAGTGACTCCCCGCAAGGATCGCATTGATGTTTTTGTGACCAAATCTGAGCTCAATGAAAGTCTAGATTTTGAGCAGTTGGCTCAAGATATGGGTGATATGTCAGACATGAATCCTGAAGATTTTTTCAAGAATCTTGAAAAGAATATGATGGCTCAGGGTGATACTGAGGCTCATGAAAAACTGAAGAATCTGGAGGCTATGCTGGACGATGCAATCAGCGGGCTGCCCCTTGAGGATGGTAAGTCTGGAACGACGAGTTCAGAGGATGATGAAGAGGACACTTTCTTTAAAATCAAAGAGGAGGACTTTATTCCTATTACCAGTTATGCTCATTATGTGGCTGATTTTCCTAGTTTAGAAGCCGCTATCGTAGCAGCCAAGGCTCTAGCAGTTCCAACCGAAGCTTCGGAACTTTTCAAATCTGAAGAAGGTTATCATTTGGCAGTTCTCTTTAGTGTGGAAGATGAAGATCAGCTGAGAGCGAAACAGTTGCAGGCCCATCTCTTGGAATACGGAGATCCAGCTAGGCACACCCGTGCTTACCTCTTGGAACATGCCGTCAAGCTCTTAGATCATACGGCGGTGAAACAATTGAAGCTAATAGATTTGGTGTAGGGAATGATTAGTCAATTTCGCTTACAGTATATTTTAGTTTTAATCGGTGTTTTTTTGATTCCTTTGGTTTTGACACCTCTGATACGTTTCCTAGCCTTTCACATTGGAGCTGTTGACAATCCCAATGCTAGGCGGATTAACAAAGTTCCCATGCCAAGCAGCGGTGGCTTAGGAATTTTGATTGCCTTTTTAGTTGGGACTTTGATTTTAATGCCCATTATCACGGTAAGAAATCACTATTTCATGTCCTACTTTGATTATATATTGCCGGTTACTATTGGTGGGTTAATTGTTTCAATGACGGGCTTTATTGATGATATTTTTGAGCTCAAGCCTCGCTCCAAGATGCTGGGAATTATCTTGGGAGCCCTTGTTGTTTGGGCCTTTACCGATTACCGCTTTGATAGTTTTAAAATTCCATTTGGTGGTCCCATGCTCTATTTTGGACCGGTTTTAAGTTTTTTCCTTACTGTGCTTTGGATTGTGGCAATTACTAATGCTATCAATCTGATAGATGGGCTGGATGGCTTAGTCTGTGGGGTATCGGTTATCAGTTTAACCACTATGGGTTTGATTTCCTATTTCTTTCTTTTTGACAGTAATCTCTACACAACCTTGACCATCTTTCTCTTGATTGCTGCTATTGCAGGTTTCTTCCCCTATAACTATAATCCTGCCATTATCTATTTGGGAGATACTGGGGCCCTCTTTATCGGCTTTATGATTGGTGTTCTGTCCTTACAGGGCTTGAAAAATTCGACAGCCGTAGCGGTTATTACACCGGTTATCATTTTGGGGGTGCCTATTTTGGATACCTTCGTGGCTATTATTCGTCGGAAATTATCGGGACGACCGGCAACAGAGGCTGATAAAATGCACCTCCACCACCGTCTTTTAGCTATGGGCTTCACCCATCGGGGAGCCGTCTTGGTGGTCTATGGTATTACTATGGTCTTCTCGCTGACTTCCCTGCTTTTGAATGTCTCTAGCCGTTTAGGGGGAGTTCTCCTCATGGTTGGCCTCCTCTTTACGGCAGAAGTCCTGATTGAAGGCCTGCAAATTTGGAGTGTGGGGCGGACGCCGCTCTTTGACTGTCTCAAATTTATTGGTAACAGTTCCTACCGTCAAGCTGTTCTGGACGAGTGGAAACGAAAGTTTAAAAAGTAGTTCAAATCCGTTCCTAGTGAGCGGTTTTTTGTTATAATGAAAGGGAAATTGAGCAAGAAGGGAACTTGGTTAGTTACCAAGCCAATGCTCAATTAAAATCAAAGTTAGCATTTTTGCTACTTTCTTAAAAAGTGCGGACGCAAGCAAACTCCTCTTGGAGTTTCATTGCTAAATTTTGAGACTCGGTCTCAAAATTTCCGTTACAAGCAACTATTATGATTGTTGCTTATAATACCACTTTGGCGAAAGTATCACTTTGCAACTGTTTTGTTAGTTAAAGATATATATCCATTTTCCAGATGTAATCATATTGACAGAGTGAATCGCTAGTTTTGAAGTTTGGTGAGTATAAGCTTTTAACTTCAAGCCTTTGGACTGCCAAGTTTTCGAACATCTGGTGGTTACTTTACTACTTTTCAAGTTCCAACCTTACGACCGACAGCTTTAGCATGGTCCCATCTGACTAAATTGCAGAGCTCCTTAGTCGATAAGGTATGGGCGGAGTGCTACTTAGGCCAAACTGGTAGTTTTGATTTAATTCAGTAGTCATTTCCCTTCTTGCCTTAAAATTGTTGTTGAGCTTCTTTGAGAAGCTGTTTTTATAGATAGAGGAGGAAAGTTTTGTCTGTACTCGAAATTAAAGATTTGCATGTGTCTATTGAAGATAGGGAAATTCTCAAGGGCCTGAATTTGACCTTGAAGACGGGTCAAATTGCTGCCATCATGGGGCCTAATGGGACTGGGAAATCAACCCTGTCTGCTGCCATTATGGGGAATCCCAACTACCAGGTGACCCAGGGGCAAATTCTCTTTGATGGTCAAGACATTCTGGAGTTGGCAACTGATGAAAGAGCTCGTCTGGGGCTTTTCCTGGCTATGCAATACCCTGCTGAAATTCCAGGGATTACCAATGCCGAATTTATTCGGGCAGCCATGAATGCTGGTAAGGAAGATGATGAGAAAATTTCTATCCGCCAATTCCTGACCAAATTGGACGAAAAGATGGAACTTTTGGGCATGAAGGAAGAGATGGCCGAGCGGTACCTCAACGAAGGTTTCTCCGGTGGTGAAAAGAAACGTAATGAAATCCTGCAGCTCCTCATGCTGGAACCTAAGTTTGCCCTCCTAGATGAAATTGATTCAGGTCTTGATATTGATGCTCTCAAGGTCGTGTCTAAAGGGGTTAATGCCATGCGGGGCGAAGGCTTTGGTGCCATGATTATCACCCACTACCAACGCTTGCTCAACTATATCAAACCTGATGTCGTTCATATTATGATGGATGGCCGCATCGTCATGACGGGGGATGCTGACCTAGCGGCCCGTCTGGAAAAAGAAGGTTATGCTCATTTGGCTGAAGAGCTGGGTATTGACTATCAGGAAGAAGTCTAATGATGAAGAGCTTTCTAATGCCCATTTAAAGTCAAAATTTACACTTTTGATACTTTCTAACGTAGCAAGTTTATCAGTGATTAAAAGTCACTGATAAACCACGGTAATCGCTATGGTGACTTACCTAGCTACCTTACTAATTTCCTTTTCAAAATAATATCGATTTTGAAAAGGAAATGTCGTTTAAAAGTGCGGACGCAAGCAAACTCCTCACAAGATACAGAGCCGTTAAGCACCACAAAGGATTAAAAAGGTCTGGGAGACCTTTTTTACCCGAACTCGAAAATAGTAAGGTGAGGCAGGAAATCTGACGAAGGAGCAACAGAGCTTCAAGGCAGATTTATACCTCAAGGTAGCCGCGGCTGTAGATTGACTAAAGTCAAAACAGCCACCTCTCTTTTTCCACAGTGGTGTAGGCGAGTTCAATTGCGGAGTTTCATTACTAAATTTTGAGACTGGGTCTCAAAATTTCCGTTATTAGCAACAACCATCTTTGTTACTAATAATGCCATTTTGGCGAAAGTATCATGCTATCTTTGCAGCCTTACTCAAAGGACGATGTCTTTTTAACAAGGTAGGACTTTGCAAAGGATGTAATCTGAAATTTTGAACTTAAAAAGTATGAGGCCTGATTATAGAGCAGGTCCCCCTTGCTCAAGGTCATTTAGAAAGCTAAACAATTAATCTTTTACTCGAAATATTTAGCTAGAAATGGAGTAAGCATCATTATGACAAAAGAAGCCATTATAAATTTTTCTCAGCTCAAGGCTGAACCAGCCTGGTTGCAAGACCGCCGTCTGGCTGCCTTTGAGCAAATTGACCAATTGGAGTTGCCTCGGATTGAAAAGGTTCGCTTTAACCGCTGGAATCTGGGTGACGGTAGCCTGGCTGAAAATGAGGCGACTGCTAATGTTCCTGATTTTGCAGCCCTGAGCCAGAATCCTAAGCTGGTTCAAGTGGGTAGCCAAACCGTTCTGGAACAATTGAGTCCTGACCTGATTGACAAGGGCGTGGTCTTTACAGATTTCGCAAGTGCTCTGGAAACTATTCCAGAAGTTCTGGAAGCCAATTTCGGCAATGCCCTGCCCTACAATGAAGACAAGTTGGCGGCCTATCACTATGCCTATTTTAATAGTAGTGCCGTCCTCTACGTGCCGGATAATATTGAGATTGACCAACCCTTGGAAGGTCTCTACTACCAGGATAGCGATTCCGATGCCCCTTTCAACAAGCATGTCTTGGTCATTGCTGGTCGCAACAGTAAGTTTAGCTACTTGGAACGCTTTGAATCCATTGGCCAAGCTGGAGCCAAGGCGACAGCCGATATCAGTGTGGAAGTCATTGCTGGAGCTGGCAGTCAGGTTAAGTTTTCAGCCATTGACCGTCTGGGCCAAAATCTGACCACCTACATGAGCCGGCGAGGTCGTCTGGACCGCGATGCCAGCATTGATTGGGCTCTGGGAGTCATGAATGAAGGTAATGTCATCGGCGACTTTGATAGCGATTTGATTGGGGATGGCAGTTATGCCGACCTCAAGGTTGTTGCGGCCTCTAGTGGTCGTCAGGTTCAAGGGATTGATACCCGAGTGACCAACTATGGTCGCAATTCTGTCGGCCATATCCTGCAACATGGGGTTATCCTAGAAAAAGGAACCCTGACCTTCAATGGCATCGGCCACATCGTCAAGGGTGCCAAGGGTGCCGATGCCCAGCAGGAAAGCCGGGTTCTCATGCTTTCGGACAAGGCTCGCTCGGATGCCAATCCTATCCTTTTGATTGATGAAAATGATGTCACCGCTGGGCACGCCGCTTCCATCGGCCAAATTGACCCAGATGACATGTACTATCTGATGAGTCGGGGCCTCAAGCATGAAGAGGCTGAACGCTTGGTTATCCTCGGTTTCTTGGGAGCCGTGATTACAGAAATTCCAAGCAAGGATGTGCGTGATGAAATGATTGCCGTCCTTGACCACAAGTTAGATAAACGTTAATAGTCAATGAAAATCAAAAATAGGATGGCACAAAGCAGGTAAAATCGCCCCGGTTTGTTTAGCATGGCCCAGTAAGAAAGTGCTGGCCATACTAAACTTTAAGTCGGGCAGAGTGAGCTAACGATGTCAATTGAAAAAAGAAAAGGCAACTATCGCTGGGCTTCCCCTTTGGTGCTCGTGTCAGAGGCAGGGGCGGACCGCAAGAGCGACTTGCCTTGCCTATCAAGATTTTTTCATCTTTGACCTGCTTTCACAACTAAATCTATTGATTTTCGATAATAATAATTACCTCAAGGAGGTTGTCCTTGTTAGATACAAACACGATAAGAAAAGATTTTAAAATTTTAGACCAAGTCGTTAATGATGAACCCTTGGTCTATCTGGATAATGCCGCAACTACCCAAAAACCTCAAGCCGTCCTTGAGGTTTTGCGTGCTTATTATGAGACAGACAATGCCAATGTTCACCGTGGTGTCCATACCCTAGCTGAGCGGGCGACGGCAGCCTATGAAGCCAGTCGGGAGAAGGCTCGGGCCTTTATCAAGGCTAAGTCAACCAAGGAAGTCCTTTTTACTAGAGGGACGACGACTGGTCTTAACTGGGTTGCCTCCTTTGCCAAGGAGGTCTTGCAGCCGGGGGACCAGATTTTGATTTCCATCATGGAGCACCATTCCAATGTCATTCCCTGGCAGGAGGCCTGTCGGGCGACGGGAGCCCAGTTGGTCTACGTCTACCTTAAGGATGGTCAGCTGGATATGGCAGACCTGAAGGCCAAGCTCAGTGAGAAGACCAAGTTTGTCAGCATCGCCCAGGCTTCTAATGTCCTAGGCTGTCTCAATCCTGTCAAGGAAATTGCCGGACTGGCTCACCAGGTCGGAGCTTACATGGTTGTTGATGGAGCCCAGTCTGCCCCCCACATGCCGATTGATGTTCAGGATTTGGACTGCGATTTCTTCGCCTTTTCAGGTCACAAGATGCTGGGGCCAACCGGTATCGGGATTCTTTACGGTAAGGAAGAAATCCTTAACCGCATGTCCCCTGTTGAATTTGGCGGTGAAATGATTGATTTCGTCTACGAGCAGGAGGCCAACTGGAAGGAACTCCCTTGGAAATTTGAAGCGGGCACGCCCAATATTGCCGGAGCCATTGCCCTGGGAGCGGCTCTGGATTATTTGGATGAGATTGGCATGGCGGAAATTCACGCCCACGAGCAAGAACTGGTCGCTTATGTTTTACCTAAGTTGCAGGCAATTGGGGGCTTGACCCTTTACGGCCCTGAAAATCCTAGCCAGCATACTGGAGTCATCGCCTTTAATCTTGATGGCGTCCACCCCCATGATTTGGCGACTGCTCTGGATTATGAGGGCCTAGCTGTTCGGGCCGGCCACCATTGTGCCCAACCCCTGATTAACCATCTGGGTATTCATTCGGCCGCTAGGGCAAGTTTTTACCTCTATAATAGTAGGGAAGATTGCGATAAATTGGTCCAGGCAATCTTAGCAGCAAAGGAGTTTTTCAATGGCACTCTCTAGTTTGAATAATCTCTATAAAATGGTCATCGCTGAGCATTCGCAAAGCCCCCATCACCATGGATTCCTAGAGGGGGTGGAACAGCTTCAACTCAACAATCCCACCTGTGGTGATGTCATCAATTTGTCGGTCAAATTTGATGGTGATGTTATCGAGGATATTGCCTTTGCTGGTGACGGTTGTACTATTTCAACGGCTTCTTCCAGCATGATGACCGATGCTGTCATCGGTAAGACCAAGGCTGAGGCTCTGCGTCTGGCAGAAATTTTCTCTGAGATGGTGCAAGGTCAAGAGGATGACCAGCAAAAAGAATTGGGAGAAGCCGAGCTTATGGCCGGCGTTGCCAAATTCCCCCAAAGAATCAAATGCGCCACCCTCTCCTGGAATGCTCTGAAAAAGGCTATCGAGAGAGATGGTCAAAACCAGCCCCAATAGGGCCCAAATAAATCAATAAAGAAGGACTTCGTGAGAGGTCTTTTTATTTTGCCAGAAAAGTGATAGGTCGAATGGCATTAGCGGGGCTGTTTGAAAAATCCAAATCAACTGTGCGGGGTGGGAGTAGAGTTTTTGTTCAGTGGCTAAAAACTTCCTGAGTCTGGAAGTAAAGAAGCGAGGGGAGTCTGTGATAGACTTTTAGTTTGCGACAGATTCCTTTCAAACTTGCTGATTATTTGCAAGGAATGTAGTAGGAAAGGCAGGTAGTTCGCAAAATAGCGTCTCCTGTAGCGACTCGCTTGAAGCCTTAAAACTAGGGAGTGAGGGGAGATTGCTGGCTTCGTCAGAGCAATTTCCGTTCCCCTTTTTCTAATCCTTTTACGAATAAATAGGTGAGACATATTTGTGAATTGAACTTGCCTACAGCTTTGCGGAAAAAGGAAGTCTGCTCCAATAGTTGCCATGTTACCTCGCTTCCTTATTTTCAGGATCGATTAAAGAAATCTACAAGACTTTTTAATTCTTTGAGTTGTTTTATGGTTGGGGATACGAAGATAAAGCAGTCTACTGCTTTATCGGACATAGAAAGCTTAGATGGTAGCTTTCGTAATCACTCTAAAGCGTAAAACTGGAGTGACTTTGGCTGTGGCAATACGAAAACCAGACAGTCGGAATTACTGGCCGTTTGGAGTTGTCAGGGAGCTAGGCAATCAGACCAGCGATTGCCGTTAGCTATCTCTTGCTTGGTCAAGAAGATGCCTTTTCTCTCTGATACCTTAAGAAAGGAGTTGCTAGTTGTGAAAAAAGAGAAATTTCTATCACTGATACTTCTATTCATCTTGTCGGGCTCTTATCTGGCTCCAGGGGTAACCTTGGCAGAGACTGTCGGTAGATTAGCTCGTAGGCCTAGGCAGGAGCAGGGCAAATTTAGAGACCATGAAAGTAACGAGGTAAGCACCTCGGAAGATGGAAAAGAATCTGAGAATGAAGAGGCAAGAAGTGAGTCTGGGGAGTCCGCTGAGGCACCATCTCAAGGTGCTAGTGCAGGTTCTTCATCTCAGGACAAGCAAGAACAGAAGCCGTCAAATTCTCAAGCCAATCAAGAAGAGAAACGGGCAGATTCTAAAACAAGCCAGGATAGTTCAAGCTCAAGTCAGGGGGAGGCTTCCCTAGAACAGCCCTCTGATGGGCAACCAGATAGCCGTCAGGGAGCCGACCACCAAACTGAACAGACCAATTCTTCTAGTAGCACCGGGTCGTCTTCAGGAACAGGCTTTGGTTCTGACCAAGATCAGCAGACAGAATCTAAGCAGGTAGATCATAATCAGGCTAAACAGCTAGAAAAATCAGAGTCCAAGGCGAAGGCAAAATCAGGTCAGCCGGCTGGCAAGTCCAAGTCAATTCCTGCTCACCAGCAAAATCAAGCATCGTTTGGTCAAGCTGATATCCTAGTTAGTCCCTTTTTTGACGGCTATCGGATGAGTCAGCCTAATGCTACTTATTTGTCTGATGATGATAAGAATTCTAAAGGCCCCCTCACCTACACCACCTATGTAGAGCACTGGTCAGGTTCGGATGCTTATAGTCACAATCTCCTCTCCCATCGTTATGGTATCAAGGCAGAGCAGTTGGACGGTTATTTGCAGTCCTTAGGTATAGCCTATGATCAGCGGCGAATTAATGGACAGCTCCTGCTCAAGTGGGAGAAGGAAACGGGGCTTGATGTGCGAGCCATTATTGCCATAGCTCTTCACGAGAGTTCCCTAGGGACAGCTGGGGTGGCAACCCTGCCAGGCTCTAATATGTTTGGCTATGGGGCCTTTGATAGCAATCCCAATAATGCCAGTCATTTCAGCGATGATCAAGCCATTCACAAAATGGTGGCCCAAACCTTGATTCAAAATAAAAATTGGACCTTCAAAATACAGGACGACAAGGCAGCCAAAAATGCCACAGGACAGTTAAATGTCCTTCTTGATGGGGGTGTCTATTTTACTGATACTTCAGGAAGTGGTAAGAGGCGAGCTCAAACCATGCAGGACATTGATACTTGGATTGACCAGCATGGTGACACTCCGAAAATTCCAGAAAAGCTCAAGCACCTAACAGGAAACAGCCAAGTTAATCTACCAGCAGGTTACCGACTGTCATGTCCCATAAATCCGAAGACCTATCTGGCCAATTCCTATCCATGGGGTCAATGCACTTGGTATGTCTATAATCGGGCCTATGAACTGGGCTATAATTTCGATCCCTATATGGGCAATGGTGGTGACTGGCAATTTAAGTCAGGTTATGACCTCAGCCATCAGCCCAAGGTGGGCTATGCCATTTCCTTCGCACCAGGTCAGGCTGGTGCAGATCCAGATTATGGTCATGTGGCCATTGTTGAGCAGGTAAAAAAGGATGGTTCCATTCTTATTTCTGAATCCAATGCCTTGGGTTCAGGAGTCGTTTCTTATCGTACCTTTACGGCTGATCAGGCAGCCGAGTTGACTTATGTCATTGGCAAAAGATCTTAGTTAAAGTTTGTCATGTTTTTGGAGCTTTTTGCCTTTCCAGAGATTAGAGTAAAAGCTCGGCTTTTTCATCTATCCATGCTATAATGGTCGAAGATTTGTTTTTTTAACTATTATACTTACTCGGGATAAGGAGTCTTTATGACCTATTTTGAAAATTTTATCAAGGCTAATCAGGCCTATGTTGATTTGCACGGAAGGGCTCATCTTCCTATCAAGCCCAAGACCAGGGTGGCTATTATAACTTGTATGGATTCCCGTCTCCATGTTGCTCCTGCTCTAGGCTTGGCTCTGGGGGATGCCCATATTCTGCGGAATGCTGGTGGTCGAGTAACAGACGATGTGATTCGTTCCTTGGTTATTTCCCAGCAACAGCTGGGAACTCGGGAAGTTGTTGTCCTTCATCATACCGATTGTGGGGCTCAAACTTTTAAAAATGCTGATTTTGTAGCAGACTTGGAGGAACGATTCCAAGTAGATCTGCAGGACAGGGATTTTCTGCCCTTTGAAAATGTAGAAGAGAGTGTCCGTCAGGATGTTGCCCTTTTGAAGGCCTCACCCTTAATTCCGAAAGATATTGCCATCTTCGGAGCCGTCTACGATGTTGATACTGGACGGATTTCACCGGTTCAATGAATTTTTTCAGTCTCAGTCTCGGGGCTGATTTTTTCTCTAGTGTATTGACAGCAGAGGAAACCGGCAGTTATACTAGTTTTTAAGCCTAGAGAAAAGTGAGGTGGTCCTATGTCAGATAATCACATGAACTATCGGATTGATAGCAAAATGCAGTTCCCCTTAGTTGAGATTTTCCTTGAAGCGGGGGAGTCCGCCTATATTCAGCGGGGGAGTATGGTTTTCCATACGCCATCAGTGACCCTCAACACCAAGCTCAATGCCAAGGAAAGTGGCCTAGGTAAATTCTTCAAGGTGGTCGGGCGTTCTATGACTTCTGGTGAGTCTGCCTTAATCACTCAAGCCATTTCCAATGCAGATGATGGCAGGTTAGCTATTGCTCCCGCCACGCCTGGTCAGATTATTGCCCTGGAATTGGGAGTCAAGCAGTACCGCCTCAATGATGGAGCTTTCTTGGCTCTGGATGGTTCAGCTCAATATACTATGGAGCGGCAATCCCTTGGTCGGGCCTTCTTTGGCGGTCAGGGTGGTCTATACGTTATGTCGACGCAAGGTCAGGGAACCCTTCTGGTTAATAGTTTTGGCTCCATCCAGAAAATTGAGCTCAAGCAAGAGGAAATGACCATTGATAATGCCCATGTTGTAGCCTGGTCCAGCACGCTAGATTACCAGATTCATGTGGAAAATGATTTCTTGCAATCGATGGGCAACGGTGAGGGGGTCGTTAATACTTTTTCTGGTAGTGGTGAAATCTATGTCCAAAGCCTCAATATCGAGACCTTTGCTCAAGTTATCGGCGGTCACTTGGCCAGCCCATCCACCAGCAGCAAGGGCTCTGGTGTGATGGATCTATTATAGGGTGAGTTGGCCTTCTAATCCCCTAATACTCTTCGAAAATCAAAACTATCCATCGTTAACTCACTTTGCCGTACCCAAGTACTGCCTGCAGTTCGTTGCCTCGGCTATTTTCGATTTTCATTGAGTATAAAGATAAAACTTGCCATCTCAGCCCTCATTCCTTCTTCTTAATCTCCCAAATTTCCCTCAGCCCATCTCTAGAAAGGCTCCCCATGCGAAAGTCAATTTTAGGAATCCTTTTGATTCTGCTAGCCCTCCTCATCCTCTTTCAAGCCTTGTTTGTTCCAGCCCTAATTGATGGCTGGGCTCTTTTGGGCCTCTCCTTTACGGCTATCTGGTTTCTGGGAAGTCTCCTATCTGCTGCCTTTACCAGTAGTTTTCTAGGATTAGCCTTCTTCCTGATTATCCTAAATAGTCAATGGCATTTTCTAAATCTCCCCAATGCGACCATTTGTCTCATTGCCTTTCTGGCCGGTCTGGGCCTGGATATTCTATTTAGGGGAAAGAAGGCTTGGCGTTTTAGATGGCGCCCCCAGATAAATAATAGCTACAGCTATCAGCCTTACACTAGTCATACGGTTCATATCAGAGATGATAATTTTATCTCTGACGGGGCAGAAGTATCCTTTGGCAAGAAGGTAATCTATCTTGATGAGGCTGTTATTTTGGGGGACATTGCTAACTTTGAGGTTGCAGTTTCCTTTGCCAGTATGGTTCTCTATATTCCTAGAGATTGGTCGGTTGTTTGTAAGGTTTCAAGTCCTCTAGGCTCCATCAGCCTGCCTAGCCAATCTTCTAAAGGGAGCAAGACCTTGGAGTTGACCGGCAGTGTGTCGTTCGGAAATCTAGAGGTTATTTATCTTTAGTTAATTATTTATGATTAAAAAATAGGTTCACTTTAAGCTGTGAACCTATTTAGATTAAATTTTTAATGACTGTTTCCACATTATATCTTCCCCAGATTGATAAATTTTCAAGGAAGTCTCCGAGTTCAGGGCTGGCAAAATGACTTTTAATTAGATAACAAGCATGGCCAGATATTTTATAAAATTCATCAATTTGAGGGGATTTTGTGATGAAGTTCTCGAAGTTTTTGAAATCATTACTGTCCATGTAAATCATAATAAATTGTTGGTTGGGATAGTTAATAGTGGTAGAGAAGGCGGCAATCGTACCGTCTTCTTTTAATTTCATAATGCGTTGTCCCACAGCTTGGCCGGTCAAATGCACTTGTTTGCCGATTTCTTTGTTGGTTAGCTGGCTATTGGCTTTTAGAAGTTTCAAAATCTCTTTGTCAATTTTATCCATGTTTACCTTTTTCAAATTGAAAGTCAGATTATCAATATAATTTCATCAACTTATATACGATTAATATATTTAGCATTATACTAATCATATCATAATTTAAGGAGATGTAAGATGCAGCAAGGACTATTAGTGATAGATGTACAAAACGACTATTTCTCGGGTGGAAAATGTGAGTTATTTCAATCACAAAAAGCTCTAGAAAATATCAATCTGTTAGTAGAGAGTTTTAACCAAAAAGGGTCACCAGTTATTTATATTCAACATATTAAAGATGATGAAAATGCAGACTTCTTTGCCAGAAATAGCGATGGAGTCAAGTTACATAGAGATTTAAGGATGGCCCAAAACAACAGGCTTGTTACGAAAAAATTTCCAAATAGTTTTTTAGGAACTAATCTTTATGGTATATTGAAAGAATTGAAAGTGGAGCAACTTGTTATTGTTGGTATGATGACACATATGTGTATTGATTCGACAACTAGAGCAGCTAAAGAAAAGGGTTTTAGTCCTATTGTGGTTTCTGACTGTACTGCAACCAAAGATTTATCATATCTTGATAGTTCTGTAGATGCTGAAGCTGTTCAAACCAGTTTTTTATCTGCTCTTAGAAATTTTGCTTTGCTTCAATTGACTAACGAGTTTTTGAATGAAAATTGATGTCCTCTTATTCACTCCCTTTTTTCCTTATTTAGTGCTATAATGATAAGGATTGAATCATTTTGAAATAGGAGACGCTAAAGACTATGTCTAATGAAATTCGTGTGCGTTATGCACCAAGTCCAACGGGTCTGCTCCATATTGGGAATGCCAGGACTGCCCTTTTTAATTACCTCTATGCCCGCCACCACGGGGGAACCTTTGTTATCCGGATTGAAGATACCGACCGCAAGCGTCATGTCGAAGATGGCGAACGCTCCCAGTTGGAAAATCTGCGTTGGTTAGGAATAGACTGGGATGAAAGCCCAGAAACTCACGAGCGTTATCGGCAATCGGAACGCCTAGACCTTTACCAAAAGTATATTGACCAGCTTTTGGCAGAAGGCAAGGCCTACAAGTCCTATGTGACCGAGGAAGAATTGGCAGCAGAGCGGGAACGCCAAGAAGCGGCTGGCGAAACTCCTCGTTATGTCAATGAATACTTGGGCATGAGTGAAGATCAAAAAGCTGCCTACATCGCAGAGCGAGAAGCAGCTGGTATTGTTCCAACTGTCCGACTGGCGGTTAATGAGGCTGGTATCTACAAGTGGACCGATATGGTTAAGGGCGATATCGAGTTTGAGGGTAACAATATCGGTGGTGACTGGGTTATCCAAAAGCGTGATGGCTATCCAACCTACAACTTTGCCGTTGTCATTGATGACCACGATATGCGAATTTCTCACGTTATCCGTGGGGATGACCACATCGCCAATACACCTAAACAGCTCATGGTTTATGAAGCACTCGGTTGGGAGCCTCCACAATTTGGTCACATGACCCTGATTATCAACTCTGAAACCGGCAAGAAACTGTCCAAACGTGATACCAATACCCTGCAATTTATTGAAGATTACCGCAAGAAGGGCTATCTGCCAGAAGCTGTCTTCAACTTTATTGCCCTCTTGGGCTGGAACCCAGGTGGTGAAGAGGAAATCTTCTCCCGTCAGGAATTGATTAAGCTCTTTGATGAGACTCGCCTCAGCAAGTCGCCAGCGGCCTTTGACCAAAAGAAAATGGATTGGGTCAGCAACGACTATATCAAGAAGGCTGACTTTGACACCATCTTTACCCTCTGTAAGCCTTTCTTGGAAAAAGCTGGTCGCTTGACTGATAAGGCTGAAAAGTTGGTGGAGCTCTACAAGCCTCAGCTCAAATCGGCTGATGAGATTGTCCCTCTGACCGATCTTTTCTTTGAAGACTTCCCAGAACTATCCCAGGAAGAAAAGGACTTTATGGCTGGTGAGACTGTACCGACCGTCCTAGAGGCCTTCAAGGCCAAGCTGGAAGCTATGTCAGATGCGGATTTCCAAGTGGAAAATATCTTTCCGCAAATCAAGGCTGTTCAAAAGGAGACGGGTATCAAAGGTAAGAACCTCTTTATGCCAATTCGGATTGCTGTTTCCGGTGAAATGCACGGTCCAGAATTGCCAGATACCATCTACCTCCTAGGCAAGGAAAAATCAATCCAACATATTGAAAATATGCTGAAAAGCTTATAGTAATACCCTTCGAAAATCAAAATTTACCGTCGTTAACTCACCTTGCCGTACTTACTGAGGAAAGGAAAGCAAGGCTTTCTGCATCTCCAACCTCAAAAGGTCTCCCAGACCTTTTGAGCTGTCTTCAGTTCGTGCGATGCGGAGCAAAATTGGTCGATTTCACCAACTTTGTGAGGTTAGTAAGAGAGCTAGGCAATCGCTATGGAGATTGCCGTTTGACATCAGTTACTTTAGTGACTTGATGTCATTGCTCCCTTCCTCGGCTAATTTCGATTTTCATTGAGTATAAACCCAAAAGGACTGAGTAAGAAGGCTCAGCCCTTTTATCATGCTCTCAATATTCATCCATGACATTATTTCGGGAAAATTTAGTTAAAAATTTAATAAACGATTGACATCTGCTTATTCGAGGATTATAATGGTTCTCAATAATAGTAAATTTACTATTATTGAGAACTAAGAAGTCGGCAGATTGGCTGCTTCATTTAATAGAAATAGAGCGTTGCATCCGCAAGTCACTGGACACGGCTCTCTAAAAACAAAAGGAGTAATCATGAATTATTTTGAAAGAAAAATCAAAGGTATCCGTACAACTTGGCAAGAAATGTCACAGGGCTTACAGATGATTGTTAAAGGATTGAAGGAGCGGCCTCTGGCAGAGAGCCTCAAGCGCTTCTGGGATGACCTTTTTGCCAATCGCAGCCTGCCCCAATGGCTCTACTTGCTTGTTTTGGGCAGTTTTCCGCTTTGGTTAGAACTTTATTACAATCATCAGGTGAGGGACTGGGTCGGCATGACTTGCAGTCTGACCGGCATTATCTGTGTCATTTTTGTATCGGAGGGGCGGGCCAGCAACTATTTCTTTGGCTTGATTAATTCCGTCATTTACCTGATTTTAGCTTTGCAGGAAGGATTTTATGGTGAAGTACTGACGACCCTTTATTTTACGGCCATGCAGCCCATTGGTCTCTTTGTCTGGATCTATCAATCCCAGTTTAAAAAGAAGGAGCAGGAATTCGTTGCCCGTAAATTAACGTTTAGCAATTGGCTTAAGTACCTTCTGATTACTGCCGTCTGGTGGCTGGGATTTGGCTTAATTTATCAGTCTATCGGGGCTAGGCGGCCTTTCAGAGACAGCGTTACTGATGCTACCAATGGAGTGGGCCAGCTCCTGATGACTGCTGTCTATCGTGAACAGTGGATTTTCTGGGCTGCTACCAATATTTTCTCCATCTACCTTTGGTGGGGAGAAAGTCTGCAAATACAGGGGAAATACTTTATCTATCTCATCAACAGTTTGGTCGGCTGGTACCAGTGGTCTAAGGCCGCCAAAAAAGACGGAGGAAGTGTATGATCAGTCGTCAAGACTATCAGGATAAAACAAAATGGAAATACGAACGTCCCAGTTTAGCAGTAGACAGTGTCCTGTTGCGCTATCATGAAGAAGAACTGCAGGTCCTGCTCTTAAGGCGGACGGCACGGTTTGACGGAGATGATCAGGCGGGGAAATTAGCCTTAGTCGGAGGATTTCAGCCTAATGGTTTAGCCCTAGAGGATAATCTTATCCAGAAGATTTTTGAAAAGACGGGTTTCCAGCTTAAAGCTAGCCAGTTTGAACAGCTGGCTACCTTTTCGGAGCCTGAACAAGACAGTCAGTTATGGGTGGTGTCTGTGGCTTTTTTGGCTTATCTGCAGGTTGGCCAAAAACAGGCTGTACCGACTAATTTGACAGACGAGCTTGTCTGGGTCAATCTTTGGCTGAATCAGAGAGGGAAGCTGCAGTTGGAAGCTAATGGGCAGGTCCTGCTCAAAGAGTATCTGGCCTTTGATCACTTTCATATTTTGCAGACAGCCCTGCTTCGCATCAAGGGACGTCTTTCCTACCAGCCCACAGTACTGTCCATCTTGCCAGCTAAGAATACCATGTCAGCTTATCGGAAATTTTACGCTTGCTTTTGGCCTGGGTATAAGATGATGAATTCGACAGATTTTTGGCGTAAACACAAGCGTTTTTTTACTAAGACCGACCAGAAGGTCAAAACTAGCAAGCGTCAGGCAGCCTTATTTACCTGGCAAATTGATTAATTTTTTGGAATAAAGGATAGCCTTTTGTTACCATTGCACAAGCTTTTTCACTGTTACAGCTTCTCAAAAAGGAGAATCCGAAAGTTTTTGCTAAATTTACGGTCATTTTACTTTCTGTTACAGGAAGGTTATGATATACTGGATAGGAATTAGTGATAAGTTTGCTTGCTGTTGAAGCTGGTAGTGTGGTGGAGACCTGTCCTTGAGAATGGGGAGAGAGATTTCTCAGGGTGCGAATCAGTATTCCTAACCTTTAACCAGTCATAAGAACATGCTGTTCACTGAACGTGATTGCCCTCCCAAGTTTTTGGGAGGCTTTTTTATTTTCAATTGAAAATAATTTTTGTAATTTTAAGTGTAAAATAATATAATATTAACTGTTATAGAGCGATGACTAGAAATGGAAAAAGTTTATGAATATATTTATTTTAGAGGATAATTTAATCCAGCAGACGCGGATTAAAACTCTGGTGGCAGAGATTTTGCGGGAGGATGGCGTGTCCGCCCGTCAGTTTGAGGTTTTTTCAAAATCGCAAAATTTATTGGATGCGATTGTTGAAAAGGGGAATCATCAACTGTTTCTTCTGGATATTGAGATTAAGGGAGAAGAAAAGCGGGGATTGGAGACTGCAGCGGACATCCGTCAGATTGATTCTAATGCTATCATTGTTTTTGTGACTACCCATTCAGAATTTGCACCAATTAGCTTCAAGTATAAGGTGTCTGCCCTTGATTTTATTGATAAGACGGCTCCTGATGAGCAGTTCAAAGCCGATTTGCGGGAGGTCATCGCCTATACGGCCAATAATATGCATCGTTCTGAGGAAGTTGATGAAGTCTTTACCTTTGAGTCCGCCCAAGCGCGTGTTCAGCTCCCTTTCAAGGATATTTACTACTTTGCGACCTCCCCAACTCCTCACAAGGTTATGTTGATTACGAGGAATGAGCGGCTTGAGTTTTATGGTAGTCTGTCAGAAATTGTTGAAGTTAATTCCAAACTCTTCTCCTGTCACCGTTCCTTCCTGATAAATTTGGATAATATCAGTCGTGTTGATAAGGCCAACTTACTGGTCTATTTTGAAAATGGAGACTTCTGTCCAGTATCGCGTTTAAAGATGAAGGCGCTTATGAAGGAGTGGGAAGCTAGACAGGGCAAGACCTAAGGTACTTACATAGTTCATAAATCTTTACACAGTTGGTGTAGAAATTTTTTATGATGAAGTTTGTCACTATCAAAGATAAAATTTATGTTGAAGAGATTTCAATCAGGCAAAGAATATGGCATTTTAAGACAAAAATATGTTATTTAGGAAAAAATTTGACATTTCAAGATAAAAAAACGACAATTCAAGATATTTTGGTTCAAATATCTTTTATTTGAGATATACTAACCAGCGTAGGGATGAAGTTTTCTACTAGATTCTCTCTCCCAAAATTTTAACTAGTAGAAGACAGACGCAAACTTATCCCGAACTTCTTATTTATTCGAAACCCATTTCTCATCTCTCTCCCAATATACTGTGAAATGGAAAGGAACTCGCGACGGCGGGTTCTTTTTTTGTCTTGAAAAACCGTTCTTGATATTTTGGCTCTTTATTAACTCTAGTAGATAACAAAAATTCAAGGTCTACAAGGTATCAGATTTCGACCTTTCATTCTGCCGTTGAAGAGATTAATCTGATTTTTTGTTGACAGGGTTGGCGGGTAGACGGTCTCCTGCTGGCATCAGCACTAACATGGGTAACTTGGGAGGCATTTGGACTAGGATGTCAGCTCACATTTATCAGAATGAATATTTTTCTGTATATTCGGTCGGAATATGAATAAAAATCAAAAAAAGATAAAAAAATCGAAAAAAAATACAAAAAATCCTTGACGAGTGAATAAAAATACCCTATAATGGGTTTCGTAAGGTTGAGATATACAAAAACAACCAAAAAAGAAAGAAAAGAGAAAATAATTATGTCAAAAGAAAAAGTCATTCTAGCTTACTCAGGAGGTCTTGATACTTCCGTTGCCATTACCTGGTTGAAAAAGGATTATGATGTCGTTGCTGTCTGCATGGACGTCGGCGAAGGTAAGGATTTGGAATTCATCCACGACAAGGCCTTGACCGTTGGTGCGGTTGAATCCTACGTCCTTGATGTTAAGGATGAATTTGCAGAAGAATACGTTCTGCCAGCCCTGCAAGCCCATGCCTATTATGAACAAAAATATCCTTTGGTATCTGCCCTTAGCCGGCCAGTTATTGCTAAGAAATTGGTAGAAATTGCTCACAAGACTGGAGCAACCACCATTGCCCACGGTTGTACCGGTAAGGGAAATGACCAAGTTCGGTTTGAAGTGGCTATTGCAGCCTTGGCACCTGAACTTAAGGTTATTGCCCCAGTTCGGGAATGGAAGTGGTCTCGGGAGGAAGAAATCGACTACGCTAAGGAAAATGGTGTACCGGTTCCTGCTGACCTTGACAACCCTTATTCTGTTGACCAAAACCTTTGGGGTCGGGCCAACGAATGTGGGATCTTAGAAAATCCTTGGAACCAAGCTCCAGAAGAAGCTTTTGGCATTACCAATTCTGTTGAAGAAGCTCCTGATACGCCTGAATTTGTCGATATTGAATTTAAGGCTGGTAAACCCGTTGCCATCGACGGTCAAGAAATGAAATTGGCTGACCTCATTCAAAAATTGAATGACTTGGCTGGTAAGCACGGGGTTGGCCGGATTGACCACGTGGAAAATAGGCTAGTTGGTATCAAGTCTCGGGAAATTTACGAATGTCCTGGTGCCATCACCCTCTTGACAGCCCATAAGGAAATTGAAGATTTGACTCTTGTTCGGGAAGTCTCTCATTTCAAACCAATTCTGGAAAATGAATTGTCCAACCTGATTTATAATGCCCTTTGGTTCAGCCCAGCAACCGATGCTATTTTGGCCTACATCAAGGAAACGCAAAAGGTGGTTAACGGGACTACCAAGGTTAAACTCTATAAGGGTTCTGCTAAGGTGGTCGCAAGGAAATCGCCAAATTCTCTCTATGATGAAAACTTGGCAACCTACACTACAGCTGATAGCTTCGACCAAGATGCTGCTGTTGGCTTCATCAAACTTTGGGGGCTACCAACTCAAGTTAACTCTCAAGTTAATCACAAATAATTTTATTCTCGGTAGGGTGCAACAAACCCTTTAGAATTCAAGAAAAATCTTCAGATAAAAGGGGTCAGAGAGCCCCATCTGGACCTCTTTTCTTTAAACTTTATACTCAAGGAAAATCAAAAGTTGGCGAGGCAACGAGCTGCAGGCAGTACTATGGTACGGCAAGGTGAGTTAACGACGGAAGATTTTGATTTTCCAAGAGTATAACCTGACTAGGTTGTCCAGTGAGCCAACCGACAGGCTTGAAAGGGGAGATGATTTCTTCCTTTCAGGAAAATGTTCTGTGAGACCATCAAAACTAGCTATGACATAGGCTAGTTTTTTTGATATGATAAGAAAGAAGAAAGCTAGGCAAGCAAATGATTCTGTTTGGCCTTGCATAAAACTGTGACACTAAAGGAAGGGAATGTTCGCTGCTTAGGCGAACCTGGTAAAACTATGGCAGAAAATCATAAACTCTGGGGCGGTCGTTTTGAGGCCGGTTTGGAAAAGTGGGTGGAGGAATTTGGAGCGTCCATTTCTTTTGACCAGAAGATGGCAGAATTTGACTTGAAGGGATCGATTGCCCATGTGACCATGCTGGGGCAAACTGGTATCATCGCTCCAGAGGAAGCTGGTCAAATCAAGGCAGGGCTAGAAGAGCTCCTGCAGGAATTTCATGCAGGACAACTGGGGTTTGATGTTTCCAATGAAGATATTCACATGAATCTGGAGTCTCTTTTGACCCAGAAAATTGGTCCGGTTGCTGGTAAGCTCCATACGGCTCGCTCTCGTAATGACCAAGTTGCAACCGATATGCACCTCTATCTCAAGGCTAAATTGGCTGAGGTTTTGGATAAATTACACAATCTGCGAAAGAGCCTGGTGGATTTGGCGGATAAGCATGTTGACACAATTATGCCGGGTTACACCCACCTGCAACATGCCCAACCCATTTCTTTTGGTCACCACCTCATGGCCTACTACAATATGTTCACCAGGGATAGCGAACGTTTTGACTTCAACCAAAAGCACACCAATCTCTCGCCTTTAGGGGCTGCAGCCTTGGCGGGAACGACCTTCCCCATTGACCGCCAGCTGACTAGTGATTTGATGGGCTTTGATGCCCCTTACAGCAACTCTTTGGATGCTGTCTCTGACCGTGATTTTATTTTGGAATTTCTGTCCAATGCCAGCATTCTCATGATGCACATGAGCCGCATCTGTGAAGAAATTATCAACTGGTGTTCCAACGAATACAAGTTTATCACCCTGTCTGATACCTTCTCAACCGGATCTTCCATCATGCCTCAAAAGAAAAATCCTGATATGGCCGAGCTCATTCGTGGGAAGACTGGTCGGGTTTATGGTAATTTAACCGGTCTCTTGACCGTTATGAAATCCCTGCCTCTGGCCTACAATAAGGACCTCCAGGAAGATAAGGAAGGGATGTTTGATACGGTGGAAACCATTACGGTGGCCATTGATATTCTGGCTGGTATGCTGTCCAGCATGACCGTTAACGATAGCCACATGGCTGAATCTACCGAAAAAGACTTCTCCAATGCTACCGAACTGGCCGACTATCTGGCTGTCAAGGGTTTGCCTTTCCGTCAGGCTCATGAAATCGTTGGTAAGCTGGTCTTGGAATGCACCAAGAATGACCATTACCTCCAAGATGTCCCTCTGGAACGCTACCAAGAAATCTCCGATTTAATTGAGGAAGACATCTATACCACCCTCCAATCCAAGACTGCTGTCCAACGTCGCAATTCTCTTGGCGGAACTGGCTTCGATCAGGTTCGCTGGCAGATTGAAGAAGCTAAGAAAAATCTTTAAGAGGGGCAGTTGTCTGGTTGCTCAGTCGCAAAAAGCTCCCACTAGGGAATTGCTAGTGGGAGCTTTTATGTTAGTCTTCAAATACAACAAAAGAAGAGAGGCAATCGAATCTAAAAATAGGGGCTCACCAAGAAGTGAACCCCTATTTTTGTGGGATGAAATAGCTTTATCCCAAGCCAATTTGAAAGCTCTTAATTTAATGACGTTTTGATTTTGGTAAGAGACTTACAGCAAGGCTACTGATGAGCAAACCGGTCAGGCTCAAGCCCCAGCTAGATTGGCCATTTGTCTTTGGCAATTGGGCATTCTGATTGGTTTTAGTCTTAGTTGGCCTCCTTGTCTGATTTTGTAAGGATTGATAATTTTCGGTGACCATTTGCAGGATGGCTTGTCGCTCTTCAAGGGACAAGCCTGTTTGGCCTCTTGTTTCTTGCCCCTGGACTTGTTGGGTTTCAGGAGTGACCGGACTAGCTTGGCTGACTTGGTCGCTGTAAATGTACTTAAAGTCGCCAAAGCCATTATTGCTTGGGCCGGCAGCAACAAATTGAATCGTTGAGCGGTTGCCTAGGAGGTTTTTGGCCCGTTCGGCCGTACGGAAGTGGACATCTAAGCCCTTGATGGTATCAGCCAAGTGCCAATTGTTATCAGCTGTGGGATTGATGGTCTTTAGGGCTGTAATGTAGTTGATAAGGACTTGACGGTTTTCCAGGTTGAGCAATTGGTTTAGGCTAGCATTCCTTACACCAGGAAAGTTTCCGCTGGCCCGATAGTTATTGGTGGCGACCATAAATTCTTGGTCATCTTTGACGGGTTCCCCTTGGTAGGTTAAGTCCTGGACACGATGGGCATCTGGATTAACGAGATTGCCATCACTATCATATCTATTTGGTTGCGTAACATCGAATGTATAGTTGACCCCATCAATCACATCAAAATTGTAGGTACGGTAGTCAGGGTTAATCAGTTCTTGTGCTTCAGTCTTATTTGGGTCAATTTGATTAAATTGGCCAGCAGACATTTCCAACCATTCCCGCAAATCTTTACCTGTCACCTTGAGGACGGCGGTGACATTGTCGTAGAGGTAGAGGTCAGCGACATTCTTGATGGCGATTGGGCCTGCTGGAATATCTGTGTAGGAAGAAGCATCGTTGCGGGAGCCAGCTTTAAATGGAGCAGCTGCGGACAAGAGAGGCAGGCTAGCTTCTGGTGTTCCGGCCAATTGGTCTTTAACATACCAAATTTGGGCGTTATTGACGATTTGAATAGATGGGTCATCTTCCACTAGGGCGAAGTAACTATTGATGGGAGCAGTAGTCGTCCCCACTTGTTCGCGGACATAATCAGTTGTCAACTAGAACAGAATTGGGATTTTCTTTTTCAGCCTGATTAATCAGTAGGGCGGTCTTAGCTAGTCCGATATTTTGAGCGGCCTTGTCTTGATAATAGTCGTAGTTGACCAGATTGGTATGGAGGTCAGTTGTTGAAAGGATCTGAACATCCACCTTTTCTCCTTCAACTGGCTTTAAATCAGCAGGATTGGTTTGATTGGCAGTTTGAGGTGTTGAGTTCTGAGCCAGGGCCTGGTTCTGATTATTGGGAGCCTGCTCAGCAGATGTGCTTGCTTGAGAGCCCTTAGAGTCTTGATCTTGGTTTGAATCAGGAATTTGCTTGCTGGTTTGGCCATCGCTAGCAGCCTCTGGAGTCTTTGGAGATTCCTGGTTTAAAGGGCTAGTCTGGTCACTGGTCTGATTCGCAGTTGCGTGCTCTGTCGGAGTGCTAGCTGCTGTCTGATTTTGATTCAGAGCTGGATTGGCCTGACCGTCAGCCTGAACTTGGTTAGCAACTAGCCCAGCTGTAATCAGGGATAGGACCAGGGCACTTTTTCTGAGATAGTATTTGGACATAGAGAAACTCCTTGCTAAATAGTTGTTGAAGATATAGGCGGCCACAAAAAGGAGAGCAGGGTTGGGTCTTGTAAGCCCGATATCAATGCAATAAGTTGTCCTATCACCTCTTAATGTTCGTCTATGAAGTTTTCGATTGCTATTATGCACGCGAATTTATATTGAACAAGTGCCAAAGCCGAACTTTATTTCTATAATAATCATTTTCTATCGTATAACAGTCAATATTTTCCTGGGCTTACCTTTTACCTTGATCTAGTTGCTGGGGTTAGATTCGGCTGGCATTTGCGACTAACTAGTGATAAAATATAACTTGGTGATAGAAGTCAATTAGAGATGTCAATAGGCATTAAATCCGAGCGGTTTTGGGCTTTTTGGTCTTTTATGATATAATAAGGGATAATTTAGAGGATTTGGAGACTGAGTTGAAGAAGACCTATCGAGTAAAGCGAAATCAAGACTTTCAAGCTATTTTTGGGCAGGGGAAGAGTGTTGCCAATCGAAAATTCGTTGTTTATAGTTTGGAAAAAACGCAAGGACATTTTCGTGTCGGTCTATCTGTCAGTAAAAAGTTGGGGAATGCTGTGGTTCGCAATCGGATTAAGCGCAAATTGCGGCATGTCTTAATGGAATTTTCCCCCTTTCTAACGACGCATGATTTTGTAGTTATCGCTAGGAGAGGTGTAGAAGAGCTCAATTATCATGAGGTCAAGCAGAATTTGAAGCATGTTCTCAGCTTGGCTGGTCTCTATCAAGACTAAATCTCTCTTCTTCCTCAGAGAATGCGACAGTCAGATAAGAGGGCCGATAGTGCTCGATTATTGGACTTAGTAAGAAGTTTAGGCAAGCCGCCCTAGTGGTTGCCGTAGGAAATAGAAGCTGGGATAAAAGTCCTCACCTCGTTACTTTTGTCATCAACAAACAGTTTGACGCAGTGGTTGATTTGTGATGAGTGACTTGACACTTTAGTGTTTAGTCACTCACATGCCAGTGAAACGGCGGTAAAGTACTTGTCCCCTTCGGGACAGCGTTCTTCCTAATAAACTGTGCGGGGGTGAGAAAGAAATAGTCTGAGGATAGACTATTTCTTCCCGAACCTTGAAACTAAAGAGTGAGGCAAATCGATTTCGAAGAAATCACGATTGTTGTCTCACTCCCATTTCCTTAACTTATTGAATTTAACCCGCCTACAACTCTGTGAATTTAGATGAAATCACCTAGGTGCAAGCACCTGCGTTGATTTCCCTAAAATTCTTTGAGTTATTTAACGGCTTGGCGACACAAAAACCAGCCAGTCGAAAATACTGGCTGGTTGAAGTTAGTCAGCTCTTGTGTGGACAAGATGGTGGCTTTGCTCCGTGGTATCTTATTTGAAAGGATTATTTTTGTGAAGAAAAAACTTAGATTAAGCGGCCTAGCACTAGCGGCCTTGGTGGTCCTATCGGCCTGCGGCCGTAGTTCTGTAAGCAGCTCATCAACCGGCTGGGATCAATTGGTTTATGCCTTTGGGCGTGCCATTCAATGGCTGTCCTTCGGCGGTTCGGTCGGTATTGGAATTATTCTCATTACCCTGATTGTCCGGATTGCCCTGGTACCTCTTTACAATCGACAAATGAAGTCCAGTCGGGAAATCCAGGAATTGCAGCCTGAGCTCAAGCGGATTCAAAAAGAGTATGCGGATGATCGCAATACGCAATATTTGAAGACTCAGGAACTCTACAAGGCAAATGGTGTTAACCAATGGGCGGCCTTTCTGCCTATCCTGATTCAATTGCCAGTTATGATGGCCCTTTATCAGGCTTTGATTCGGGTTCCTGCTCTCAGCCGGGGTAACTTTTTAATTTGGAATCTGGGGAAAAATGATGGCACCTTTATCCTGCCAATTTTAGCGGCCCTCTTTACCTTCTTGTCCATGTGGCTCAGCAACAAGGCCACTAAGGAAAAGAATGCCTTTATGACAGCCACTAGCATCATCATGCCCCTCTTTATTCTTTGGATTGGTACCCGCTTTACTAGTGGTATCGCTCTCTACTGGGCGGTTGGTAATGCCTTCCAGGTTGCTCAAGTCCTGGTTTTCCACAATCCTTTTAAGATTATTGCCGAACGAGAACGGAAAGAAGCGCTGGAAAAGGAAAGAGCAGCTAAAATCCGCAAAGCCAAGAAAAAGGCTCATAAAAAACGTAAGTAAGCGCGACAGAAAAAATGTTGATTCTAAAAGCAGTCAAGGTATTGAGGCCTTGATTTGATTGAGAGAAAGATTTAACTGTTAGCCAAGGAGTATAGATATTATGGTAATATTCACGGGTGACACTGTTGAAGAAGCAATTCAAACAGGTCTTAGTGATTTAGGCATTACTCGTACTAAAGCCTCCATTAGAGTTTTATCTCGTGGAAAGAAGGGCTTTTTGGGCTTTGGTAAAAAACCAGCTCAGGTGGATGTCGAAATTATTAGCCGGACAACGGTTTCACAAGCTGATCAAGATATTGTCAGAAGCCTGCCTCAAGCTCTTAGCAAACGCGAGGCTTCTGAGGAGGCCCTTAGACAAGAGGCTGCTGAGTCCCGTAAGGTGACTAGCATTATCAATTATTTGGAAAAACGTGGTCAAATTGTTAATGAGAATGTCAAATCAGAAATGCTGGATGCTAGACGTTCCATCACTTCTGTGCTCAGCGATTTGCTTCCGGATGAAATTGTCGAGGAATATCGGCGTAAGAAGGAAGAGCTGGACAAGGAAGGTCTTGACTGGGAAGATGAATTGGCAGAAGAGAGCTACGAAGGTGCTGGCCAAGCTGATGTCGAACTTGTCTCTCAAGAGACGGCGACAGCACCTGTAACAGCGGCTTTAGCTGACCAAGAAGATTCTGCTCAAGCCAGTCATGAAGCATCGGAAGCCAACAATACTGTCCAAGATTCTGAGACCAGCGAGGCCCAAGTAACAGTTTCTATGGATAAGCAGAACATTGAGGAAGCAACCGGCTCTGTGACCGCCTACCTAGAATCCATTATCTATGAAATGGATGTAGAGGCTAGCCTACATACTAGCCATACCAGCCGTCAGATTACCATTCAGATTGAGACTCCAGAAGCTGGTCGGGTGATTGGTTACCATGGTAAGGTACTCAAATCTCTGCAAGTCTTAGCGCAGAATTATCTCCACGACCACTTTTCCCGCTCCCTGTCTGTCACGGTCAATGTGCACGACTATGTTGAGCGTCGCATGGAAACTCTGATTGAGTTTGCTCATAAGATTGCTGAGCGTGTCCTTGACAGCGACCAGCCCTATCGTATGGATAGCATGTCCAATGATGAACGTAAGATTATCCATAAGACCATCGCTAAAATTTCAGGCGTGGACAGTTATTCAGAAGGTCATGACCCTAAGAGGTACGTGGTGGTTGCTCCAAGTAAGCCTTAGATTTTATTTAGTGTTTCGTCTATCGCCTACCGGCAGCTGTTCTCTCATCTGCTTCTAGTCACTGATTTTTTATAATGTTTATTTCAGGCATCTTTTGGAAGCCAAAATAGGATTTGAACTGGTCAATTATTATTGAATCTAAAAAAAGTATATGGGCCTGGGACAAAACCCATTTGCCCCCATAAAAACAGAGGATCACTTGTTGGTGACCCTCTGTTTTTTAGGTTTGGTTGCTTCTCCTGTTGTATTTGAGGAGATTATTGACCATAAGGGCCAATCCCATATCAATCTTGACCTGTCGTTTCCCCCGCAGATGACATCTTTTGTAACCCAAACAAGCCTTTATCTGCCCAAAGACAGGCTCCACATCAACCTTGCGTTGTGCGAAAACTTGACTGCCCTCAGGAGATAAAAGCGCTTGAACTTCTTTTTGCTTTAAATATTGGTACCGTTCGTTGATGTAAAGCCCCTTTTGAGGAGCTA
>NZ_JMLC01000015.1 GCF_000686605.1 Streptococcus sobrinus DSM 20742 = ATCC 33478 | reverse complement strand
TAACATGAGTTAACTCCTCTTATGCGGTATTAGCTATCGTTTCCAATAGTTATCCCCCGCTATCAGGCAGGTTACCTACGCGTTACTCACCCGTTCGCGACTCATTAGTAACACTGGAGCAAGTCCGGTGTTACCAATGCGTTCCACTTGCATGTATTAGGCACGCCGCCAGCGTTCGTCCTGAGCCAGGATCAAACTCTCATTTAATCTTTACTCAATCCGTCTCTGACAGATTTATTGCTTTTTTGACAGGTTAATTCCTTAACCCGCACGTCTTGGTTGCTTTCGCTATTCAGTTCTCAAAGGTCTTTGTCCCCTCTCGAGGACAGCTTCTTTATTCTAGCAAACACTCATTCCCTTGTCAATAGGTTTTTATTAAAAATTTTTATTGCATGAAAATTTACAAAGCCATGTTTTACTTTTTGCTTACTACTCCAGTGAAAGAACTGGGGAAGATTTTTATAGTAAAATCTTGAAAACGGTTTCTTTGATGTTATAATGAAGATGTATAAAAAGGAGGATACTAATATGGCTTACAAAACTACCTACCCCTACACCGACGAGGTCTTGAAATCCTATGATAATGTCACGGATCAAGACATCGAAAATGCTCTGGCCGATGGGCACGCTCTTTATAAGGCTTGGCGGGAAAAGGATCAGCTGCAAGAACGCAAGGCTATCTTACACAAGGTGGCTGACCTTTTGCGGCGGGACCGTGATAAATATGCCGAAGTCATGACCAAGGACATGGGTAAACTTTTCCTTGAAGCCCAAGGGGAAGTGGACCTCTGTGCAGCAATCGCTGACTACTATGCTGATAAGGCGGAAGAATTTCTCAAACCACAGCCCTTGGAAACCGATACCGGCGATGCCTACTACATCAAGCAGGCTACTGGGGTTCTCCTGGCTGTTGAACCTTGGAACTTCCCTTTCTATCAAGTTATGCGGGTCTTCGCTCCTAACTTTATGGTAGGAAACATCATGGTGCTCAAGCACGCTTCTATCTGTCCAGGCTCTGGCCAAGCCTTTGAAGATTTGGTCAATGAAGCTGGTGCACCAAAGGGGGCTTTCAAGAATCTTTTTGCCAGCTACTCTCAAGTTTCTGATATTATCGCCGACCCTCGGGTAACAGGCGTCTGCCTGACCGGTTCTGAACGGGGCGGTGCTTCCATCGCCGCTGAGGCTGGTAAGAATCTGAAAAAATCTTCTATGGAATTGGGCGGCAACGATGCCTTCATCATTCTGGATGATGCTGATTGGGACCAACTCAAGGAACTTCTGCCTGATGTTCGCCTCTATAATTCTGGTCAGGTCTGCACCTCATCCAAACGCTTCATCGTCTTGGAAAAGGATTATGATAAATTCTTGGAAATGTTAGTGGAGGCCTTCAAGACCGCTAAGTGGGGCGACCCAATGCAGGCTGACACGACGCTGGCTCCCCTCTCATCTGCTTCTGCCAAGGAAGAGGTCTTGGGTCAAATCAAGATGGCTGTCGATAATGGTGCCAAGGTTGCCTTCGGCAATGAAGCCATTGACCATCCTGGCTACTTCGTCAAGCCAACCATCTTGACCGACATCACTAAGGACAATCCTATCTACAATCAAGAAATCTTCGGCCCTGTGGCATCTGTCTATAAGGTTGCTAACGAAGAAGAAGCGATCGCTCTGGCTAATGATTCTAGCTATGGTCTGGGCGGTACGGTCTTCTCCAGCAATCCTGAGCATGCCGAAAGCGTAGCTGCTAAGGTTGAAACCGGTATGTCCTTCATCAATGATGGCTGGGCATCCCTGCCTGAACTGCCATTTGGTGGTATCAAGAATTCTGGTTACGGTCGGGAACTGAGCCAATTAGGCTTTGATACCTTTACTAATGAGCATTTGATTTATACGCCTAAGAAATAGCTTACTCTTCGAAAATCAAAAAGATACTTCGTTAACTCACTTTGCCGTACTTCAGTATAGCCTGCAGCTTGTTGCACGGCGATGCCCCACAAAGTTGGTCGATTTTACCAACTTCGTGAGGTTAGTGAGGGAGTTAGACAATCGCTATAGAGATTGTCGTTAGACCTCGCCACTTTAGTGGCTGATGTCTTTGCTCCATCCTATTTTTGATTTTCATTGAGTATTAGGCTCTCCAAGAGCCAATAAAAGAGAGGTTGGAAGTCCAATCTCTCTTTTCTATCTGTTAAAAAGACTTTTGGGGGATTGCGAGCTTTAAAGAGCTCGTCAAATTTGCAAGTGGGTCTTAATCTTCTAGGCCGATGCGTTTGAAGATGTCGTCTACCCGTTTGGTGTAATAAACTGGGTTGAAGAGTTCATCGATTTCGTCTTGGGTTAGACGGGAAGTGACAGCTTCGTCAGCCTCAAGGAGCGGTTTGAAATCTACTTGGTTGTCCCAAGAATAGGCGGTCTTGGGTTGAACCAAATCGTAGGCTTCTTCTCGGGTCATGCCTTTTTCAATCAGCTTGAGCATGACCCTTTGGCTAAAGATGAGACCGAAGGTTGAACCCATATTGCGAAGCATATTTTCTGGGAAGACGGTCAGGTTCTTAACGATATTGCCGAAGCGATTGAGCATGTAGTCAATCAGGATGGTGGTGTCCGGTGCGATAATCCGCTCTGCAGAGGAGTGGGAAATGTCGCGTTCGTGCCAGAGGGAAACATCCTCGTAGGCGGTAATCATGTGACCGCGGATGACCCGAGCCAGACCGGTCATGTTTTCCGAACCGATAGGGTTGCGTTTATGGGGCATAGCAGAGCTGCCCTTTTGACCCTTGGCAAAGAATTCTTCCACTTCACGTTGTTCGGACTTTTGTAGGCCACGAATTTCCGTTGCCATGCGTTCGATAGAGGTAGCGATGCTAGCCAAAACAGCGAAGTATTCGGCATGCAGGTCACGCGGCAAAACTTGAGTAGAAATTTCCTGCGGACGGATACCTAAATGTTCACAGACATATGCTTCCACAAAGGGCGGAATGTTGGCAAAGTTCCCAACAGCACCAGAGATTTTCCCTGCTTCCACGCCAGCGGCAGCATGTTCAAAACGCTCAATGTTGCGCTTCATTTCGCTGTACCAAGTGGCCAATTTAAGGCCAAAAGTCGTTGGCTCAGCGTGAACCCCGTGGGTACGACCCATCATGATAGTGAACTTGTGTTCTTTAGCCTTGTCTGCCACGATTTTAGTGAAATTTTCCAAATCCTGGCGAATGATGGCATTGGCCTGCTTGTAGAGGTAGCCATAAGCCGTATCGACCACATCGGTCGAGGTCAAACCGTAGTGAACCCACTTACGCTCTTCACCGAGAGTCTCAGAAACTGCACGTGTGAAGGCAACCACATCGTGACGAGTTTGCTGCTCAATTTCCAAAATACGGTCGATGTCAAAGTCCGCCTTCTCGCGAATCAAAGCTACATCTTCCTTAGGGATTTCCCCCAACTCAGCCCATGCTTCATCAGCCAAGATTTCCACCTCAAGCCAAGCACGGTATTTATTTTCTTCACTCCAAATGTTCGCCATCTCAGGGCGAGAGTAACGGTTGATCATTGTTTTATTTTCCTTTCTTTTGATGTTTCACTTAAGTGGGACGGACGTCAGCAGCTTCCTTCGGAATCTCATGACTAAATCTTGAGCCTAAAGTCTCAAGATTTCCGTCGCTTACACTTTTCTCACGGCGTGAAACATCTGGTGAGTTGACTTACGGTCACTACTGCTTTGTTCTAATTTTCTAAATCTCTATTCAAATCATTTATCAATGCTTTAAGTGTTAATAGAGCACCTAGCACAAACTCACTATTCACTTCCTGAACTTTTATTTTCAAATCTATTAAAATCCTTTCTGCCTCAGAAAGAAGTTCTTTTTTTGCCTCATTTCTACTAACTTTATTTTTAGAAGAAAGTATCAAACCAACTATTCCTCCGACTGCAGCTAATGCAGCTGGAATAACCAATATCGTTCCCAGACCTGCTAACATTCCTCCGCCAAATACAGCTCCTATACCCGCTAAACCACTAGTAACTACTGCTGCCCCAGCTGTTCCTTCAGCAGCCATTAAAGTAATAAGACCAAACCCACTAACAACACCTAAACCTCCTCCAGCAGTGGCACCTAAAGCACCACCAATTTTATCAGCATTAGATTTACTATATTTCATTCCATTCTCAATGAGTTCACGAATTTTTTCATCTTCAATTTCAGTTATCTTAGTCAATTTGCCTTGAGCAATTTTTTCTGAAATGGTAATAATTTCTCCCGCAGCAAGAAGAGTTTCTTTAGAATTAAAAATTTCTTTTGACATTGTGTATCCTTTATATTGTATAAACTAATCTTCCAAGGCACGTCTAAGTTCTTCTTCCGAATAACCAAATGTGTAATCTTCATCCATTCCGTTAGATAACCAAATATCCGCAGCATCATATACATCTAATGATTCATCATATTCTTCATCACTATCATCTTCTAGGCCATATCCACAATTTGTACAATACATTTCACTGAAGACATATCTTTTGTATAGGGGTTCTCCACAGTTTGGGCACGGCGGAGTATCTCCTGTGTATATATTCTCTTCTTCCCAACTTTTATCTGTATTACTATGCTTAAAGAAATTGAATAATCCCATCATTTGCCACCTTTCTTGGGGATATCATATATTAAATTTACGCCTATAAATAATAATTGTTAAATTTTCATACGAGCGCTTCTCTACCCAAATAAACAAAATCAATTATTTCACGTAGTTCATTTATTTCTTTGCTTTCCCCTTCGCTTCTATTTGCTAAATAATATGACTTTGCTTCCTCAAAAGTTGAATACATTTTACCTGATTCATTAACAGAAGTCCTAGAGTCTGTAATCTTATCTTTTAATAAATCATATACGTTACTGTACCTCCATAATTGAATGCTTACTCGAATTTGATCTGGAGAAATTTGAACTCCTCGATTAATATAGTATTCCTTAGCTTCTTCTTGAGTTGGATAATGTATCTGATAAAGCCTTTCCCTTTCCTCTTCTAACCACCTAAAAGCAGTAGGTTTATCATAAGTTTTTATAATTGATAAACAGTACCTATTTACGATTTGTAAATTGGGCTCTTTCTCGTACAGATACTTTAAAGCCTTATATCTAACAATTGGAGGCAGTAATGAAAAATCAGACATAACTTCTGCAGGAGATAGTAAATCCATCGGATATTTAAGGAAGTAATCAATAAAAAGATAAGCATATAAATCAAATAATCCATCTTTTACTTGATTTAATTCATCATCAGAAAATTCTGCTGTATGCTGTGTATGAGTACCCTCGTTCCCTAATGGACGTATTTTTTCAATTATTTCCAATAAATCGTCTTTTCTGCCCTCCTGCAAAAAATTTAATTCCCTTCTGAAATCTCGTTGAACTTGTCCTAGCATCAACTTTTTATCACTTCCGACATTAAGAATTTTTCTTATTAAAACTTCCGAAAACTGTCTAATCCCTTTTATTTTTCCTCTTCTTGAAAGTTCAACATAAAAGGTATCATGGATTAGATCGCCAATCATTTGTTCATATTCAGAGCTACTAAAATCTGTCATTTCAACCAAACTCCTATCTATTTACCGCCGCCATCGCTGCTTTCTCTGCATGAATTAGGGTTGTGTCAAAGAGGGGCATGTCGGTATCGGTTTGTTTTACTAGGAGACCGATTTCGGTGCAGCCTAGAATAACAGCTTGGGCACCTGCACCTCTGAGCTGTTCAATGATGTTAAGGTAGGTTTGTTTGGATTCTTCGCGGATGGTTCCAAGGCAAAGTTCGTCATAGATGATTGTATTAACTGTTTCAACACCTGAAGCGTCTGGAATAAGAACATCCAAACCAGACTCAAAGAGCTTTTCTTTATAAAAATCCTGAGTCATGGTGTATTTGGTTCCCAAAAGTCCGACTTTGCGGATTCCTTGCTCCAGCAAAATATCCGCCGTTGCTTGGGCAATGTGCAAAATAGGGATGCTGAGGCGTTCCTGAATCTGCGGCGCCACTTTGTGCATGGTGTTGGTGCAAATCACGATGAAATCTGCACCGGCCTGCTCTAACTTACAGGCAGCATCGCCCAAGACTTGAGCGCTTTTATCCCAATCGCCTGATAACGCTCAATCTCGGCAAAATCCACGCTGTAAAGCAGAATCTTGGCCGAATGCAGACCGCCAAGTTTCTTTTTGATTGTCTCGTTGATGAGCTGATAATAAGTGGTTGTACTCTCCCAGCTCATCCCACCGATTAAACCGATTGTTTTCATTTTCTTACCTAACCTACCTCTTACTATCCATTTCATCAAGAACCTTTTTAGCAGAATTCTCCTTTAAAGTTTTACTTACCCACTCTTCTTTATGAGATTTCAAATGAATCTGCCAAATGACTAATGGTAATAGGCTAAAACATAAAATTCCAGAAGTAATGTAAAATCTCACAATAGCATTATAGTTATAAAAGCAAAAGGTGCTTATTCCCCAAGACACCTCAATAGCCGTCAAAAACAATTGTAAAATTCTTATTTTATTTAATATTTCCGGTTTCACATCTTCATCAGTAATATTAACACTAGGACTTATTAAGCCAATTATATTCTCAGGTTTTGAGAACCAAATTATAAGAAGTCCAACGCCAGCAATAATTGTATAAGAATCTCTATCAACCTTCGAAAAAATAATAAAAACTACCACTGGAAGTATCAAAACAACGATCTTTATCAAAATCCGAAAAATTTTATTTTTTACAGAAATGTCAATAGTCTGATATTTTTTAGGGATAAACAGATTTAGAAAATAGGATAAACCAAGAATTTGTAATACTGGTGTAACTAGCCTTGCATTTGACTCAAAACCAGCTCTCATTTTTTGGTAATTTTCACTATAGTCTCTTATCATATTTCTTAATTCAGCAACATTAGTATTATCAGGAAAGAAATGAGCCATAATAACTGTAAGACTCAAAAATATAGATCCGAACCAAAAAATCGTAGCCAGTAAAAATGAAAAAACTATAAAAATTAGTATTAATGGTAATAGAATTCTTTTTTCTTTCACCAATGCAATAATTCTTTTTGTGAATTTAATTAACAATACTATATTAATTAAAAACATCCCAAAAGGTACTGTGAGATTTGAAAGTGGTGCATAGCTTAAAACTAAACTAAAAATAGCTAATACTAAACTATTGATCAAAAATGGCAATATATAAGCTAATGCATATCCCATCCCTATTATATGCTCAGAATCTATCGTTCTACTCTTAAAGAAATCTCCAAATCTCCTAAAAATAGATAAACCATATTCCTTTACCCTTATTTTCACTAAAAATCCATCCCTTTCCCTAGTTCCTCAACCTCATCAGGTTTATCACTAAACACCGTGACATGCCCCATCTTGCGGTTGTGCTTGGCTTCTCGTTTACCATAAAGGTGGAGGTGAGCGCTAGGGTTAGCGCGGACATAGGCTTGGGCTTTTTCCATGTGCTGGCCGAGGACATTGAGCATGACGGCTGGGGCATGCAGGTGAATAGCTGGAAGTGGTGCGCCTAAGATACCTAAGATATGAGTGTCAAACTGTGAAAAGTCGCAGGCCTCGATAGAATAGTGACCTGAGTTGTGGGGGCGCGGTGCGATTTCGTTGACAATGATGGCATCGTCTGTCGCAAACATTTCCACGCAGAGGGTGCCAGAGAGCTCCAGCTGTTTAGCGATTTGCACCGCTATGGCTTGCGCTTGCTTGCTCAACTCGTCAGAAATGCGGGCTGGGACGATGGTTTTTGAAAGGATGTTGTTGCGGTGGATATTTTCCTGAACAGGAAAAACCGTCACGTCCTTGCCATTACCCGATACGATGACCGAGATTTCTAAGTTGAAGCTGACAAACTCTTCCAAGACACAATCAGCTGACTTCGCTAATTGGCGCGCGTCAGCCAGATTTTCTGCAGACTTGATAACCACCTGTCCATGCCCATCATAGCCACCTGTCGCGGTTTTGAGGACATAATTTTTTGACAGGTCAAGGCCCTCCAAGTCACTGCTGCTTCTGATGACCTGATAAGGTGCCACAGTGACACCAGCCTTATTTGACAGAAAATCTTTTTCAAAGATGCGGTTTTGGGAAATGCGGAGCAGGTCTGTGCCCTGCGGTAGCTGACCTGGCTTGACAACAGCGTCAAGGCCGTCTGCATCCACATTTTCAAACTCATAGGTCAGGACATCGCAGCGCTGGGCTAGCTCTTGCAGGGCAGCCACATCGTCATAGTCGGCTACAATCATATCGCTGACCTTGGAGGCCGGGCAGTCCGCAGCAGGATCCAGTGTCACCACCTTGTGGCCCATGTAGATGGCGGAAATCGCCATCATCTGCCCCAGCTGGCCGCCGCCAATAATGCCAATGGTTTTAGTCGAGTTCATAGCTGGACTCCTCGGCGATTCTGCCTTGTTCTTTGTGGAAATCAGCTAGCGCCTGAGCGATTTTTTCGTCCTCAATAGAGAGAATGCGCAGGGCGGTCAGGGCAGCATTGATAGCACCTGATTCGCCGATAGCCATGGTAGAAACAGGCACACCACCTGGCATTTGCACGATAGAATAGAGGGAATCCAATCCGCTGAGGGCCCGAGATTTAACGGGAACCCCGATGACAGGCAGGGTGGTCTTGGCCGCTACCATTCCTGGCAGATGGGCCGCACCGCCCGCGCCTGCGATGATAACCTTGATGCCGCGGCCGCGTGCTTCCTCAGCATGCTTAAACATGAGGTCTGGTGTGCGGTGGGCAGAGACGACCTTCTTTTCATAGGCAACGCCGAATTTGTCCAAGACCTCGGCGGTTTTTTGCATAGTGGCCCAGTCGGATTTGGAGCCCATAATGATGGAAATGATTGGTTGCATTTATTTCTCCTTTAATAACTAGTTTTCATTGACGCCTGCTGTTCAACAGCTTTTATCGTGGCAGGAGCCACACTATAGTGGCCAACGGTATGCTCAACAAGCTTTTTCACACTCTTGGGATTTAGCAATAGGCGAATCGTAATCACGACCAAGGGAATGACACTTGGAAAGTCATGCCTAATCGGAGTCAACACCTCAGCGCTGTCGCTTTTAAAAAGCCATTCTCTTATTGTTTGCCAAATTTTTCTTCTGCTCTGGGTTCTTTCAGCAGTCCCGATAATTAAGGCTAACAAACTGTGTGTTTTTACATCTGGCTTACCGACACAAATATCCGTTTGAGAATCGTTGCCCTTGGCTAATTCTATCAAGATTTTCGGGAAATTCACTCCCGCTTTATAAGCATTGGCTGGCTCAACCATCCTGGGATTACATTCGATGTAATAGAACGCATGATTAACAGATATGAAGTCTAAGGTTAGACCGCCATGCCATTTTAAATGACGTCCTATCTTTTCGATATGTTCTCTTGTTGCTACAGATTCTATACTTAATCTGGCGGCTGCCGAACCACCAGCACCAGATCCAATCTTTATACTAGAGTGCACAGCAAGTAATTTCCCATGGTTAAATACGGCTTGAACTTGACCGTACTGCCCTGCTATATCTTGCTGTGCCATCCATCTCTCATTGCCAAACAGCTGACGCTTTACTAGGTTTTTTAAATCAAGGTCACTCGTCACTTTATAAACTGAACGACCAGCTGTTCCGTAATCGGCTTTGAGCCAATAAGGGTAGGGTAAATGGATAGATTCTAAGTCTGTCACATACTCCCACTTAGGAATTGGTATATCTAACTTATCTGCAAGTTCCGCAAAAGCAATTTTCCCTGCCACCTCCTGAAACGTCTCTGCTTCAGAAAGAACAAGCGGTAAATCGGATGATAATAGGGATTTCCCATTCGCTAAGAGCCAGCCCTCTTCATGGGTTGGCAAGATAGCCTTATAGTCCTTCTCTTCTAGCAACTGATCAAGCTGCTTTAAATAGGTCAAAGGAGAACGATTGACATCAACGGCTGTAAGCATGTGCGTCAAGCGACTGAATGCCGCAATAGAAAATCTATCAGGAGATAGCACGTCTACCTTATACTTCTCCGCCAGCAATACTGTGAGTGTTTCCCTTGAAGTTAGACTGGCCCCTTCTAAAAATAGCAATCTATCTTTCATTTTTTTTCGTCTCTTTTTACACTAAAAGGTCCTCTAATTATCCTTGTCGAATGAGATCCGCTAACCCTTACTTACACAACGGCGGTGATTAGCTGTATAGGATCGCTAAAGCTCGCCTTTTTGCTAATGCTTCATTTTATTTATGTCTTCTGCATCAACGACATGGTAACCTTCTTTTAGCAGCACTTGTGCAAAAAGTCCACGTCCTGCTACCTTTTTTCCTCTAAATGTGCCATCATAAACTTGATTAACACCACAAGAAGGACTTCTAGATTGAAGAATCGCTAGGTCAATTTTTTGGTCGACAATAATGTCCATTGCTGTGGTGACGCCCTTTTCATAAATTTCATGGATGTTTTGACCTGAAATATCATAAACACAACCGTCTTTTAGTTCAGCTGGTTCGCGAGGTGTTGGTAAACCTGCTAATATTTCCGGACAAATCGGTATAACTTCCTTGTCAGCAACATAATCAATAACATCTTGATTATAATTATTTTTACCATTATACTTACAATTTTCACCTAGAAGGCAGGCACTGACGAGTACACACTTTTTATCTGTCATAGAGCTTTAGTTCCAATATCTTTGCGATAGAATAGACCTTGAGTAGCTTGCTCAGATAGTTTTTGGTAGATTTTGTCCTGGGCTGCTTTGACAGTGTCTGCTGTGGTGACCAGCATGTAGACACGGCCGCCATTTGACAGCAGAGCTTTGCCATTTTCAGCGAACTTAGCGCCTGCATAGTAGGTGATGATGTCGCCGTCAGTCTTAGCTGGCAGCTCCACGCCTTTTTCATAAGCCAGAGGATAGCCCTCAGAGGCAACCACAACGCCCAGCGTCACGCCTTGTTCTATCCAAGTGAGGGTTGGCTCTTTGCCATCCAGAATGTCGCTGATATTTTGCGCAAAATCGGAGGTCAGGCGAGGCAGGATAATCTGGGTCTCAGGGTCGCCGAAGCGCGAGTTGAACTCAATGACCTTAGGACCGTCAGCCGTCAGGATGAGCCCCGCATAGAGAACCCCCAGATAAGGCCGGCCTTCTGCCATCATGCCTTCCAGCACTGGCTTGACAATGGTTTCCACCGACCTATTCACCACGCTTTGAGGCAGGTGAGGAACTGGCGCATAAGCGCCCATGCCGCCTGTGTTTGGCCCCTTGTCGCCGTCATAAGCCCGCTTGTGATCCTGAGCAGTCGGCAGGATGTAGAACTTGTCGCCATTGACAAAGGCAAAGAGGGAGAATTCTTCCCCGTCCAGAAATTCCTCGATGACCACGCGCGCACCTGAGTCGCCAAACTTATTGTCCAAGAGCATTTCATGGGCTGCTTCTACCGCTTGCTCCACGGTTTCCGCCACGACCACGCCCTTGCCCAGTGCTAGCCCATCTGCCTTGACCACGATAGGCGCACCCTGCGCCTCGATGTAGGCCTTGGCTTGCTCGAAGTCGGAGAAGGTCTGGTAGCGTGCAGTCGGTACGCCGTACTTGGCCATGATGGATTTGGCAAAGTCCTTGGACCACTCCAGTTCGGAGGCTAGCTTAGACGGACCGAAGGCTTTGAGCCCAGCTGCATTGAAATCATCAACGATCCCAGCCGCTAGCGCATCATCAGGACCGATAAAAGTCCAGGCAATGTCATTTGCTTTGGCAAAATCAATCAGCGCAGAATGTTCGGAAATTCCGATAGGAACCAGTTGCAGACCATCAAGCGTCATCCCGTCATTGCCCGGCGCCACATAGACAGCCTCAACCCCGCTAGACTCCAACAACTTCTTAGAAATCGCATGCTCGCGACCGCCAGAACCAACAACCAACAATTTCATAAAGCTAATTACCTCACAAATTCTCAGAAGAAGCCTTCTTTACTTAAAGAGCCGATTTTTCGGAAAAACCAACTATTTCACGAATTATACAGGATTATTATAACAAAAAAGTTCGCCTATTGGTAGCAGTAGGCGAACGATAGCTACCGTAGATTCAAAATATTTTTATATTAATTTTAGTATTTCGGCTACAAGTTCCGATTCATCCACTTCTAAAGCTAGAGCTAGTTTCTTTAAATTCTGTAATGAAGGGACATTCTTTCCATTCTCATAGTTTATTAATGTTTTTTCACTAATCCACTCTTCGCCATTAAAATAAGCCTTACTACGATTATCTATAAATCCCTGTCTAGATTTTGGAAGGTCTGTCAACCTTTTTCTATAATCATATAACAAATTTCCAATATCGTAATTGAAGTTATTCAATTTTCTTATCGTCATACTTAAATTATATCATTAATTCGGAACCTTGGTTCCTTTTATTTTTTCAATAAAACATATACACTTACAGTATAACTTATGGTAATCCATCAAGTTAGAAAACAGAAAGGAGTCATACAATATGACTAATATTTACAATTTTACTGCTAAGGCAGTTCGAACAATCCCATCTCCATCTCAAGAAGGTGTAACAACTTATTTTGCTTATATCAATTTCAGAGATTTACCTGACAATTTACCATTAGAAGTCAATCCAAGAGAACCTAAAATGACCACTAATGTGGGGAAAACTTTGAAAGAGGCAGTCGAATCCTCTGATACTGATTTCGATATCAATAACCGAGGTATCGTTCTAGTTGCAAAAGGTTTTAAATTTGATACATCAAAATCAATGATTACCTTGGATTTAGGTAACGACCCTAAAGAATTTGGTATCTTAGATGGAGGACACACATATACTGCTATCAAGGAAAAGAGAGATGCACTTAATGATGACATCAATAAGTATGTACGATTAGAAATCATTGTGGGAGAAAATCTAACTGTTTCTAGAATTGCTGATGCTAGAAACACTTCTGCAAATGTTTCTGATGAGGCACTTCTTGAATTAGATGATAAATTTGACTTTATCAAAGAAGCGGTAAAAAACGAATCTTATGCAAAAGATATAGCCTTTAAGGATAACTCCCCCGAACGTCTGAGAGTGAATGAACTTCTAAAATTGATATATATCTACAACGTTTACGAATTTACAACTGCTAACGAAATTCCTATCAAAGCTTACTCAAGCAAAATGGCTGTACTCAAAGATCTTAAAAAGGATCTCGAAAGCAAGAAAAATGACTACTTTAATTTAGCGAAACTTCTACCAGAATTAGTTCGGCTCTATAACACTGTTGAAACTGAATATAAAAATAAATATCTGGAATATTCACCTTCGGGAAGGTTTGGAGCTGTACGAGGTATCGAAAAAAGAAAGGATGGAAAAAAACCATTCAAAAGTTTATACCTCGAAGAAGACATGGAATACAAAGTATCAGTTGGATATATACTCCCCGTTTTCGCAGCATTTCGAGTTTTATTAGACAAAGATACACTCACCTGGAAGAGCAATCCATTTGAGTTGTGGAATAAAATCGGTTCTGAATTGGTCAAGAATACCTTAGAGAGTTCAAGAAATAATCCTCAGGATGCTGGGAAAAATACATCAATTTGGTCTAACAACTATTCAAAAGTTGAGAACGCTTTATTCCGAGAATTACTAGCCGGTAAGCAATAAGTTTATTAAGAATCCGCAAAAAACCATCCAAAAATTATTTGGATGGTCTTTATGAAAGATTTTCTCCTCACCTCTTATAAATATCTCTTCGATGACCACCTGATACTGCAACAACAACTAATTCTTCATCTTGAATGCGACAAACTACTCGATAATTTCCAATACGATAACGCCATAGTCCCTTTAGATTTCCTACAAGAGCCTTACCATGTTGTCTAGGATTATCTGAACCATCAATATTCTTTTCTAACCAAACAAGAATAGAATTAACAGTATATTTATCAAATTTTTTTATTTGTTTGATAAATCGCTTCGAGAGAACTAACCTATACATTCTCTAGCCCCAATTCCTTGCGAGCTTCTGCAATAGAGTATCCTTGTCCACCGTCAGCTTCAAAGGCTCTAACACCTTCAACACCCAGTTTATAATCTAACTCATCTTCAATTTCTTGAGCAAGAGCTTCTTTAAACAAGCTAGATAGACTTTTACCTGTAAAATCAGCATAATTTTTAAAGAAACTTTCCTCCTCTTGATTTAAACGTAATGATACAACAGCCATAATATCTTCCTCCTCTTCTTTGTATTTCATTGTAATACATTTATGGCAGATAGTCAACCTCTGACCATCTCCTTATTCGTATTTTATGCCAAAAACACCCAACCGGCTGGCTGGGTGTTATGATTTTCTTAGTTGTTGAAGGAAACGTGGACGTGGTCCATGTGGTTGGCTGTGGCATCCCCGCGGTCTGGCATTTCATTCCAAGTATAAGCTGGTCCGTATTTGTTATCAGTTGGAGCATAGAATTTTTGCTGATAAATCACGTAAGAGATGTTATTAGCTTCCATGTTTGAAGTAGCGTAATCAGCGACTTCTTGACCGAGTTGGGTGTTATCGTAAGTCATAACATCGACAGCATTACCTGTACCGTGGTCGCCTGAATCACCTTCACGGTAGCCTCCGATGTCAGTTGTTCCATATTGGTTAGCTACGTTATTAGCAAAGTTAGCGGCTGACGGAGACATACCATCTGTGTTGACTGATGAATTTTGTGGCGCCGCTTGCTCGGTTGCTGACGGTTGCTCTGCTTCTTGAGCTGCAGGGGCTTGGTCTGCTTGAACCGACTCAGCTTCGACTGGAGTTGCTTCTACTGCCTGAGCCTGACTCTCAGATGCTGGTGCTGGAGCCCCAGATTGATTGTCTTCTGATGAAGCAGCTGGCAGTTCTGAACTTGCTGCTTGGTCGTTTGCTTGAGGAGCAGCTTGAGGAGCGGCTTGGGCTCCTTGGCCTTGGTCCGCTACTGGTGCAACTTGTTCAGCTGTTGCTGATTGCGCTTGACCTTGGTCAGCTACTTCTGATGTTGCTGCAGCTTGATCACTTACTTCAGAGGTTTGAGCTCCTTCAGATGCCGGCGCCTCAGGAGCTGGCATTGCTTGGCTATTATCAGTAGCTGGAGCTTCGCTAGAAGCAGGTGTTTCGATGGCATCTAAGGATGTGGTTGTATCACCAACGGTTACTTGGTTGTTAGACAGGTCAACAGAAGCTTGCGGTGCTGATTGATCGGCCGCTTGAATGGTCACGCCAGTAGCATTGTGGTTAGCATCGTAGGTAGCTGTGATGACTGTATCAGGGTAAATCACATTGATATCAGCAATGGCATTAACCTTGGCCAAAACGTTAACATCGATCCCCATTGCTTGAGCAATCGTGCTGAGGGTATCGCCCGATTTAACGGTATAAGTTGTGGTATCACCTTGGTTAGCCAAGTCAGCCTTAACTTCTTCAACTGAACGAGGTGTCCAGTTTTGGTTGGCATTTGCTTCTTCAGCTTGCACTTGAGTTGCTGCAAAGACAGATAAGGCAAGGGTTGAGGCTAGTAGCATTTTCTTGTTGAGTTTCATGTTATAGTCCCTTCTTATTTTAAACAAAATCTTCGGCTAAATCAGCCGTCACTCTCAATATATTTTTCAATATGGTATCCATCCTATCATAGATTTTTGGAAAATCCATCCCATCGGCTCACTTTAACAAAAGATTAGTCTGGCTGTAATATTCGTTACACAGTACTAGTTAGTAACATTTGCAACTAAACCACCCCCCTGTTTTGAATCGCCTAAAAATATTAACTTTTACTGGCTGGGGGGAAGCTTCTGTTGGGTAGCAGGATTAAAAAACAGCTAACAAAAAGACCCGACCTCTCGGACGAGACTCTGTCTGATAGCAGGTTTAGTCGCTTGGCCCCTGCTTATACTGTTCAAAGAAAACTTGAATTTTTGGCATGAGGCCATGGAGCCAAATAACATTAAGGAAAATGAGGGGCACCACTATCACTAGGTAGAGAAGAAATAGCCCAGGGCTTGTTACCGCCTGTCCATAATGAAGCAGCATAGGGATTACCAAGGGTAATTCTATGAGAGCAGTGACGACACCTGGGACATAACCCTTAAAGCTAAAACAGATAAGATAGTGGGGAATAAAATGGAGACTGTATCCCGCTAGAACAGCTAGATAAAAAAGTTGATTCCCACTGGCCTGACAATAGAGAGCAACCAGTACTAGAAGGAGCAATTCCTCCAGCACCCCAATAGAAAATGCTGAGCCATCCGTGACAGCACCAAAGAAACGGATCTTGAATTTTTCCAATTTGCGAGCTTCTCGTTGTTTCCACAAGGGCATCATGATGATTTCCTCAAAATCATGGATAATAAATAAAATTGGTAGAAACCAGTAGGTCATAATTAAAGACATTTTTTCTCCTTTACTTGAACTAAATTAACTTATAATAGAAATAAGTTGACTGTAGTATAGAAAAATGACCCGGCAAAAACAAGAGGTTTAAAGCATTTGACACAGTTTGCAGCAAAGTGTGACAGCTGCCAGCAAGCAAAGGAGATGAGATGATGCCATTAGACATTAAGCAAGAAATTGAGGAAGCCCTGTTTGACTTATTGGCTATTAGAAAATCACTCAAGGCCATCAGTATCGCTGAACTCAGCGAGCATGCTCAGGTTTCACGACGAACCTTTTACCGCTACTACAGGTCCAAGGAGCAGGTTCTAAGGGCTTATATCGACCGCTTGATGGACGATTACTTTAGACAGATCCAGACCATAGAACTTGCAAGTCCTGAAGACCTTATCCGCTTTTTCATCGGCTATTGGACCAGAGAAGCCGAACGAATGAAGGTTTTACAAGAGGCGAATTTGCTGGGCCTGGTTCCCAACCAGTTTTACAAGTCCCTGCCAAGATTCCGAGATATTATCAAGACAGCCCCTTGGCATCCCGCCAAGCAAGACCAAAAGCAACTACTCTACGACAGTCGCTATCTGGTGGGTGGCCTCTACAGTATCCTAGATGAATGGCTGCGGGAGGACTACCCAGAAATGGGCGTTGAGGAAATCACCAGATTAGCCCTCAATGCCAGCAAACGGATGCGGTGACATGAAAATTAGACCTACAAAACACTCAGCACTGGACCGATTGCATTAAAATGACGATAAAAGAAGAGATTGGGGAAAACTCCAATCTCTTCTTTTATCAATAAACAATTTTATGCAGCAGTTGATGATTAACGGCAAACACCATTATGGGTGAGCTAACTCTAGAGTCAAACCTTACCAAGTTTGTTCTACTCCCCTTTTCATCAATGTCTAAAGTGGCGAACGCCGGTGAAGACCATGGCCAGGCCATGCTTGTTGGCGGCGTCAATGACTTCTTGGTCACGGATGGAGCCACCTGGTTGAACGATGGCCTTGATACCGCTGGCTGCGATTTCTTCCACATTATCGGCAAAGGGGAAGAAGGCATCGCTGGCTAGGACTGCTCCGTCCAGGCGACCAGCTGCATGTTCCAAAGCGATCTTGACGGCACCAACCCGATTGGTTTGACCAGGGCCGACACCCAGGGTCATGTGGTCATTAGCAACAAGGATACCGTTAGATTTGACATACTTGATCGCCTTCCAGGCGAATTCCAAGGCTTCTTTTTCTTGTTGGTTCGGTTGACGCTCGGTCACGACCTGCCAGTCGGCTGGATTTTCCTTGATGGTGTCTTGGTTTTGCACCAGAAGGCCGCCGACCACGCCCGTGTATTCTGCTTCAACTTCACTTTGATCTTGGGCATCAAATGCTAGCTCCAAAATCCGCAGATTTTTCTTCTTGGTGGTCAAAATTTCCAAAGCCTCTGGAGAATAGCTTGGGGCAATGATGATTTCCAAGAAGATGGCGTGCATTTTCTCAGCCGTCGCTGCATCGACCTGACGGTTGAGGACAACGATGCCGCCAAAAATGGAAACGGAATCGGCTTCAAAGGCGTAATCCCAGGCTGTCTCAATGTCATCGGCCTGACCGATGCCACAAGGGTTCATGTGCTTGAGAGCGACGACAGTTGGACGGGTCTTGAAGTCGCGAATAATCCGGATGGCTGCATCGGCATCGCGGATATTATTGAAGGAAAGTTCCTTACCATTGAGTTGCTTGGCAGAAGCGATAGAGTAATCGGTTGGCAGACCCTTTTGGTAGAAATCAGCATCCTGTTGCGGATTTTCCCCATAACGCATAGCCTGCTTGAGGTCGTAGGTGATAGTCAGTTTTTCCGGCTTGCTTTCGCCAACTTGCTTGGTGAAGTAGTCTGCAATCAAGGCATCATAGGCAGCTGTATGGCGATAAACCTTGGCAGCCAAGGCTTGGCGAGTTGGATAGCTGGTTTGACCATCTGCTTGCAACTCTTCTAGGACCTTGGTATAGTCGGCAGGGTCAACGACCACGGTCACGCTGGCGTGATTCTTAGCTGCTGAGCGCAACATAGATGGTCCACCGATGTCGATATTTTCCACAGCATCAGCATAGGTCACATCAGGTTTGAGAATGGTTTCCTTGAAAGGATAGAGGTTAACCACCACCAAATCAATCAGCTCAATACCATTGGCCTTTGCAGCTTCAAGATGGCTGTCCAAGTCGCGACGGGCCAAAAGGCCACCGTGAATAGCTGGATGAAGGGTCTTGACCCGGCCGTCCATCATTTCTGGGAAGCCTGTCACATCGTCAATAGCAATGGTGGCAAGACCTGCCTGGTCCAAGGCCTTCTTAGTCCCACCGGTTGAGATGATTTCCCAACCTAAGTCTTTAAGGGCTGTGGCAAATTCAACAAGGCCAGTTTTATCGGAAACACTAATCAGTGCACGTTTTGTCATGATTTCTCCTTTGGTAGTTCAATTTTTGAAAAGTTTTTATCTATTTCGCCAAAAAATTTTTCCACTCTATCTTCCCCAAATTCAGTGATTAAACCTTCCTTTTGAAACTTAAAACTCTTAATTTTGTCCATAAAAGTATATTCCATTTTTTCATTGTATTCTACAATCATGTCCTTATAATTTTCGAGCATCATTTTTTGTGAATTTTCTAGTGAAAATACCTTTGCTTTCATGGCCAGTAAGTGGATCTAAAATTTTGGGCAAATAGATGACATTCCATGGGGCAGCGAATGCGTAGCAATTAAGTGTTTTACCAAATATATGTGATATTTGGTAATTTACTAATTTCTTTTTCTTATTACTATTCTTTTTACTATAGTCCGTGTATTTTTGTAAAACAGAAGTTGGCTTTTGGTTATTGCTTTTATCTATTTTAATAAAGTCAATACCATAAACGTGCTTATAAAAACACCTCAGCAATTCCTCAGATTCTCTATCTTTCTTATTACCAAATGTACGAACATAAACAGTATTGCCTCGCTTGTTTATGCCTTTACTTCTTTCATCAATTGACTGTTTTAAATCTTTCCAAGCTTCCTCTGCCTCTGGATACTCAATTTTATAAAGCGAAGTATTTGCAAAATTCCACAGCTCATTTAAGATATCTGTATCAGACATACTTGGAAAGACTTTTTCAAAAAAAGTTTATAACCATCTAATTCGTTATCATTCATCATTTCCTCTCCACTCCCAGGCTTTCTAGGACTTGGGGGTAGAGTTGGTACTCATGTTGGTGAATCCTTGCTTCAAAGCTGTCGATGGTGTCATCAGCTAGGCGGGGAACACGAACTTGCTGAATGACTTGGCCAGTATCGACACCGCTATCTACATAGTGCACGGTCACCCCCGACTGGTCAACGCCTGCATTCCAGGCATCTTCGATACCGTGAGCACCAGGAAATTCAGGCAGGTAGGCGGGGTGAATGTTGATAATTCGTCCCTGATAGGCTGCAAGCAAGGTCGGGCCAATAATTTTCATATAACCCGCCAGGACAACTAGGTCAATCTGGTGCTCGACCAGAAGGTCAACCAGAGCCTGCTCGTAGTCAGCTTTGCTGGCAAATTCCTTGAGCTCAAAAGCGAAACTGGCCACGCCCAGCTTTTTCGCCCGTTCAAGAACATGGGCATCCCGATGGTCACTAAAGAGCAGGTCTACAGGGAAATTTTCCGCGATGACCTGAAAATTTGAGCCGTTGCCCGAAGCAAAAACTGCAATCTTTTTGCCCATTACTTAATCACCACACTAGCCTCGGTCTTTTCGACAATGCGACCCAGCTCATAAACCGGCTCATCCGAGATTTCCTTGACTCGTTCAACCTTGTCAGGACTGACCGCCAGCATAAGACCAATACCCATGTTGAAGATTTCAAACATTTCTTGGTGCTTGATTTGGCCGTATTTTTCCAGAGCCTTGAAAATTGGTAGCACTGGCACCTGGTCTTCTTGGATTTCAGCTGCCAAATTGTCCGCAAACATGCGAGGGACATTTTCCACAAAACCACCACCGGTGATGTGGGCAATGCCGTTGACCAGACCTTCCTTAACCAAAGGCAGGACAGCCTTGACATAAATCCTAGTTGGCTCCAGCAGGGCCCCCTTGAGGGGCTTGCCTTCCAATTCCGGCAGAACTTCGTCACCCGTATAATCGGCGAAAACCTTGCGGACCAAGGAATAGCCATTGGAATGAATACCTGAGGAAGCCAGACCCAAGAGGACATCGCCAGCCTGCACCTTGGACCCATCAATAATCTGAGATTTTTCGGCGATACCGACCGCAAAACCAGCCAGGTCATAGTCATCCTGACCATACATACCAGGCATTTCAGCGGTTTCACCACCAATCAGGGCAGCACCGGCTTGGACACAGCCTTCGGCCACGCCAGCGACAACCTGCTCCAGTTTGGCCGGTTCGTTTTTACCAGTCGCCACATAGTCGAGGAAATAAAGGGGCTCTGCTCCAGCAGCGATGATGTCATTGACACACATGGCCACACAATCCTGACCGATGGTGTCGTGTTTGTCGTACTTGATGGCCAGCATGAGCTTGGTGCCAACGCCGTCCGTTCCTGAAATCAAGACAGGTTCCTTGATGCCAGTTTGACTCAGATCAAACATGCCACCGAAGCCACCCAGGGCTCCCATGACACCCAGACGTTCAGTCCTGGCTACGTGTTTTTTAATTCGCTCGACAACCTCGTAGCCGGCTTCAACATCAACACCCGATTGGGCATAAGCATTTTTAGACATAAGATTTTCCTTTTTTTCTATTGTATAAGAAGAGATTTGACTTTTCTCAAAGCCTACAAGTTAATCGCTTAGTTTCTAAAGAAAGAGGTTTTCTCCTTAAGACTTTGCAGGTAGCGTTCTTCATAGTCGTAGAGAGGGGTTGGGTAATCGCCATCGAAGTAGGCGACACAGAGACCACCATTTTGGGCATCGGTCTCCAGACCAACCGACTCAATCAGGCCTTCCTTGGACAGGTAGGTCAGGCTATCCGCACCAATAATCTGCCGGACCTCTTCCACATCGTGGTTGGCCGAAATCAATTCCCTGCGGCTCTGGATGTCAATGCCGTAAAAGCAAGGATACTTGAGCTCAGGGCTACCGATAGCCACATGGACTTCCTTGGCCCCTGCTTCCCGCAGAAGCTGGACAATCCGCCGACTGGTCGTTCCTCGAACAATGGAGTCGTCAATCATGACTACTCGCTTGTCCTTGACCACGCCCGAGACGGCCGAGAGCTTCATCCGGACCCCTTGCTCCCGCAATTCTTGGGTCGGTTGAATGAAGGTCCTTTGGGTGTATTGATTTTTAATCAGGCCCATTTCATTGGGCAGGCCAGATTCTTCAGCAAAGCCCATGGCTGCTGATAGGGAGGAATTAGGCACGCCGACCACAATGTCAGCCTCGTGATTGAATTCCTGAGCCAGGCAACGTCCCATATTCTTGCGGGCCGTATGAACATTGACCCCGTGAATAGTGGAATCGGGCCGGGCAAAATAGATATATTCCATAGAACAGATGGCAAGCTGAGTGTCAGTCGTGTAATTATCAAACTGAATCCCGCTGTCATCAATGATAACCAGCTGTCCAGGCTCAACATCTTGGACCCATTGGGCTCCGACCACCTCAAAGGCACAGGTTTCACTAGAAACCACCCAGGATCCATTTTTCATCTTGCCGATGGAGAGGGGCCGGAAACCATTGGGGTCCAGAGCAGCAATCAGCTTATCCTCAGCCATGAGCAGATAGGCAAAGCCACCCTTAACGGTATTGAGGGCCTCCTTGACCTTGTCAATAAAGTTGCTCTTGCGGATGTGGCGAATCAGGTGCATGAGAATTTCACTATCCGAGGTGCTGGAGAAAATAGCCCCCTTATCTTCCAACTCAGCCCTCAAAGTCTGGGCATTGGTCAGATTCCCATTGTGGGCCAGACCTAAATGGCCGTCGTGAAAGCGGAAATGAAAGGGTTGGATATTATCAATGGTCGCTTCACCAGCTGTCGCATAGCGAACGTGACCGATGGCACTCGTTCCTTTTAATTTTGCTAGGTCATCAGGGTTTCGAAAGACTTCTGAAACCAGGCCAACATCGCGGTGACGTTTGAGGTTGCCCGCATCATTGACCAGAATTCCAGCCCCTTCCTGACCTCTATGTTGTAGACTGTGGAGACCAAAATAGGTCACTTGGGCAGCTTGAGGATGTCCCCAAATTCCAAAAATTCCACATTCTTCATTTAAAGATTTTACTTCGTACGTCATTGTTTTTCCTAACGTTTCTTTTATGCTATCCTCTTTAAGTGCTAGCGGACGCAAGTCCTTACCTGCCTTCTATCACGAAAAGCAAACATACAGTCTCAGTTTTAGACGGTTGATCAGGGCGGAAAGCACTTGCAACAAACTTACTGGTTTTGCCATCGCCAGCTGAAAATGCCTGACAAAATTGGAGGGAGCAAAGTTGATGAAACCGACCAGCTTTGTGAGGTATCCCCCATAAAACGAACCACAGGCAGTACTGAGATAGGGTAAGGTGAGTTACCGATGCGACATTTCGTACAAACTGTCGATACTATGGCTTGTACGAAATTAGTAAGGGACATAAAGAGCTGCATGGCAGTTCTTGTAGCAGGCTCAGTTGTAAAAATTATGGGCTTGCCTGTCCGTTAGATCGTTTTGATTTCGAAGAGTATTATTTGCCAGTAAAGTAGCGAACCGCTGATTCAAAGAGCTTTTGGTCCTTGTTACCAGGGATGTTTTGGAAAAGTCCGGCTTCCCAGCGTTCTGAGTGACCCATCTTACCAATAATTTGGCCATTCTTGCTGGTAATACCTTCAATAGCATGGCTAGAGCCATTTGGATTGTATTTGGAATCCATACTTGGTTGCCCGTCAAAGTCAACATATTGGCTCCAAATTTGGCCATTGTCCCGCAGCTCCTTGAACTCTTGGTCGCTGACAACGAACTTCCCTTCCCCGTGGGAAACAGGGATAGCGTGAATGTCGCCAACCTCAAGATCCGCCAGCCATGGTGAATTGGTATTGGCAATCCGTGTTTCTACCATTTTAGCCACATGCTGGTTGGCATCGTTGTAGAAGAGGGTAGGACTGTCTTCATCAGCTTCTTCAAAATTACCATAAGGAAGCAGTCCGGATTTAACCAAGGCTTGGAAACCATTACAGATGCCGATGATGAGGCCGCCTCGTTCAACAAAGCTGTCAATTGCTTGGCGAACCTTTTGATTGAGCAGAATGTTAACAATAAACTTGGCAGAACCATCTGGTTCATCGGCGGCCGAGAAGCCACCGGCAAAGAAGATGATATTAGCCTTGTCAATCTTGTCAACCATGGTGTCAACAGAAGCTTCAATAGCTGCCGCATCTAAGGTGACGAAAGGCACTAATTCAACTTGGGCACCAGCTGCCTCAAAGGCCTTGGCCGAATCGTATTCGGAATTGGTACCTGGGAAGACTGGAATGTAAACCAGAGGTTTTGCAACCTTGACTTTCGCTTCTTTGACAGCATCTGTCGAGACGGCTGGAACACTCTCAAGGTTGGTTTCTTGCTTAAATTCTGTTGGGTAAACTTCCCCAAGTTTGCCTTCAAAGGCTGACAGAAGCTTGTCGCCAGATAACTTGACACCATTGACAAGAAGTGTAAAGTTATCGCTAGTTTGACCCAACTTGACAAGTCCGTCAATCTCAGCAGGAGAGCTAAAGACAAAGCCTCCCAGTTGACCTGTCAAGCTGGTGTCAAGCTTGTCAAGTTCAACTTCTGCCCCGATATGATTACCGAAGGTCATCAAGGCTAGGCTTTCCAGCAGGCCGCCATATTTAACAGCAGAGGCCGCTGTAATCTGATGCTTATCCTGGAGGCTGGCAAAGCTAGCAAAGTTACTCTTAATTAGATCAAAATCAATGGTTTGACTGAGGGCTTGACCAGGAATATAGTAGATATTTTCTCCAGCTGCCTTAAATTCAGGTGAGAGAACCTTATCGCTATCAGTTGTGGTTACCCCAAAGGCTACCAGGGTTGGCGGAACCGTCAATTCTTCAAAGGTACCAGACATGGAGTCCTTACCACCGATAGATGGTAGGCCTAATTGGCTCTGAGCCTCAATAGAACCCAGCAAGGCTGCTAGCGGTTGGCCGAAGCGGTCGGCCTGTTTGTCCATCCGCTCGAAATACTCTTGGTAAGAAAATCTTGCCTTAGACCAATCGGCACCAGTCGCCACTAGGCGAGCGGTCGCTTCGATAACAGCATAGGCTGCTCCGTGGTAGGGAGACCATTCAGCCAAGTAAGGGTTGTAGCCCTGAGCCATAACCGAGGCCGTCTTGGTAAGACCATGTTCAACCGGCAATTTTTGCACAGAACTTTCTGTCGGCGTGATTTGGTAACGACCTCCTAGAGGATGATTGACAGTTGAGCGACCAACCGAACTATCAAAGATGGTCTGCAGACCCTTTTGACTAGCGTGGTTGAGGTCGGCAAGAACTGCCAGGGTATCAGCTTCCAAGCTGGCTGGCGAAGTCTGACGAACCTCAGGCAGGTCCAGCTCTTTATCGACAACCTTGGCATCCACTACGACCCGAACACCGTTGGTATCGAGGAAGGAGCGTTCAATATTGACAATAGTATTACCATTCCAGGTCATGATGAGGTTTGGTTTTTCCGTAACTGTCGCCACAACGACAGCTTGAATATTTTCTTGGGCGGATTGAGCAATGAAGGTGTCCACATCTTCTGGACGAACGACAACAGCCATCCGCTCTTGACTTTCAGAGATAGCGATTTCGGTACCGTTAAGACCAGCATACTTGAGCGGAACCTTATCCAGATCAATTTCCAGACCATCCGCCAGCTCACCGATTGCCACGCAGACACCGCCAGCTCCAAAGTCGTTAGACTTCTTAATCAGGCGGGTTACTTCCTTCTTGCGGAAGAGGCGTTGAATCTTACGTTCCTCAAGGGCATTCCCCTTTTGTACTTCTGCACCAGCGGTTTCAACGGACTCAACCGTCTGCACCTTGGAAGAACCCGTCGCACCACCGACGCCGTCACGTCCGGTTTTACCACCAAGCAAGATGACAACATCGCCAGCCTCTGGTTTTTCACGGACAACATTTTCCTTAGGAGCTGCACCGACAACTGCTCCCAGCTCCATCCGTTTAGCAACAAAGCCTGGGTGGAAGTATTCTTTAACATAGGTCGTCGCTAAGCCGATTTGGTTCCCGTAGGAGGAATAACCATGGGCAGCCGTTTTCGAAATAACCTGTTGCGGCAACTTCCCAGCTCTGGTATCAGCAATCGGAGTCGTAATATCACCCGCTCCTGAAATCCGCATGGCCTGATAAACATAAGAACGACCTGAAAGTGGGTCACGAATGGCACCACCGATACAGGTTGCCGCTCCACCAAAAGGTTCGATTTCTGTTGGGTGATTGTGGGTCTCATTCTTGAACATGAGGAGCCAAGGCTCCTTAACCCCATTGACATCCACCTGGATTTCTACCGAGCAAGCATTGATTTCATCAGAAACCTCCAGGTCGTCCAGACGGCCATTGGCCCGCTCATAACGACCGAAAATCGTTGCCATATCCATCAAGGTCTGAGGCTTATCATCACGCCCCAATTCGTGTCGCATGGCCAAATACTTATCATAGGTTGCCTGCAACTGCTCCTGAAATTTGGACTGAGAAAAGTCAAGATTTCTAAGCTCAGTTTCAAAGGTCGTGTGACGACAGTGGTCAGACCAATAAGTATCCAAGACCTTGAGCTCGGTTTCTGTTGGCACCCGCCCCAATTTTTTAAAGTAGTCCTGAATGAAAACCAGGTCATCCACTTCCATAGCCAGACCTTCCTTGGCCTTATAGGCCTTGAAATCTTCAGCTGAGTAGCTGGCAAAGAAGTCGAGATTGGGAATGGTCTTGTCAGAAGCTGCAAAGGCCTGAGGAGCCAAGATTGCATCAATATCCTTAAAGCGAGAATCAACCGGATTCAGCAGGTAGTGCTTGAGGGCCGCCAATTCATCCTGGGCAATATCCTGATTGACCAGATAAAGCTGGGCTGTGTTGACCTGAACATCTGAACTGCCCCCAAGGAGCAGGAGGGCTTCCTTGGCACTGGCCGCCCTTTGGTCGAACTGGCCAGGCAGAGCTTCGATAGCAAAATAGGCAGAAGCTGCCAAGGTCTTTTCAATGTCGATCTGGTCCAAGACCTGATCGGTCACCCGTTCAGAAAAGATGTGAGCCTGGGCCTTTTCCAAAAGGTCTGCTGGGATATTGAACACATCATAGACCTGGATTAGACGCAAGTCTTTCAAGCTTGACAACTGTAAATTATGCCTCAATTCCGCCACCAGAGAGCTAGCCTTAACCTGAAAATCGGCCTTCTTCTCCACAAAAATTCGCTTATTCATGCTTTATTTCCTTTGTCTTAATTTCTTAACGCATACTCTTCAAAAATCAAAAGCTTCCGCCATCCACTCCTTGCACGGCCATGCCTTGCGAGGTCGGTTGGTTTTGCCATCTTTGTGAGATGGGCGGAGTTTCTGCTCCCGCCCACTTTTGATTTTCAACGACAATTAATTTCCTTAGTCTACCCCTTGCAGTTTTTCCAAAACAACTTCGTAGACATCGGTCAGATTACCCAAGTCTCTGCGGAAAACATCCTTGTCCATGTGATGGCCTTCCTTGTCCCAAAGGCGACAGTTGTCTGGTGAAAATTCATCCGCCAAAATAATCTTGCCATCCTTGTCGAAACCAAATTCCAACTTGAAGTCAATCAACTTGAGACCAATTTGACTGAACCAGTCGCTCAAAAGACCGTTGATCCGACGAGTTTCTTCCTTAAGAAAGGCAATCTGCTGATCATCGGCAATATCCAAAAACTTGACGTGATCATCATTGATAAAAGGATCATCCAGCTCATCATTTTTATAGTAAAACTCAACAATCGGCGTCTCAAACTTGATGCCCTCTTCCAGACCGAAACGCTTGGCGAAAGAGCCCGCCGTATAGTTCCGCAGGACCACTTCCAAAGGAATGATTTTGACCTTTTTATTGAGTTGTTCTGTCTGCGACAACTGCTTAAGAAAGTGGGTCGCCACACCAGCCGCATTTAACTTTTCAAAAATTAAGGATGAGATTTGATTGTTCAGCACGCCCTTGCCCTTGATGGTCTCCTTGCGAGCCCCATTGAGCATGGTTGCCTGGTCCTTGTAGACCGATACAATCTCGTTCTCATCCTCAGTCGTATAAATATCCTTGGCTTTACCAGTGTAAATGAGTTCTTTTTTCATGAAAATGTTCGCCTTCCCTTTTTGTTCTCCTAAATTTTAACATATATAGGAAGAAGGTTCAATGTTTTACAGACAATACAAAAAACAAAAACAAAAATAGTTCGCTATTCACGAACTATTTTTGTTTTGCTATTCTGTTAAAAGAGAATAAGGGACAATCGTTTTTATTGACCGAGATAAAAACAAACTAATTGCAAAATTTAACCCAACAAAAGCTAAAGCAAGAAGAAACAAAACTCCTAATGAAACTTGAAAATGGTTTTTATAAACTCCAACCAGACCTAAAACTTCCTGATTTAGTAAGGGAATGAGAGAGATAGCTAGCAGAATGGATAAAAATGCGGCCAGTATTATAACAGGAATAAAGCCAAAAATTAACTGGAAAATCAGTTGCTTATTGGACCAACCTAGAGCCTTATAGATGCCTAGCTCCTGCTTGCGTCTGGTAATCAGTGAATTAATAACCACAAACAAAACTAAGCTAATCATAAATATGGAAAGTGTAAAGACAGCACCTAAGACAAGAGCAATAACTCCCGTATAGAGCCTACTACCAGTCTTAATAACTTGATCGTAATTAGTAACCTTTAAAGAACTATTCGAATGGTTCTTCCTGTATTCTTTTATGAAACGCCTGACAGACGCTCCTTTCTTCAGATAAACATTCAAATGATTCAGTCTCGTTTCAGTAATCTTATGATAGCCTGCCGCCGTCAATTCACAAACCTGTCCTTGATTGTTGACACTTTGGACATAGCCTGTAACTTTATAGGTGTGAGACCTGCCATTATTATCCAGTCTAATCCAATCACCAATTTTATAATGATGAGCTAAGGCACTGCCAATTGCCACCTCATCACTGGTCGAGGGGTTTCTACCTTTATAAATAATATCATTAGTCAACTTAGAGAAGTCTGGTGTTACAAATGCTGTTAGACCTCCATCAGGACCATTGACAGACTGAGTAGAATAGTCTAAAACTTGTTTAACTCTGGAGTCGCTTTTAAGCTCCTTTTTTATATTTTGTAACTCTTGAGGTTTGTCTACAGTAAAAATAGCAGAAGGGAGCTCTTCTGAAAGGGTTCTTAAAAAATTGTCGGGCTTACCGGCGGTATTATAAAGCAGTGTCCCTGAGAAAGCGAGTAACATCATGAGTCCTACGGTTAAAACAAACAGTAGCATATTTTGCCAAAAAGACGCAAATACTTGCTTTAAGATTAAAGCCCCCGAGATTCCTAGCTTAGAATTTGCTAGGGAAAAATGATTCGAGAATCGCCGAGTAGAGTCTGTTCTCCTAACAGCATCAATAGGGTTGAAGCGATGAATTTTTCTAGCACAAAGATAAGTTAACCCACCTGCTACTCCAGTCACAAACACCACAATCAGACACAGAGCATAGCTATCAAAGGTCGGCTGAAAGGAGAATCCCGATTGAACTGCTAAAAAGGAAGCGAGAAAAGGAAGAACCAGATAGGAGGTTAGAACCCCCGTAACCGTAGCTATCATAGCCACCAATAGATAAGGAAGCACTTCTGAAAAGATAATCTTAGCACTGGTATAACCCATTGCCTTAAGCACCCCCATATTAACCACTTCTGATTTAAGGTGATTTTGAATTCGAAAAGCACTCAAGAATAAGCTAATGATAAAAACTATCCCAGCTACTGCTATAAAAATAGCAATCAATAAGGTGCTCATCATGGTTCTCGCCTGCTTGACGGTTTTACTATCTTTAATAAGCACAGCTGCAATACCTTTGTCAGACAAGAGCGAAGTCAGTTTTTTCTTCACCACACTAAGATCTGATGACGAACTTACCTTTAGAGAATATTCCGCAACTGAATGTGCCTCTTCTTCCTTGAATAGAGACTGATAAGCATTATGGGGAAGATAGATCCCAATAACATTAGTACCGTAATTGCCGTACTGCATCTCTTCCACGGTCCCAGCGACAGAATAGGTGTAGTCCTTTTTGCCTATAGTGTAGCGTATTTTAGAACCAAGGGGAAAGCCTCCTAGTTTGGAGATATAATTAGGGATATAGACACTCTGACTGGCCACTTTACTAGATTTTGACAACTCAAAGCGATTCAAATTCCTTTTCTGACTACTGTCGTAGAAAACTGTTGTCATTTCAAAGTCTGTCCCTGCAAAATGATGAACCTTAGCCTTGGTAAAAATCCCTTGATGACGCTCTACAAGAGTCACCCCCTGAATTTTATCAATCTCTTTTAATAGGTCTTTACTGTCTTGTTTCTGGGAAATCAAAACATTCAACTGAGCAGTCTTTAATCTGTTAAAGTTCTGATCATAGGCTTTTGATGTTTGAAAAGAGAGAACGAGGGATAGATTGACAATGACCGCTGTCAAAAAGAGCATCAAAGCGAAAGAAAAATAGTGACGCTTTTGCTTCCTGAGATTTTGAAAAGCAAGAAACATACTTACCACCCCATTTCTAAAAGAAACTGATCAAATTTTTTCTGACGCTCCTTGTCACCTAATGCCTCATCAAACTGACATTCACCAAAAATCTTGCCATCTTTGAGATAGATAATCCGGTTTCCTCGTAAGGCCGACTTTTTATCGTGCGTCACCATCACAATGCTTTGCCCTCCTTGATGAAGCGAAGAGAAAACATCTAAAACAGCATCTGAATTTGCTGAATTCAAAGCCCCTGTTGGCTCATCCGCAAATAAAATATTGGGCTGATTAATAATTGCTCGAACGATTCCTGCCCGCTGGGCCTCCCCTCCCGAAACTTGCGAAGGGAGTTTGGCTTGAGTTTGCTCTGAAATAGCCACTTGCGCAAACAAATTCTTGGCTTGGGCTAGCAATTCCTTTCGCTTTCTTGTCAGTAAGGTTCCTGCTATTAGCACATTATCCATAAGATTCTGCTCTTGCATGAGATAAATTTGCTGAAAAACAAAGCCACATTGTTTCCTACGAAATTTGGCCAGTTGATCGCTGGTCATTTGGGTGATATTAGTACCATCAATATAAATTTCTCCTTCTGTTGGTTTGTCCATTCCCGACAAAGAATAGAGCAGGGTGGATTTTCCTGCTCCCGAAGCTCCCATAATAACTGTAAAATCTCCTTGATAAATCTCAAGATTTAAATGAGAAAAGATCGTCTCTTGATTATTTTTTTCACCAAAACTTTTTCCAAGCTGATGGGCCGAAATGATAACCTGTTTAATCATAAGTATCCTCCTTTTAACTAGGTCGCTCATACTATAACGAGAAAATAGAATCGCGACCAGCAACTATGATTAACAAATTATCTATTTTTGCTACGCTTTGTAGCGCAATTCTTTGATACGAAAACAACCCTGACTCAACCTGCTAAATAGGTTATAATAGTGCTATGCTACGAAAAGTAGCAAAATTTTATTAAATGACAAACAAACTTGCTGGTTCTCCAGTCTCACTCAAGGTAGAGTAAAAGAGTGAATAGGCTGAGACCAGAAAATTAGACCTCAAGCTATTCACAGAACTATTAGAAATAAGGAAATAATATTATGGCACTTGAACAAACCCTTCGTCACTATCGCAAAGAGCTGGGGCTCTCTCAGGAAAAACTAGCTGAAAACCTTAATGTTTCCCGTCAAGCCATCACCAAGTGGGAAACTGGTGGTGGTCTGCCTGATATCGGCAACCTGCAAGCCTTAGCTAATCTCTTTGAGATTTCTCTAGATCAACTACTCCAAGAAAATATTGCTCAACCGACCAAAGATTTTCTCTATCAAAGCTACACCAGTTATGATATTGACAGACCCAAACGATTTGATCTCAAGCTAGGAGTTGCTCATGAAATCCGGCTGCAAATAGCTGAGAATGAAAAAATTGAGGTCTATCTCAAATCAAATACTATTGAAAAACTAGAACAGATTTGTAAGCTTAAACTTGACGATCAAAAAAAAGCTCTTGATGTGAACCTGAAACAATCTCAAGACTTGAGTCAGAACCAAGCCAAAGAAGATCTAACCATTCTAGTCAAGTTGCCAGAAAAATATCTAGAAAATTGTGAGATTGCTGCTAACTGCCAAAAGATAGATTTACTTGGAATAAAAACGGTTAATATTGAGTTTGATGGGCGAGCCTCAGAGTTTACCATCAAGGACTGCCAAGGTCATATTGAACTGAACAATAACTTAGATAGTCGAATCTTTCTAAGTCATTTCAAGGGCAAACTTGATCTCAACCAAGTTTCCTGCAGCTCCAAACTCTATGTTCCAAAAGATTTTCAGTTTGCCAGCAAAAAAAGATGTCTTACCACTAAAATGACCTTTGAAAAAAATGGTCAACCAACTAGCGACTTTTCAAATCCAGAAGCAGATAACACAATCGAGCTCAATGGTATCAAGAGTGAGCTGACCATTATTCAAGACTAAATAAAAAAGATCGAACAAAAGTTCGGTCTTTTTCTGACAGGATTAACCAATGCAAAGAATTGAAATCCTTTATCTAATAACAAAGTAAATAAACTGACAATCAACTTAAATAATAAAAGAAACTCGCTCTTACTCAATCCCATCGTTTTTCATTTCCATCTTAATATCTGCAATAATAGCAGGATCCTCCAAGATTTCCCCTAACTTTAGAGCTTGTTGATAAAGTTTCTTGGCCCTATCCTTATCCTTAGCGATTTTAACATAGTATTTAGCTTCTAATTCTAGAACCCCTGCCTTATAGGTGTGGAGTTGGGCTTGCTCAATAATCCAATGTATTTTCTTCAACAATGGCATGATATCCTTATAATCATCATGAAAAGCATAGACAGCAGCCGCGTCCATAACTGCTGCCAAAAATTCAATATTATAAAACTCGTCTGAACTCAGTTCTTGTTGGAGTAATTTTTGCTCAATCTGTTTGAAGATCTTTCGATCATAACTAGCTTCATTGCGACACTTTTGTAAAAAATAACTCAAATAAAGGTAGTCATTAAAAGTAAAGGTTTTCTTCTTGAGCACCTGCTCGAAAGCATCATCATAGATTTCCTCGATATTGGGGATACGTTTATCGTGGATCCTATCCAAGATATTTTCTGACAGGTCCAAAAAGAGCAACTCATCCTCAGGCAGACGATCAAAGTACTTGACCAAAATTTCGTTAATCAGGTCCAGCTTACGTTGAATCCGCTCTTTCTCCCCATAGGTGGGGAACTTAACGATTCAAGCCTTCATAGCCCAATAATCCTCTGGCAATTGGACATCAACGCTCTCCAAAAGGTCTGACGTTTTCAAATCCAAGCGCCGGGCGATAAACTCCAGTTTTTCCAGCGTCGGCAGGGACTGGCCATGCTCAATCCTTTGCAGCTGACGGACAGTCAGAGCTGCCCCATTCCCGCATAGGAGCTTCTGTGAGATCTGCTTGCTTTCTCTTTCTTCCTTAATCCGCTGCCCTAGAACTTCTTTCATCGTCATAATCGTCCTCCAATTCTTGGTTCATTATACCGTCCTTTTTGGCCCCTATACAATATCAAAAAAATAACAGTTTGATGACAGCGCAGACACAACTAACTAATGATAATTGAGTGACTTAAAAAGTGATAATAAAACACCCTCAATCTTAAGTTGTTGAGAGTGCTTGTCTTATCTATAAGGAGCTATTTTATCATTAAACAACATGGCCTAAACCTAAACGTGACCACCTGAGTTTTTGGTTGGGTTGATCGCTAATTTTTTTACCAGCCTCAATCTTAACAATTCGGTTAGCATAATTTGAGATGCTACCTCGGTGGGCAACAAAAATCATGGTCCGATCGATACTATTGAGATTTTTAATAACTTTTTCTTCCGTATCACCATCAAGTCCACTTGTGGCTTCGTCAAAGACTAAAATTGGCTGGTCTGAAAGCAGAGCCCGAGCAATGGCTAACCGTTGCTTTTGCCCACCCGACAGGCCACCATCTTCGGAAACTTGAGATTGAAAGCCTAGCGGCATAGCTTGAATATCTTCTAAAATTTCAGCTGTAGTACAAGCTTCTATCAAACGTTTCTCATCAACATCACCGGACACTCCAAGCAGGAGGTTTTCCAAAATGGTTCCTGTGAACACATAGGATTGTTGGGGAACATAGGTAACCAAACTCCTCAATTCAGGATAACCAACAGACCGCTCATCAATCAGAGTTTTACCTTGGTTTACAGTATAGTAACCCGCTAAAATCTTAGCCAAAGTTGTCTTACCAGAACCACTCTTACCCATCAGGGCAATCTTATCACCGCGCTCAATTGATAAGTCAATATCCTTTAAGGTTTCTTGTTGGTAGCTAAAGCGATGGCCCACACCCGATAGCTGAAGGCTGGTAAAGTCTTTCACATCATTTTTAGCCTCTTCTTCCTTATCAACCACATATACTTCTTGGAGGCGGTTGTTAGCAACACGCGCTTGTTGGAGTTTTCCTTGCAAATTAATAATATTGGTCAGGGGGGTTGTAAAATAAGTCAGCAGCATGTTATAGGTAATCAACTGCCCTATTGAGAGTTGACCACGCATCACCAAATTAGCCCCATACCAAAGAATCAAGACATTAAAGACAAGCTGGACAATCGTCTTCAAGCTCGTTTGAATAGCCTCCCACTGACTCCGCTTCAGAGACTTAGTCAAATAATCTGAGAACTTACCTTCAATTGAAGAGTAACGCCGCTTTTCAACTCGTAGGGATTTAAGCGTTTCAATCCCCCGCAAATCATCAATGATAGCGGTGTTAACCTTACTATTAGCTTCCATTACCTGATAGTTCTGATGATCAAAAAATTTGAGGAAGGATAGAATCACCAAGGCATAGAGAGGAACCACCAGTAAAGTCAAACTAAAGAGCTGTGTACTTTGTACAAAGAGGGTCACAGCCAAGGTAATAACAATCGTCAAATCCAAGAAGAGTGACAAAATCGTTGAAGCTAAGGCATCAATAATTGTGCTAGCATCGCCAAAACGTGAAGTAATCTCACCAGTCCGCCGAGAGGTAAAGAAGCTCATCGGCAGAGACAGGACATGCTTAATATAAGGAAGGATGACCTGTGCAGCTAGATAATTGCTGAGACGAGAGAGCAAGTAGGTCTGGAAAAATTGGAAGACCTGTTGAGCCAGATAAGCAAGACAGAGCCCTAAGGAGACAATCGTCAAAAATGAGTACATGGCTCTTGGAATCAAGCTATCCAACATCCCTTGCAAATAGTATGACCCAACGATATTAATTACGGTCACCATAAAACTCATGGCAACAATAACGGCAATCAAGGTCTTCTTTTTCAGTAAGATTGGTACAAAAGACCAGAGCCCTTTGAGCTTCTCCTTGTGAACTGTATAAGTCTCGCTCGGTTCAAAGAAAAGAGCAACACCTGTCCATTCTTTTTCAAATTGCGAACGTGGCAACTTAACAACCTTCTTCCCAGGATCAGGATCGCCGATAATAATCTTATCTCCATCTTGCCCAAAGACCGTGTAGTAGTGTTGCAGACTCTCATCCTTAACAACATGAACGATAAAGGGATAGGTCAAATGCTCATCATCAAAAAGATCTAATTGCGCTCGGATAGCCTTGGTTTTAAGTCCTAAACCTTGGGCCGCCCTTATCAAGCCCAAGGCAGAGGTTCCTTCCCGAGAGGTCTGAGCCAGTTCCCTAAGGTAGGCCAAACTATAGGTCGATCCATAATGCTTAAGGACCATGGCCAAGGCCGCTACCCCACAATCGCGCTCATCTACCTGGGCAATATAGGTATACTTTTTCAAAATAGCCCCTTTCGAAATATCTTCTAATCTAAATCATTCATTATTAACGTACAATTGTACACATTAAAGCTACAAGCGTGATTGCTAATTCAATAATCTTTTTCAAGTTCATTATTAACCCCCCTTTCATTTTATAAACCTATTCTACACCCATTCAGCTCAAAACAAAACGACATTTATGTCACCTTTTCCAAAAACTAAAAAAGTAATCTCTTAAAAGAAATCACTCTTCTCTATACAATGAAGCTCCGTAGAAACTTTATTCATCTATCCCATCATTTTTCATTTCCATCTTAACATCAGCAATAATGGTGGGATCATCTAGAATATCTCCCAGCATCAGAGCGCGCTGGTAAAGTTCTTTGGCTTTTTCTTTATCTTCAACAACCTTAATATAGTACTTGGCCTCAAGTTCTAAAAGTCCTACCTTGTAGGTGGGGAGTTGAGCTTTCTCAATAATACGATTCAGCTTTTCTAACAAGGGCATGATATTTCCATAATCATCATGAAAAGCATAGACAGTAGCAGCATCCATTACTGTCGCTAAAAGTTCAATATTATAGAGATCATCTGCCAATAGCTCCTGCTTTAGTAATTTCTGCTCAATTTTTTTAAAAGTCTTATAATCATAATCGGAATCCTTGCGACACTGTTGCAAAAAATAGCCCAAATAAAGGTAATCGTTAAAATCAAACCTCTCCTTTTTAAGAACCTGATCGAAGGCATCATCATAAATTTCTTCAATATCAGGAATATTCTTGTCATGAATACCCCCTAGAATATTTTCTGAAAGGTCCAAAAAGAGCAGTTCATCCTCAGGTAGACTGTCAAAGTATTTATCATAAATTTCATCAATGAGATTCTGTTTTTGCTGGATTCTTTCCTCATCTCCATAGGTAGGAAATTTAACAATCCGTGCTTTCATTTCCCAATAGTCATCCGGTAATTGGATATCCCTACCTTCCAGAAGGTCAGACATTTTAATGTCCAAACGATCAGCGATAAATTCCAACTTTTCTAGAGTTGGTAGGGATTGGCCATGCTCAATCCGCTGCAACTGACGAATCGTTAGCTTTTCTTCGTCCCCGCAAAATGAACTCTGCGATATTTTTTTCTGGTTTCTTTCGGCCTTAATCCGTCGTCCTAAATCTGCTTTTATTGTCATACTGGCCCCTCCAAATTAGTCCCCTGTTAATTATACCTTTCTATACTATATCTGTGCAATATCAAAAAAATAACAGTTTAATGACATATCAAGCAATGAATTTGCACTTGGTCACTTTCAAAAAGCAAAAAAAAAAGCCTGATCTTCTCAGATCAAGCTGCTTTACTTATTTATCTAGAAGAATTGGATGTTCTGGAATTCCAATACGTGGATACCACCAAGAATCGCCAATAATAATCCCTTTGAAATCCCAGAGGGAACCACCTCGAATGGCCGCTAAGTCTTCCTCGTTTAGTTCTGAAAAAAGTAATTCTTTGGTTTTCATCTTTTTATCCTTCCTTTTTATATCTTTAAAGACTAACTTGCGCTTTTACACTAGCGACTTGTTGGCTATCGTTGGCTATCGCCTGTAAATCATGATTTCCAGAATTTGGAATAATATATTCCGTACCCAGATAAACGGCCCCCAATAAGCGCATAGCATTATTGAGCCAGTCTTTCTGGGTTGTGATTCGAGTGACCTGACCTGTAAAGGTCTTCATATCAGCCTTAATATCAGCAATTGTTTGCTTCGCCTCTTCCCTATTTGATGGCAAATCAAACACTTTTCGCAGCGAATCATAAATTTTATTTCCAACAGAAGCAACTGATGGGATGTAAAGCGGAGCTGCATTATAGACAACCGTCGTTGCAACATTCTTTTTTAGAGCAACCCGTTGAGCAACATTTCCTCCCAATGAGTGCCCGGTAACGACAATATTTTCAGCACCGTATTGACGGGCTATCTTGTCATAGAAATCATAAGCCGGTTGGTAGTGTTGTCCACGCGCTAAGCCAATTCCTATCAGATCTGCTCCAAGGGCATCCTGTAATTCATTACCATCGTTATTTGTCCCTGTATAAGCGACGATGACCTTCTGACTAGCCTTATCTCTGAAGGCTGCTCCACTAGTTCCTGTACGAGCATCATAAAAGTCGCTAAGATAGGTCAGATTATTAGGAACCGCCCGACCATCCTTCTGAATTTCCTCTAAAATAGTAGCATCAGTCGCTCCTCTGAGACGAGCCTTTTCAAACTCAAGAGTCAAGGCTGCAGCATCAAGAGTTGAAATACCTGACGAATGTCCATCAATGACCTTGTTGATATCCTGAGGCAAGGCTGTAGTAACAATCGCTTGTGAATCAAGATTATTAACCCCTTGAACAAGGTCCGCTTCAGAGTCATTCTGTCCTTCTTGAGTAGGAGCTGTTTGAGATGGAGCTGACTCAACAACAGCTCCGTCAGTAGCAAGTTGAACAGATACCTGTGATACCGGCGTAACTTCCACTTGTTTCACTGACTGATCACTAGTCTTAGTGACATCAGTTACCGTAGTAGATGCTTGTAAATTTTGAGAAGCTTCTGTCGTATCTTGGCCAGCAGTCTGTTGCTCTTGGCTGACAGTAGCAGAATCAGCCTGAGGAACACCTGTTTGTTGAAGTTGAGATTCATTTGCTCCTGACTGGTCCGAAGTAACAGTAGCTTCATCATCTTGAACCTGTTCTAGGGTCTGAGTCGGCTGGTCAGTAACCGATTGGTCATCCGCACTGACAGTATTTGCTCCTCCTACTAGTAGGACAACCCCTGCCATAGCCGTTAGAGTAATCGTAAGCCATTGTTTTTTTACCTTGTGTAATGTGTACTTCATTATTTTCCTTCCAATTAATTCGGTATAAGATAACCTTTTTTATGGCCTTATTATAAAAGATATTATCCAAAAGAGGAACGACATCAATGTCACCCCTTTCCTTTTATCGGACGAACAACCTCTAGGAGCTTCAACATTTCACTTCCAAAACCAATTTAATGTCATAACAAAATCCCCAACTGAATAAAGTACAATTGGGGATTCTAAGGATTAACTGAACAAACTCAGCTGACTTTTCAAGACAAAGTCTGAATGTCCCACAACTAGGATTTGATGTTTGCCAAAGCTTTTTTCCCTAAAACTATTAGCGCTATAAGCACTAAAACTAAAGGAGCTGAATGACTCACTTGTCCAGAAAAGAATTTTAACGTTAACAATACTGCCATTATCGCTACCAATAAGAAAGCAATAACACTACCCATTTTTTTCATTATAAAACCTGAGGCCAAGGAAGAAACCACTATCCTCTCGGAGAAAATAATCAATACCATCATTTGCACAGATATGATTAGCTGCTCTGATGGGACTTTCTTTCTCTCAGCCTTTCCCTTCTCTAATTTTATTTCAACCTTCTACTAACTAGAAACTGATTTTAAAACCAGTAATCTATCTACCAGAGAATACCTAATAAACAATAACACCCCGACGAGCGATGTCAACAACAGATTTAAAAACATTGATCCAATTACCTCCTTGCACTTTCGCAAGGTCCTGATCTGTCAATGTCTGTGGATTCTTATTTTCTTTCGACATAACAATCTCCTTTCCACTATACTTAATTTAAATAAATTAGTGATATGTTTTCTTTATCACTATTGTTACATTATAGGAGAAGTCAATGAAAAAGACTAGTGACATTGATGTCACCCTGACATTAATGTCCCCCTTCATAAGAAACACGCTTTATCAAGAGGTCCATCTTCTGCAGAAAACAAAACGAAACTCCAATCGGATAATTGATTGGAGTTCTTGCATCACTCACATTCCAAGTTTTTTAAACAAAGCCTTTCTTCTTATAGACAAGAGGTAACAAAGCTACCAGACCAACTGTCCAAACAAGCAATACCCAGAACTCATGACTCGTGTAAACTAGACCATGATCAAACTTGCCGTGTACATATTCAAAAGGAACATATTTCATGGCCTTTCCAAAAACATTATCAAAATCATGGAAATAGGCTGTCAAAAACGTCAAAAGTGGTAAACCGAAGTAAACTGATAAGAAGGAACCTAAGATGTTTTTAACAAAGAAAATAACTAAGTTAGCAAGAGCATAAATGAAGACACCGTAAATAATAAAGTTTGCATAAAGGAATTTAGCAAAGTGCCGAAAATCTACCTCTGGGTGATGGAAGACGTATTTGTAAAGCGCCAATTCTCCCAAAAGGAATGTTGCTAAAGCCACAGATAATACTACACCGTCTAAAACCTTTCGAATAATAACTTCCGAACCGGACAAACGACTTGACCGAATCATATTAATCGTTCGATATTGAAATTCTTTTCCAAAGCTAACAACACCAAAGTAAATAAGATAGATATCAGCCAAGGTAGTATAGGCAGCAACGATGGCTTGGGCTCCCATATGAGTATCAGCATAAACATCTGAAAAAATGATTGCTCCACCTGCTAATAGAGTAATAGCTAACAGGACGAAACTACCCTTTGTAAAAAGTTCTTGCCTCAAAAAAATCGGCCGTAACTTAGTCTTCATTAAAAATCACCTCACTCAGTCCAACTTTTTCAAACTGTAAATCAATTCCTTGACTAGCTAAACCAGCCTCAATAGCAGCAGGATCAGTTACCAAAATATCCCGACCCTTATGTTCATAAGTCAGCTGATACTGATCTAATAAGCCTAGTAAATCCTTGGGACTAGTGTCAAAGCTATAAAGGCTATATTTAGCATGTTGTCCGTCATCAAGACTAGTCAGCCTCTGATTAGCAATCATAAAGTTCTTGTTACAGACTTGATCCAAGTTGGCCAAAATATGACTGGAGACAACAAAGGTAATCCCATACTTGTGAGCCAAATCCTTAATCAAATTCAAGAGATTATTAATCCCTTTAGGATCCAACCCATTGGTTGGTTCATCCAGAAGAATAAATTCATTTGAGGCAATGAGGGCAATAAAAAGCCCGACCCTCTGCCGCATCCCAAGTGAGAGTTTAGAGGCCTTTTTATTTAGATAACCTGCCACATCCAGGTCGTCCTTGAATTTATCAATAATATCATAGTCCTGTCCATAAAGACGACAGTAAAACTGTAAATTTCTTAAAACACTGATATGGGGATAGAGAGCTGGTTCTTCAATCAAAGCTCCCACACTAGATGCTTTGAGAGTTACCTTACCTATAGCACCTGGAAGAATCCCTGAGATAATTTTCATCAAAGTCGTCTTACCAGCACCGTTGCTACCGACAAGACCGGCAATATCTCCCTTATCTAAAGAAAAGGTCACATCCTCCAAAATCGTTTTTTTACCATACTTAAAATAAAGCTGGTTGACCTCTAAAACACTCATGATTTTCCTTTCGGGTTTAAAAGTAGTGGTAAAGCTTGACAATAAGCTTTAATATCCAAGAGAGTCTTCTCCCTTGGATATTAAAGCCGACGGAATCGGCTTATAATTAAGCTTGAGGCTTGAAGACCTGTTTACCTAACCCTATACCAGCAAAAACCAATACAACGATTTTCGCTGGGTTTATTGCTTGTCCCCATAGTAACTTTACTAGCAAAACACTAACAACTACTAGGAAGGCAACGATTATAGCTAGCCTTCTCATTAGAAAAATGCAGCAATTACAGCAGCGATCTGGCCAACTTTTCCTACTACTTTACCAGCATCATATGCAGTGTTACCACCAACAAGTTCTGCAAGTTCTTCAACATTTACTGTTTCATATTTTTCAAAAGTCTTAGTTTCCATGATTTTTCCTCCAATAAAATGATTTGATAATTTAATTTTATAAAATTAATTTAATTAGAATGCGTCCCAAACGCCACGAGCAAAGCTACCAACTTGGTAAGCAGCATCATAAAAAACGTTACCACCGATAAGTTCAGACAATTCTTCTACTGTTAATGTACTATATTCTACTGTTGTATCCATGTTATTAATCCTTTCTTAATTGCTTCTAATTAGTGGTTGTTCCAGCCATCAACAAGACCATGATAAGCACTGCTGAAAGCATTTCCGATAGAATGAAGGATGTTTCCTCCTTCAATAGCTGCCAATTCGTCAGTTGTCAATTCAACATAATTCATAATTTTCACCTTTTTCCTTTTTCAGTTTTACTTTAGTCCTAAACCTATAGATTAAGGACTGCCTTACAAAAGTTTCCTTTTGATAAGAGTTTCCTAAATAATCATTACCCTGGCAGCAATAAAATCAAAGACCTTATTAAATTTTCCGAAAGCACTTAGGATATTGGGGGCCTAGAAGCCTCTACCAACCTAAGTCTCCAAAAAATTATCTCCTTAAACTTTAGCAAGTTCTTGGCCTACCAGCGCTTCTGAACCTTTCTTTTTCTTAAGCATGCTTATCCCCTTTCAGTTATAATTTAATTTCGAAATTAGTAGCGATAGCGTTTCCTCTATCGCTATGGTCTTATTATAGAAAAAGCTATCTAAAAAAACTAGAGACATTAGTGTCACCTGACATTAATGTCGCATCTTTAATAACAGCTCCTTTTCTATCGCTCTCAAACCCTCTACTCTAAACTAAATCTTCGACCTAGCCTAGAACCAATCGTCACGAGCCTACTATCAACAATTTGCGATTAGCTACTTCTAAATAATTAAAAAGCTCTCACCCTACTCGGGTTAAGAGCTTAACTTATCTTATTTAACCAGACGACCTTCCAGATAGTCCAACATATCCCCCAATTGCTCGATAGTCTCAATATCATCATCAGGAATCTCAATAGAAAACTCATCTTCAAGATTGACGACAAATTCCATTAAATCAATAGAATCAACACCAAGTTCATCTTTTAAAGAGGTCTCTTCCGTCACCTCCATATCCTCATGATGCATTTGTTCCTTAATCATCTGACTAATCTTATCAAAAATTTCACTTCTGGTCATTTGCTCTCCTTTCGAGAAGATTCATAAACTATTTTAGTAAGGGGTATTATAGGAGTTATATTCAATTTTCTTTTACAAGACTTCTATCCTTCTCCTTTCTTATCAATGATTTTTCTTAGAAAATTCATCCACAATCTTGTCCACAACTTGATTTTCTAACATAGTACGAACTTGCTTGATGGTATAATAAACAGATTTAGCATCACTAGAACCATGACACTTCACAACAGGAGCCTGCAGGCCAATCAGGACAGCACCCCCAGCTGATGAATAATCCATAAGATCGCGTAGGCCATAAAGAGAATCCTTGAGAAAGAAGGCTCCCAATTTTGCCTTTGTTCCACCGTCCTTAATTGCAGACTTCAAAGCAGAAAAAATAGAAAGTCCTGTACCTTCAATGGTCTTCAAGACAGCATTACCAGTAAAGCCATCGGTGACGACAACATCAGCTACTCCATTAAGAAGTTCACGCGCTTCAATATTACCGATAAAATTGACGGCGGGTTCCTGCGATAGGAGCTCGTACACTTCCTTGCGCAAAGGATCACCTTTGCTGCTTTCGGTTCCATTATTTAAAAGACCAACCCGAGGTTTAGCAACTCCTTGGACAGCTTCTGAATAAAAGGAACCAAGAATAGCGTACTGATGCAGGTGATGAGCTGTATTTTCAGCATTGGCCCCCAAATCCAACATGACAAAATTCCTCCCATCAATGGTTGGCAGGGTCGATAGGAGGGCTGGTCGATCAATTCCCTTAATGCGGCCGACCACAAATAGACCAGCCGCTAAAAGGGCCCCCGTATTGCCAGCAGAGATAACAGCATCGGCTTTACCATCCTTAACAGCCTGAGCCCCTAAGACCATAGAAGCCTCTTTCTTTTTACGAATGGACTTGACAGGTTCATCATCTGAATTGATTTTTACATCAGTATGGACAATAGAAACACGCTCGTTAGCTTTCAAATATTGCTTGATTTTTTCTTCATGACCATAAAGCTTGATTTTGATGTCGCTAAATTCTGCAAGGGCTTGGTTAACCCCTTCTACAATAGCCTGGGGGGCGTTGTCTCCGCCCATAGCATCCATAGCAATTGTCTTCATTATCAATCCCCTTTTTCGTCTCTTTAGTGTCAGTATTATAGCATAATTCAACTCGCTTTTCATCCCCAGTTAGTGACAAGTACCTAACAGTCAAACCGATAAACCAAGGTTAAATTTTCCAAGCCAATCTCGCTATGCAAGGTATCCCAAAACTACTTCGTGAAGGTCATCAAGTTTATAAAGCCAAACAAAAAGACCTAGGCCTAGTAGTGGCCCTGGGTCCCCTTCCTATTTCATAATATCTCCCCATTTAGACAAGTCATCAATAAATTTTTTGGACCTCAAATGTAGGCCGAGATAATTATCATAAATACCATCAATAAATCTCCGCAACCTCTGCTTCATCTCAGGTTTGACTGAAATCGTCTGTAAATCCTCAAAAGAAATCGATTGAAAACGATCTAGAAGATAAGGAACATTGGGATCCAAATGACTGCGATAGCTATCTTTTTCATAGTGTTGTGGACAGAGAAGTCCCGAATACTTGTAAGAAAAATCAAAAGGAAGACCAGCGCAGTGACAAAGAGCACAGTCATGAAAATTCAATTGAATCCCAAAGCGGTCCAAAATTTGAATTTCAAAAATATTGGTCAAAATCTCATAATCCAACCCCTGCTCCATCAATTCTAAAGTTTTAACCAAGAAGGCAAAAAGGGGAGCGTCATGACGACCATCTTCAATAGCAGCGTCCGCCAGAGCAACGATATAAGAGGCATAGGATAAGCGAAAAATATCCGCATTGATGGTCTTGAAGGTCTGGACCTCCTTAACATCATCAATATAAGAAAGCCCAGAATCATTGATTTTCATGAAAAAATCCGCAAGGGTCAAGGGCTGGATGACTGATGCCAACTTAGAGTGGCTGATATGTTTCACGAAAAACATTCGTTTGCCTGCTGTCTCTGTAAAGATCTTAACCAGCTTATCATCCTCACGATAGTTGCGGTTAAAGAGGACCAGACCACGTGATTCCTTAGTCTGCATACTGCTCCATAAATTCCTTCAATCGCTTCATAGCTTCCTGGATAGTCTCCATACTGGCTGCATAAGAAATCCGTAAGTAGCCTTCGCCATACTTACCAAAGGCTACCCCTGGAATCATAGCCACAGCCTTTTGTTTAGCAAAATCCTTCAAAAATTGGAAGGAATCTTGACCTTCTTTTACAGGTATTTTAGCAAAAATATAAAAGGCTCCAGTCGGTTTGACGATTTTGAAATTCATCTCATTCATTTTATCAATAATATAATCCCGACGCTTGATATATTCAGCCTTCATCGGTAGAGCATCATCCTTACCAACTGTCAAGGCCTCAATACCAGCAAATTGGGCATTAGTCGTCGCTGCAGTCACTAGATATTGGTGACTCTTAATCAGCTGAGCGGTCATTTTCTCAGGAGCGAAGATAAAGCCAATCCGCCAACCTGTCATAGCATGAGATTTAGAAAGACCGTTGACCACAATGGTTTGGTCCCGGAGATATTCTGCCAGAGAAACATGGCCTTCCTCAGTGTAGGTTAGCTCAGAATAAACCTCGTCGCAGACCACAAAAATCTCATATTTTTTCAGAACAGCTACTAGGTCTTTAATCTGTTGGCGAGAATAGGTCACACCGGTAGGATTGCTTGGATAGTTGAGCAAAACCGCTTTGAGCTCTGGTCCCTGTTCTAAAATTGCCGCTTCCAATTGCTCTGGCGTCAAAACAAAATCATTAGCTGTTGTGTCAATCTCGACAATTTCCGCCCCTAAAAGATTAACGATAGGTTCATAACCAGGGTAGGCAGGTGCAGGCAGGAGGACCTTGTCGCCAGGTTCTAAAATTGTCGCCATGGTTGCTGACAGAGCTTCAGTCGCCCCAATTGTTACGAGAATCTCTGACTCAGGAGCATAGGTCAAATTGTACTTTTCTTTGACAAAGTCCGAAGCTGCTTGTCGTAATTCCAGTAGCCCAGCCATTCCTGTGTAATGGCTCTGATTCGCATCAATGGCGGCCTTAGCAGCCTCCTTAACATGATCTGGTGTTTTAAAATCCGGTTCCCCTAAAGTCATTTTCAAAATCCCAGGTACCGATGAGATAGACTGGTCAAATTGACGAATTAGGGAAATTTCGATTTTTTCTAAATTCTTGTTGAAGCGCTTTGTTAAATCCATAGGAACACCCCTTATAAAATATTATCTTTATTATACAGGAAATCTTAAAAAATTCCAGCCAAGTCTAAAGGACAAAGAAAAAGCCCGAATTTTACGGGCTTCAATTATTTAGTAACTTCAAATTCAAAAAGTGGAGAAAGTGGACGTTTTTCGTGAATACGAATGATAGCTTCACCTATCAAATCAGCAATTGAAATCTGTTCAATTTTATCAATGAGGCGTTCTTCTGGTAGATAAATCGTATCCAAAACGACTAACTTCTTGATGGCTGACTTGTCAATATTATCAAGCGCAGGCCCTGAAAGAACTGGGTGAGTACAAGAGGCATAAACCTCTGTTGCCCCTGCTTCTGCCAAGGCATCTGCCGCATGACAAATGGTCCCAGCTGTATCAATCATGTCATCAATTATGATACAGGTCTTTCCCTTAACATTCCCAATGATATTCATAACTTCACTGGTATTCATCTTATCAACACTGCGACGTTTGTCAATAATGGCAATTGGTGTCTTGAGACATTGAGCCAACTTACGGGCCCGCGTTACTCCTCCATGGTCCGGACTGACAACAACGACATCCTTACCGACAAAGCCATGGCGAATAAAGTAATCGGCAATCAGAGGAGCCCCCATCAAATGATCAACAGGAATATCAAAGAAGCCCTGAATCTGAGCTGCATGTAAATCGACCGTCAGAAGGCGGTCAACGCCAGCTACTTCAAGCATATTAGCAACCAACTTAGAAGTGATTGGTTCACGAGAACGTGCCTTGCGGTCCTGCCGTGCGTAGCCATAGTAAGGCATAACCACGCTAACCGTCTCAGCACTCGCCCGTTTAAGAGCATCCACCATAATCAAAATTTCCATCAGGTTGTTGTTGACTGGTGAACTCGTTGATTGAAGAATAAAGACATGATGACCGCGAATAGACTCTTCAATATTGACTTGAATCTCACCATCAGAGAATTGCCGAATGGTAGACTTTCCCAAAGGGATTCCGATAGAATCTGCCACTTTTTCAGCTAACTCTTGATTAGAAGAGAGGGCAAAAAGCTTCAAATTATTAAACGACATGACTTCCTCCAAAGATTTTATCCTCTATTATTTTAACGTTTTTCATTCCCATTTTCAATGCAAAATAGAAAAGAAAAAGAGAGGACCCTAAGGACCTCCCCAATAGAATTATTTCATTATTGATAGATGAAGTAGTGTTCACCTGAAGAATTAATATCAAAGCTTCCACGATAGTCACCAATTGATTGGTTACCAGCATAGTTAGCTTCATTAACAGTAACAGTAGAACCATTTACTGACGTTACATAGGCAACGTGACCATAGCCACCACCATCATTTGGCCAAACAACAACAGAACCAACTTGCGGAGTTGAACCAGTTGTATGACCAGCAGCTACTGCACTAGAACCCCATTGATTTGCATTACCCCAGTAGTTACCAACCCAAGATGCTAATGATTTAACACCCCAAGTACATTGTCCAGCTGGATAAGTGTTTGTACCATCAACTGGTGCAGCCGCTGCTGAAGTAGTAGTAGATTGTGAATCTTGGTTAGCAGAATCATCGGCAGCTGGTGCTTGTTGAGTAGCAGATTGATCTTGCTGTTGTTGATCCTGATTTTGATCTTGTGCAGGAGCTTCTGAAGATTCAGTAGTTGGTGCATCACTCGCAGCCTCTGAAGCTGATGTTTCAGCCGAAGCAGATTGATTGTCTGCTTGTTGTTGCTGATCTTGTGTAGCAGCTTCTGATTGAGCAGTAGCTTGAGATGCAGCTACAGCTTCCGATTCTGAACTTGCAGCTGAAGCGGAAGCCGCCGCACTTGCAGCTTGTGCTTCGGCAGTAGACTTAGCAGAAACAAGCGCTTGTTTGTTAGCCTGTGCTGTAGCAATTTCAGCTGTGATAGCTTGTTGAGCAGATTCAACAGCTGCTTGTTGTTGAGCAAGAGCTGATTGGTTAGCTTGAATAGAGGCTTGGTTAGCAGCAACTTGATTCATAGCCGCTTGATTTTCTGCTTGTTTTGTTTCAAGAGCAGCCTGATCAGCTTGCTGTTGAGCCAATTGACTTTGACTTGCAGAAACAACTTCATGAACAGCAACGATACGGCTAATAGCATCTGAAATTGATTTTGAATTCAAAATCGTATTGATGTAGCTAGTAGCTGTATTGTTCTTTTGTGCATTTTGAGCTTGTGCTTGAATTGATGCGTTACGAGCAACAATCTTAGCTGACAATTCCTGAATTTCACCTGCAAGTGTATTAGACTGCGCCTGAAGTTCATTATTTTGAGCTTCTAGTTCTGCATTTTGTCCTGCAAGTACAGCTGATTGATTCTGGATAACTGCTGATTGCGCTTGAGCTGCTTGTGACTGAGCTGACAAGTTACTGATTACAGAATCTTGATTCGCAATTGCTGCATCATAATCATCAGCTTTTATAGTTCCAGCTGTTGTTGTAAGAGCAACACCACTAAGCAATACTGTTGATAAAATACGTTTTTTCATGATAATTAAACTACTCCCATATTGATAAGACTTTTATATTATATCAGAAATTAAATCTTCTAGTGTTACGTATATATTACAGTTATGTGATTATTTTGAACCAATTTTATGTACTATTTTATCCAAAAATATAAATAAAAGTGTATTAAAAACTAAAGTGATGACCAACTGATAAGTAACAAAGGAAAGTGGGTTATAGGTCGTTAAATGGAATAAATATGCTAAACCGTAAGCACCAACTTCATAAACAAAGATAAGGAGGAAAAAGCCCAGAGCACTTCTTGTTGGCGTTATAAAAAAACTTCTCCCCCGTTTAAGTAGGTAGACGAAGATAGGCAGCATAAAGAAGGCAACCCCAATAAAATTAAGATAGTAGCTATCATAGATTAAGCCTAAGACTAAGGCCAAGAGATAGGTAAAAAAGTCTGTGTCTAAAAACCTTAGTAGGAGAAAGGAAAAAATCAAGAGCAGATGAACTTGTAATAATACTGTTCGTCCCGCTAATGTCGTTATCAGATCTGATAACTGACCATCAATCAATAGAACAACGAAGCCCATAAGAGTGATAAATAATTTATTTGATAAATTGTAAAATATAGTGCAACAAAAAAACTCATAGCGTTTCATTGGTGTAAACTGTAAGTAACCACACAAACAGAACCCGAGGAAAAACTATGAGCTACTCCCATCTTACCATAACCGACCGAATAAAGATAGAAACCTACTTAGAATTAGGTTTGAAACCTTGCCAAATTGCAAATAAACTTGGCGTCCATAAGTCTACTATTTCAAGAGAGTTAAGACGATGCCAAAATGGTTATTCCGCAGCCTTAGCACAGGAACAGTACGACCACAGGGCTAAGCAAAAAGGTCGGAAGTCTCGTTTGACACCAAAGTTGAAAAAGGAAATTGAGG
>NZ_JMLC01000014.1 GCF_000686605.1 Streptococcus sobrinus DSM 20742 = ATCC 33478 | reverse complement strand
AACTCACGTAGTTTCATTACGACACGAGGTTAGGCTAGCCGATTTTACTGGCCTAACCGAGTTAATCAGGGGGCTAGTCAATTTTCGTAGAGATTGGCGTTAGATATTTGCTACTTTAGTAGCTGATATCTTTGCCCCGTGATAAATTTTGAGCCCTTCGCTCTCTAATTTTTAGGCTCAGGCAGATTTAGTCCACCGGACTAAATCTCTTTCAAAATTTCCGTTCTTAGCAACATCTATAGTTGTTGCTAAGAATACCACTTTGGCGAAAGTATCACTTTTAGAATGACTCCATTGGTTAATGATTTATTTTCATTTTCCAGATGTAGTCGTATTGAGATAGTAAATTGCTAATTTTGAATTTCAAAGAGTATTAGGGCTTTAGCTAAAGGAGCCAACCTTGCCCATAGAGAATTTCGAATTCTTATACTCTCTGATGTTTAAAATTGTCACCTGACAGTTCAAACCAAGTCAGATCTGAGTTACTTAGTAGTTACAAACAGAGTGATAGTTCTGATTTTAACCCAGTATTAGCCCCACTTGACTAATCTATCTTGAAATTTTCCAAATATGTAGTAAAAAGAGCTGGCCAAGCCAACTCTTATCTTTCTGTTTCTGGGGTGATTTGGTGGAAGAGGAGTTTCCAAGTTTCATGCCGACGCCAGATGCTGACGTGCTGTCTGCCTTCCAGACGATAGGTAATAAGCTTGGTCTTCTGGCTGATGGAGGTCATCTTGAAATATTGGAAGTTGCTGGAGTAGTAGGGAGCCAAGTCAAGGAAGCTTTGTTCCGTTAAGACTTGACCATACTCATTGACCAGCATAAAGTCTTCAGCAATATAAGTTTCGTAGTCTGGAATTTTGGCCAAGACAAGTTTTTCAAATTTATAGAGCTTGTGATAGACATTATCAGGGATTTCGTCTTCGGGAATAGGAGCAGGTTCAACATGGATATCGACATCATAGACTTGAAAATCATCATGGAGGAGTTGCTCCACTTGCTCGGTAATGGCATGGCTCTCATAGACAGATAGGTCAGGATTCATTTCCAGAACCAGGTCGAGGAAGATATTGGAACCGTAAGTCCGCCCCCTCTGGGATTTGACGGCTGTAATCTTGGGGATTTGTAAAATAGCCTTCTCATATTGGGACAACTGCTTATCATCAAAGCCATCAGATAGACTGAAGGTGGCCTGGATAAAGATGTCATAGGCTGTCTTGAGGATGAAGTAGCAGATGATGATGGCGGCGATCCGGTCAACGATGGACAAGTTCAGAGAGCTGGCCACAATGGCAACCGAAGTTCCAATCGAAGTGACGGCATCTGACAGATTATCCTTGGAAGCTGCCAGCAGGGCTGAGGACTTGACCTTCTTAGACAAGTGGCGATTGTAGAGGTAGACACCATACATGACTAGGGCGGAAATGACACCAACCAAGGCACCCAATGGATCAATCTCAGTTTGACTGTTGCCGATTAGCTTTTTAATGGTTTCAAAAAGAACCTGAAAGCCAACCAGAAACATGATAAAGGAAGTCAGCAGGCTGGCTAAATCTTCAATTTTCCAATGGCCGAAGCGATGGTCTTCATCAGCCGGTCGACTAGCCAGATAGAGGCCAACCAAGAGGATGACATTACTCATGATGTCTGACAGGTTATTAAAACCGTCGGCAGTCAGGGAGGAAGAATTCAGCAGATAACCGAAGACCAGCTTACCAACGGTCAGGACCAGATAGGCGAAGATGGAGACAATGGGCCCCCGCCTTGCAAATTTTATATTATCTTCCGCAGTTGCCATAAGTCCTCCTTGATTTCTAATACCCTATATTATAGCAGAATTGCTGGCTCCAAGCCAATGGGGCCGGAAATAAAAACTCCCCCAGACTGATTGTCAAGAGGAGAGTAATCACATTTAGCTCAAATCCAGCTGAGACTTAGCAAAGTATTTCTTGGTTGAGGCAATAATGATTGAGGGAGAGGTCCAGCAGCATTATCAGATCTGGGAAAACCATGAGACCGTTGACGATATCAGCAATGGACTTCTTTATAGAAGCTACTTGTAGTTTCTGTCATGCAAAGCAGGAGAATTTTGTGTGGCAGTTGCTACTATAGGATTAACTTATTTGCTAGCATCAACGTGATTTTTAACTCCTGCCATGCGCTTAAAATAGGATTTAGTTTCCTTGATGATAATAGGTGATAGCACTAGGAGTGCGATCAGGTTTGGCAGGGCCATAAGACCGTTAACAATATCGGCAATTTTCCAGATAACCTGCAGTTGCAGGTAGCCTCCCAAGGCCACCATGAAAACAAAGATACAGCGGTAAATGGTAATTCCCTTGGTGCCAAAGACAAATTCTACGCAACGTTCGCCATAGTAAGACCAGCCAAGAATAGTAGTAAAGGCAAAAAGAGCCAAAGATAGGGTCAGAACCAAACTACCAATATTGCCAAAGACTGAAGAGAAAGCTGACTGGGTGACAGCTGCTCCCTCTAAGCCTTTGACTGACCATTGACCCGTAATCAGGATGGATAGGCCTGTCAATGTACAGATGATAATGGTATCAATGAAGGTGCCAGTCATAGAGATCAGCCCTTGTTCAACTGGCTCGTGGGTCTTGGCAGCCGCAGCGGCAATAGGAGCAGAACCCAGTCCAGATTCATTAGAGAAGACTCCCCGAGCGACCCCCAGGCGAATGGCCTGCATGACCGTAGCTCCTGTGAAACCACCGACAGCAGCTGTCGGTGTGAAGGCTGATTTAAAGATGGCCACAATGGTTGGAACAAGGTTTTGATAGTTAATTGCAATGACACTGAGGGAAGCCAGAATATAGAGTCCTGCCATGAAAGGAACGATTTTTTCTGAAACCTTGGAGATGGATTGAATTCCTCCAAAGACAATGATGGCGACAAAAATGGCAATGATAATGCTGACCACTTTTGGTGACCAATTGAAGCTGTTTTGCAAGGAGCCTGTAATCGAATTAACTTGAGAGAAAGTCCCAATCCCCAGAAGAGCCACTAAGATACCAGCTAGGGCGAAGAAATAGGCCAGAGGTTTGGCGATGACTTTCAACCGGCCGGTAATTCCATTGATGATGTAATACATGGGTCCACCGGAGACTTGGCCATTGTCATCCTTTGTCCGGTACTTGATAGCTAGCAGACCTTCGGCGTACTTGGTAGCCATACCGAAAAAGGCAGCCATCCACATCCAAAAGAGGGCCCCGGGACCGCCAGTTCCAATGGCTGTCGCCACCCCAACTATATTACCAGTTCCGACGGTGGCAGCTAAAGCCGTAGCCAAAGCTGCAAAGCTGGAGATGTCTCCTTCACCTTTGTCCTCTGCAAAAATCAATTTAAAAGCCTTAGGTAGGCGGAATACCTGCAGGAGTCCCAGGCGAATGGTCAAATAAATCCCTGTTCCGACTAGAAGAACCAGTAGGGGTGGTCCCCAAACAAAATCGTCAATTTTTGTAAAAAAGTCTAGCATGACTAATCCTCCAAAGTATTAATATCATCAGCAACCAATGGAATCGAGGAATATAAAAGGCCCAGACTAGCTGAGGTCTGGACCATGGAGACTATAAACAGCACGACAAAAGTCTAGGCAGTTGTGGGCTGAATTTCTGTCCTTTTGCCTGAGAGTTTGAGTAGTCTAGGCTACCTTGCCCCTTCGGCGTTCTCTCTGCACTTAACAGCTTGGTCAGCACAGAGAAAATCTCTCCAGAAGTCCGTCCATCATCAGTCCTATTCTATGGCTAGAAACCTGAGAGCATTACTCCTTCGGCGAAAGACCTGGTCTTTTCTCTCCTGATGATTTCAAACGGTTATTGATAAATATGTTACTAGTTTAGCGAAAAATCCGAATGCTGTCAAGCCTGTTTTAAGGGAATGACGATGAAATCCGAATGATTTTAACGAAAATTTGTCAATCAAGGAATCAAGGGCCACATTCGTTCGTGCCTCTCGAAGGACCGTAAAAAACCCCGAGAGCTAGAGGCCCTTGGAGCTTGGGATGATGAGTGTTAAGCTTCAATGCGTTCGGTGGTTTCCTTGTCGAAGAAGTGTCCCTTAGCAACATTGAAGGTCAAGTTGATGTGCTGGCCTGGAGCCAGGTAATCGCGGGCATTGACCCGAGAAGCAAATTCTTGATTACCCGTCTTACAGTAAAGCACGGAGTCGCTGCCTAGCAATTCGGAAATTTCTACGGTAGCCTCGACGACGGCAGAAGGGAAGGTGGTCCGGGCAATTTCAGCTGAGGAAATGTCTTCCGGACGAATACCGAAGGTAACTTCTTTACCCATATAACCCTTGCTTTCCAAAAGTTTCTTTTGGCCTTCTGTCAAAGCAATTTCGAAGCCCTTGCCATCTGAGATGGTGTCCTGATTAACGGTGACATCAAAGAAGTTCATGGCTGGACTGCCGATGAAGCCAGCAACGAATTTATTAGCAGGCTTGTTGTAGAGCTCTTGCGGTGTTCCGATTTGTTCAACCTTACCGACAGTACCCGTGCCAGCCTCGTTTTTGGTGGCTGACATGATGACAATCCGGTCAGCTAGGGTCATGGCTTCAGTTTGGTCATGGGTAACGTAGATGGTGGTTGCCCCAATCCGACGGTGAAGTTTGGCAATTTCAGCCCGCATGGATACCCGCAACTTGGCATCTAGGTTTGACAGGGGTTCGTCCATGAGGAAGACCTTGGCATCGCGGACAATAGCCCGTCCCATGGCAACCCGTTGCCGTTGACCACCTGAGAGGTCAGCCGGCTTACGGTTGAGCAATTCTTTCAGCCCGAGAATGTCGGCGGCTTCCTCAACCCGTTTGCGAATGTCGTCTTTCTTGTATTTGCGCAATTCCAGACCAAAGGCCATGTTTTCAAAGACAGTCATGTGTGGGTAGAGGGCGTAGTTTTGGAAAACCATGGCGATGTCACGGTCCTTGGGGGATTTATCATTGACCAGAACGTTGTCAATGTAAAGCTCTCCCTTGGAGATTTCTTCCAAGCCAGCAATCATTCGCAGGGTAGTTGATTTACCACAACCAGAGGGTCCTACGAAAACGATAAATTCTTGATTTTTGATGTCAAGATTGAAATCCTCAACAGAGTAGTAGTCACTGTTTGGATATTTTTTATAAATTTTATCAAGTTTTAAAGTCGTCATAATGTTTTTTCCTTTTATCTAAACTGGATTTCTGTTCCTTAATTGTACCGCCAAAACTAGAGGTTTGACTAAAGTCTGGTCTCGTTTGAAGACCAAGGCTAAAGGGTTCAGCCAAGCTTTTACCTATTTGACAGAACCGCTGGTGATACCTTCCACATAGTACTTTTGCATGTACATGAAGAGGAGAGTGATTGGAATAGCGATAATCACGGAACCAGCAGCAAAGGTCTTGAACCATTCATTGATGGTATCTTGTTCCAACATGGCAAAGAGCCCGATAGCAACCGTATATTTTTCGGTGGCATCACCCAGAATAATCTTGGCGAAGATAAAGTCCATCCAAGGGGCGATAAAGGCTGTCAAGGCAGTATAGACGATGATGGGTTTTGACAGAGGCAGGGTAATCTTGAAGAAGATGTCCTTGCGGGTTGCGCCATCAATCATAGCTGATTCATCCAAGGAATATGGAATGGTATCAAAGAAACCTTTAGCAATGTAGAAACCGAGAGCTGCTCCCGCTGAATAAACCAGCACCAGTGCTGTCAGGGTTTGGGTCAAATCAAGGGCCTTCAAGATGTAGTAGATGGCAATCATAGACATGAAGCCAGGAAACATATTGAGGACTAGGGCCAGTTTCAAGAAACCATTGCGGTATTTGAATTTAATCCGACTGAGGGAATAGGCAATAGCCACTGTAATGAAGGTCGAGATGATACAGGAGAAGATAGCAACAACAAGGGTGTTGATAAACCATCTAGCAAAAGGAAAGGAATCATTGTTAAAGAGCTTGATATAGTTATCCAGCGTAAAGGTTTTTGGAATAATGTAGCTGACAAAGGCTGTCCCTTCACCACGAAAGGAGGTCAAGACCACCCAAAAGATAGGGAAAAGCCAGACGATAGACAGGATAATCAGCAAAATGTAGGTCAGACTTAAATTGATACGTTTTTTCGTTTTCATTATTTGACAGCCCCTTCCTTATAAGAACTTGTTCTTGTGTAGGCCAGCAAACTAAAGACAGCAGACAGGGTGAAAATCAGGATACCGATAACGGAAGCTAGATTGTAGTCCTTAGCTGAAACGGTCAGCTTGTAGAGCCAAGTTACCAAGAGGTCAGTTGAACCCGCTTGATAGAAGTTAGGGTTATCTGGACCACCACCAGTCAAGAGGTAAATAACGTTGAAGTTATTGATATTACCAATGAACTGTTGGATGAGGGTAGGGGTCATGATAATCAGGATTTGTGGGAAGGTGATGCGTTTGAAAATTTGGAACTTGCTTGCCCCATCAATTTCAGCAGCTTCCAATTGTTCCTGAGGTAGGTTCATAATGATGGAAGTCGAAACCAGCATGGTATAAGGAATACCGACCCACATATTGACGATGATAATGGAGACCTTGGCCCAGGTTGGGTTGGTCAGGAAGGGGAGAGGGTGACTGGTCAATCCGAAGTTCATCAGCATCTCATTGAGAGGACCGCCAGGTGCCAAGAGATTCTTCATAATCAAGAGGGAAATGAAGATTGGCACGGCAATGGTAATAACGAAGATCGTCCGCCAGAGTTTTTTAAATTTCAGGCCCTTAGTATTGATAATTAGGGCTAGGACAATTCCGAAGAAGAAGTTGGTAACAGTCGCAAAGACTGCCCAAATCAAGGTCCAGGTCAGGATTGGGAAGAAGGAACCAGCCATCCGACCAGTCAGTACATTACCAAAGTTTGAGAAACCGACCCAATGGAAGAGACTTCCTGGTGGTAGGTGGTTGTGGTCAAAATTGGTAAAGGCTATACAAATCATGTAAACCAGAGGGACAATGGTAAAGAGCAGGACGCCAAGCAGCGGGATGGACATCATAGTCATGTGGAAGCGGCCATCTGCCAGGCTGGCAAAGTCTTCTTTAAAGCTTGGCACCTTGAGGTCTTCAGACTTCATGACATAAAGGTTGCGGGCACTCTTTAGATTACACCAGTAGATGTAAGCAAAGACACAGCAAAAGACCACCACAGCAATCCCGAAAATCAGGAGCAACATGGAATTATCGCCTTCAACGGTCTTGGTAATTTCAATCCCGTCGACTTTTTCGGTAACCGTCCCTTGGGTGTGGGTACCTAGGGTAATCAAGCCCTTAAAGGCCGGAATGACCTGTAGGACCAAGCTAATCAGAAAGACAATTTCTGAAAGGAGAAAAAGGAGTCCTTTAATAATCTGCTTATTAGCGAGATTGGCCGTTCCCATAATGATGGCAGACAGTTTAATGTCTAAGCCCCCTTTCTTGAGGGCCTCTCGCACAGGAACCTTTTCATAGTAGTTAGAGTTGTTCATGTGTAACCTCCAAAATACTCTGCGAAAATCAATTCTTCCTTTCGTTAACTCACTTTGCCCTAATTGCCGAAGCAAGCTTTGATTTTCATTGAGTATTAATTAAACGATTTTGTCTGGTCAGGCTTCTAACCATGGCCAGCATCAGTATTTCTCTCAAGAAAAGATAGGGAGGCTAGGATTCTAATCCCAACCTCCCGGTCTTTTCTATTTAAGAAAGGTATGAGACCTATTTCGCTGCAGCCAAGTCTTTATCGAATTGTTGCAATTTAGTCATGTAGTCAGCTTGAGCAATCTTACCAGAGTAAGGTCCGCTAAGCAATGGAGCTGATACATTCCAGAAGGTTGACATTTGGCTAATCTTAGGCATTACGACAGTATAGTCGCTAGAGCTAGTCATGGTTGCGACAACCTTAGCCAATGGGTCAGAAGTTACAGCGCTTGAAGCTTGAACCTCCTTGTTAGAAGGTACGATGCTACGAGTCTTGAATTGGTTTGCTTGACTATCTTTAGCAGTCAGGTAAGAAGCTAACTTGTAAGCAGCAGCGATACGTTTTGTATTACCCTTGGCAGGAGCTTGGTTAACGGCATAGAGTTTAACCCCCATGAAGGCTTTTTGTTGGACTTTTTGACCACCGATTTGAACGGTTGGGTAAACAGCTACGCCCATCTTATCTTTGCCAAGTGCTTTAACTGCATCTGGGTAGTTCCAAGGACCAGTTTCGATGGCATCAACTGCGCCGTTACCGAATTTAGAAACAGCTTCATTGTCAGGAACATTAACAAAACCAGAATTGTTCTTTTGATCAGCCAGCCATTGCATAACCGCAACACCTTTTTCGTTTGCCCAATTGGTTCCCTTAGCATCTTCACCGTTAGCTCCGAAGAGGGTGTTACCGACTGATAACATCAGAGGTGCAACAGAATAAGCATTGACTTCGTTGAGGCTGTTACCAAACTTGGCCTTAGAGGTCATGGTTTCATAAGATTTTACATCTTCAGCAGATAATTTATTTTTATTATAGAGGAGAACTTGCGATTCAACTCCAAATGGGAAAGCATAGGTTTTGCCCTTATATTGGGCACCTGTTACCGCATTTTCAACGTTGTTAGCCTTAACCTCCTTGACGTATTTGTCAGGAATAGGTTGGATGATTTTTGCTTCAACCAATTGACCGAGTTGGTCGTGTGGCATGGAGAAGACATCAGCAGCAGCGGCAGCATCTTTTGAAACAACCTCTTGAGCCTTGGAGTCGTTAGATTCTTTGACTTCAATCTTGATACCCTTGTTGTTTTTTTCAAATTCCTTGATGGTGGCAGAATAAGAATTCTTAGCACCAGTTGGAACCCAGAGCTTCAGGGTTGTGTCAGAAGACTTGTTACCAGAACAAGCTGCTAGAGTTGCAACAGATAGAAGAGCGACTCCACCTGCAACAATCTTTTTCCATTTTTTCATGTTTATTTCCTCCTAAAACATAAAAATTTAATTTACACTCTTATTATGAAATCGTTTGCAAAAAAAGTCAAGTATTTTTAGAAAAATTTTTAAAATATATCATGGTATGATAGCCAAAAATTCGTTAAAAAGGCTATATAATCAGTCTTTTAAGGATTTTACAAAAGATTACAAAATAAAATGCAATCGTTTGCATAAAGTCTTGCAATTTGCCCAGAGAGGTGTTACATTAGAATTGTGTAAAAACGCTTACAAAAATGGAGGAAAGCTCTATGAAAGAAAAGTGGTGGCAGAAGGCGACTGTCTATCAAATTTATCCTCGTTCTTTTAAGGATAGTAATGGAGATGGCAAGGGGGACCTACCTGGTATTATAGAAAAACTCCCCTATCTCAAGGAGCTGGGCGTTGACGTTCTCTGGCTCAATCCGGTTTATGCCTCTCCCATGGTTGATAATGGCTATGACATTTCCGATTACTATAGTATAAATCCTGAGTTTGGCAGTCTGGCGGATTTGAGACAGCTCTTGGAGACGGCCCATTCCCTGGGTTTAAAGCTGATTATGGACCTAGTGGTCAACCATACTTCTGACCAGCACCCTTGGTTTAAAGAGGCTAGAAAATCTAAGGACAATCCCTATCGCGACTACTATCTTTGGCAGCCGGCCAGCCCTGACAGGATGCCCAATAATTGGAAATCTTTTCAAGGTACCTCGGCTTGGACCTATGATGAGAGGACCAAGGAAGCTTATTTTCATATTTTTGATGCCAAACAGCCTGACTTGAATTGGAAGAGTCCTCGGCTTAGAGAAGAAATCTATCAGATGATTCGCTATTGGCTGGATTTCGGCCTTGATGGTTTCCGCCTTGATGCCATCAGCCACCTGCAAAAGGAAGCCTGGGATTTTAAAATCCAATTTTGGGAAGGAGATGGCCCTTGGGCACCCTTTATGAATGTCTCAGGAATTGAAGCCTATATGGCTGACCTCAAGGAGATCTTTGATCAATATGGGGTCATGACAGTTGGCGAGGCTTCCGGTGTTTCCAGCAAGCAGGCCCCTGCTTGGACCGATGAGAAAACGGGCTTTATCAGCATGATTATTGAGTGGGAGCACAATCGTCGTACTCCCGATAATCAAGGAGATGTAGCCGGTTTGATTGCTGTTTTGAAACGCTGGCAGGAGGATCTGAGTGAGCGAGGCTGGAATGCCCTCTATCTAGAAAATCACGATATTCCTCGGATTATTTCCGCCTTTGGTGATGGCAGTCAAGGTTGTGCCAAGGCTTTTGCCGTTGCCTATTCTCTCTTAAGAGGAACGCCCTTTATCTTTCAAGGTCAAGAACTGGGCATGACCAATGGCCAATTTGAGTCGGCTGATGAAATTGATTCTAATAGTATCAAGCTGGCCTATCAAGACTTGTTGGAAAAGGGGATGAGTGAGGAAGACGCTCTGACCCAGGCTACCCAGTGGAGTCGCGATCACGCCCGCCTGCCTATGCAGTGGGACTGTTCCCCAAATGCTGGCTTTACAACAGGCCAACCCTGGATGAAAGTTAATGACAATTACAAGACAATTAATGTTCAGGCTCAGCTGGCTGATAAGGACTCGCTTTTCCACCTCTATCAAAGATTAATTGAGCTTCGACATCAAGACACCGTCGTTAGTCAAGGAACCTTTCAAGCCCTGGAAACGGGGCAAGATAAAGTCTTCGCTTATCATAGGCATTTGCATGATGTCTCCTATCTGGTTATCGTCAACCTATCTGGGGAAGACTTGGGCTTAGACTTGTCTGACCTAGACCTAGCTGACTGGCAGGAAGTAGCCCTTTTCAATCGGCCCCTGCTTCTAAAGTCAGAACTCACATTGCCGGGCTACGACTATCATGTCTATTGCCGTTCTAAAAATTAAGCGAATGTCCGAGAAAACAAAGGAAATCTACTCCCAAATTGGACTTATAGAGAATAAATTTTAAAAATATCAGCGAGAAGCCCTCGTCAAGGCGAGTACTGAACTTGCTTGTCTATTGTCTGGGCTTAAATAATTTACTTTTGTTGGAAAAGCACCCAAGGCGTTTTAGAAGGGAGGGGAAATTTTGGTTACTATCAAAGATGTAGCTGAGCGAGCTGGTGTCAGTCCCTCGACTGTCAGCCGAACCTTGCAGGACAGCTCTGCCATTTCACAAAAAACCAAAGACAAGGTCAATAAGGCCATGAAGGAGCTGGGCTATGTACCCAATATAGCTGCCAAGATGTTGGCCAGCAATGACAGTCATGCTATCGGGGTTGTCCTCCCGCCTATGATTAAGCAAGAACGACATAGCCAACCTTTCAATATGGAGATTTTGACGGTCATCAATAATGAAGCCAAGGAGCATCACTATACGGTCTCCATCGCTATTGGCCCTTCAGCCAGTGAGTTGGAGGAGCAGATAAAGCGGATGTATGCAGAAAAACGAGTGGATGGTTTTATTGTTCTCTACTCGATGGCTGAAGATCCTGTTCAAAAATTCCTTATGCGCAAACAAATTCCCTTCGTTATTTTGGGTACGCCTGTTAATTATGAAAATGAGACTACCTATGTTGACAATGATAATAAACTCATGGCCCGCACAGCCGTTGACTATCTGGCAGACAGGGGGCACCGCAATATTCTCTTTATAACCGATGACCAAGCCAGTGAGATTTATCTGGAGCGTTATATCGGCTATAGGATCGGTACAGATCTAAGGGAGCTAACCAGACATCCATCCTTCTTGTTTGACAAATCTGAGCCGTCATCTTTGGAAAAACTCCTCAATTTTGTCCAAACAGAAGGAATTACAGCTCTTGTCGTTATTGATGATTTAACAGCTCTCAAGGTCATGGAATTTTTCAGCCTCCAAGGTCTAAAAGTGCCAGAGGACTTGTCGCTGATTTCCTTCAACAATTCCGCCTATGCCTCAATTCTCCACCCCTATTTGACTTCTTTCGATATCAATATTTCTAGTCTAGGCCGAATTTCCTTTGAGCGTATTCTAGACTTGATTCAGAAAAAAACCAAGGACCACTCTAAGGTTTTGGTTCCTTTTAAATTGAAAGAGCGAGAAAGTGTGCGCTACGTTGGAAAAACACGAAAATCATAAGCTAATCAAGAGCTTCTAAATCCTTCTTGTGCTATAATAGCACTTAATTAATAGGAGGGGGAGAGATTGTGGCAAAACGTAAGAAGATCTTCTATGTCCAAGTGGAATTTTTAAACGGCAAACGCTGGCATTATCAACTCCCGCGTGACCTGCAAAAGCCCATGCGGCTCTATTTTCACGAACATCCCGATGATTGGAAAAATCTGCTCTACGGTGCCCTCATTAATGTTCCGACGGATGTCTATAAGGAGTCTAATAGTTACCAGCCCCTCATGCACTTAGCTCGGGTTCGTAAACTTTACTACCGTTATGAAGAGCAGTACTGGCGAACCAGAGGGCAATTTTTAACCAGAGAGAATTGGCAAACAGCTGGGCTGAGGCATTTTAAGGAAAGCATTCGCTTCCTACGTCATGATTTCAGTCGGCGAAATAAATTGATAATCACCTTAGATTATTGTCGCTGGCGGTTCCGCTATCGCAAAGTTTTAGAAAAAAATCAAAAGGCTTGATTTCTTTAGTCTGATTTAAGCAAGAGTAGTTATACTATAGTCATCCTAAATAAACTTTTCTTTTTCATAATCTCCGGAGAGAGCCTAACCGTTTGGTTGGGTTCTTTCTATTTTGTCTACACAGAGGTCGCTTTTTCCTTACCCTAGAGCTTTTGAGCACTCCCTATTAGCTGGCCCGAATTTTGTTTGTCCATTAGTATATTCCCTTTTCTATCTCTTAGTAACTTTGTAGGATTTGTGTTATAATTTTAGAGCGAAAATGAATTATATAAGCCTACAGGTCTCTGACTTTAGATGAAATTGCCTAGGTACCAGCACCTTTGCTTTCTCTAAATTTTTGAGTTGTTTAACGGCTTAGTATCTTATAAGGAAAAATGTGATGAATCCTTTACTTAATGGAATGAACGACAAGCAAGCAGAAGCGGTCAGAACTACTCAGGGGCCGCTTTTGATTATGGCTGGGGCCGGTTCTGGTAAGACCCGAGTCCTGACCCATAGGATTGCCTATTTAATTGATGAAAAAATGGTTAATCCCTGGAATATTTTGGCCATTACCTTTACCAATAAGGCAGCCAGGGAAATGCGGGAGCGAGCCATGCTCCTCAATCCAGCCACCGAAGAAACCCTGATTGCCACCTTCCACTCCATGTGTGTGCGAATTTTACGACGGGAGGCCGACCATATCGGCTACGACCGCAATTTTACCATTGTCGATCCCGGTGAGCAACGCACCCTGATGAAACGGATTATCAAGGGCTTCAACCTGGATTCTAAGAAGTGGAATGAGAGGGCTATTCTGGGCACCATTTCTAATGCCAAAAATGACCTGATTGATGAAGTGGCTTATGAGCAGCAGGCAGGGGATATGTACACCCAGATTGTGGCCAAGTGCTACAAGGTCTATCAGGAAGAACTTCGTCGCAGCGAGGCCATGGACTTTGATGACCTGATTATGCTGACTTTGCGGCTCTTTGACAGCAATCCTGATGTCCTGGCCTACTACCAACAGCGTTACCAGTATATCCATGTCGATGAGTATCAAGATACCAACCACGCCCAGTATCAGCTGGTTAAGCTTTTGGCTTCCCGTTTTAAGAATATTTGTGTTGTCGGTGATGCCGACCAATCCATCTACGGCTGGCGGGGGGCTGATATGCAGAATATCCTAGATTTTGAAAAGGATTATCCTGAAGCCAAGGTCGTTCTTCTGGAGGAAAATTATCGCTCTACCAAGAAGATTCTCCAAGCGGCCAACGATGTCATCAACAATAATCGCAACCGCAGACCCAAGAAACTCTGGACCCAAAATGATGAGGGGCAAGAAATTGTTTATTATCAGGCTTATGATGAAAGGGATGAAGCTGTCTTTGTTGCCTCAACCATTGACCAAGAGGTCAGGGAAAATGGGCGTGATTTCAAGGACTTCGCTGTCCTCTATCGGACTAATGCCCAGTCGCGGACCATTGAAGAAGCCCTGCTCAAGTCCAACATCCCCTACACCATGGTCGGGGGCACCAAGTTCTACAGCCGTAAGGAAATTCGTGATGTCATTTCCTACCTCAATGTCATAGCCAATACCCATGACAATATCAGCTATGAGCGGATTGTCAATGAACCCAAGCGGGGTGTGGGACCAGGAACGATGGAGAAAATTCGGACTTTTGCTCTAGAGCAGAATCTCAGCCTGCTGGAAGCTTCCGAGCAAATTATGCTTTCTCCTATCAAGGGCAAGGCTGCCCAAGCCGTCTGGGATTTGGCCAATAGTCTGCTCAATCTGCGGGCTGATTTGGACAACTATAGTCTGACCGAATTGGTTGAAGCGGTCTTGGACAAGACAGGCTATTTGGAGGCCCTCCAGGTGCAAAATACCTTGGAAAGTCAAGCACGAATTGAAAATATTGAAGAATTCCTGACCGTTACCAAGAATTTCGATGAGAACAAGGACGATGCCCCAGAAGATGAGGCTGGTCTGGACAAGCTTAGCCGTTTCCTCAATGACTTGGCTCTGATTGCTGATACCGATGATGGCGATGTTGAGTCGGCAGAAGTCACCCTCATGACCCTGCATGCCGCTAAGGGACTGGAATTCCCAGTTGTCTTTCTGATTGGTATGGAGGAAAATGTCTTCCCCCTCAGCCGAGCCGCCGAAGACCCCGATGAATTGGAAGAAGAGCGTCGCCTGGCCTATGTCGGCATCACTCGGGCAGAAGAAGTCCTCTACCTGACCAACGCCAACAGCCGGACCCTCTTTGGGAAATCCAACTACAACCGACCAACTCGCTTTATCAGGGAAATTTCTGATGACCTGCTGGACTACCAAGGTCTGGCAAGGCCGGCCAATAGCTCCTTTGCCGCTACCTATCGTGATAGCGGAGAGACTAAGTTTGGTCAAGGCATGAGTCTGGCCCAAGCCTTGCAGACCAGAAAGGCACAAGCAGCACCAAAATCCTTTGCGACTGCTCGGCCAGCCGGAGCCCAAGCCCAAGGGGCTGGTGCTTCTGATAAATCCGCTGTCGATTGGCAGATTGGTGATATTGCCCACCACCGCAAATGGGGAGATGGCACGGTGCTAGAAGTCTCAGGCACTGGCAAGACTCAGGAACTGAAAATCAAGTTTCCAGAAGTCGGCCTCAAGAAGGTCCTGGCAAGCGTCGCTCCAATTGAGAAGAAGTAAATAATTCCAAACTCTGCCCAGTCGGGTGGAGTTTTTGTCTATTTCAGACTCTTCGAATTGGTATCTCCATTCCTGAGGATGTGGCCCTTTGTCCGTGCCATGTCCCTCCCCAGGCTATGGACTAGTTAGCCTTGCACCAGTTCTTCCTCAAGATGGGGGCCATTTGATCTAGCCATGGCCAGCCGACTTCTTCGAAAGCTATAGCCCCCAGCTATAACCTTTTTGCTTAGATAACTATTGGCTTGGAGAAAGTTTTAGGTGTAAAATAGTAATAATTTATCAGATAGGAGAGAACTCATGACCAAAGATTACTCATTTGAAACCCTGCAACTCCACGCTGGCCAGCCCATTGATTCGGACACCAAGTCTCGGGCTGTGCCTATTTACCAGACGACTTCCTATGTCTTTGATGATGCCCAAGCAGCTGAGGACATTTTTGCCCTGCGTCAGCCAGCCAATATCTATTCCCGCATTACCAATCCGACCGTAGCTGTCTTTGAAGAACGCATGGCAGCCTTGGAAAAGGGCGTGGGAGCTGTCGCGACAGCTTCTGGTATGGCAGCCATCACCTACAGTATACTGGCCCTGGCCCATACCGGTGATCATGTGGTAGCCGCTACCACCCTTTACGGTGGTACCTTCAATTTGCTCAAGGAAACCCTGCCCCGCTACGGGATTACCACTAGCTTTGTCAATGTTGACAATCTGGAAAAAGTGGCAGGAGCACTCCAGGACAATACCAAGTTGGTTCTGATTGAGACTCTGGGAAATCCTCTCATCAATATTCCGGACATTGAGGCCGTGGCGAAAATTGCCCACGACCACAAGGTTCCTCTGGTTATTGACAACACCTTTGCTACCCCATATTTAATCAATGTTTTTGACCATGGAGCAGATATTGCCGTCCATTCTGCCACCAAATTCATCGGTGGTCACGGAACGTCTATCGGTGGTGTCATCGTTGATAGCGGTCGCTTTGACTGGGAGACTTCTGGCAAATTCCCGCAGTTTGTTGATGAGGACCCATCCTACCACAATCTCAGCTATACCCGAGACGTTGGAGCAGCCGCTTATGTGACCGCTGTGCGGACCCAGCTTTTGCGTGACCTCGGCGCTTGTTTGTCGCCTTTCAATGCCTTCTTGCTTCTCCAAGGCCTAGAAACCCTCTCCTTGCGGGTTGACCGTCATTTGGAAAACACCAAGAAGATTGTGGATTTCTTGGAAAATCATCCCAAGGTTGAGAAGGTCAATTATCCTGGCCTGCCATCCAGTCCCTATTACGACTTGGCGAAAAAATATCTGCCTAAGGGAGCAGGCTCTATCTTTACCTTCCATGTCAAGGGAGGCAGTAAAGAAGCTAGAGCAGTCATTGATAGCTTAGAAATTTTCTCCGACCTGGCTAATGTTGCGGATGCCAAATCCTTAGTGGTTCACCCAGCGACAACGACCCACGGCCAGCTATCCGATGCCGATCTAGCAGCCTGCGGTATCAGTCAAAATCAAATCCGCCTCTCTATCGGTTTAGAGAATATCGATGATTTGATTGCCGACTTGAGTCAGGCCCTTGATAACATCTAAGACAGACTTTCAATTGAATTTGAGTCAGGACTTGGGAGCGATTTGAGCAAAGTTCTAAAATGAATTTGAGTTAGGCTTTGGAAAAATTATTTTAGGTCCTCGAGTCTCTAGGTAAGATATGAGTTAGATTTTCAAACAGATCTGAGACAGACACTAGATTGGCCTTAAGTTTGGAGGTATTTATATGGTAAGTTTGAGTGACGCTTTTAAGGCCTTTAAGAAGGCAAAATTAGTAGATTTGACCCATCAGATTTCCGAAAGCAGTCCCCATTTTCCTGCCTTACCGGCTCTGGAAAAAAAGGACATCTTCACCCTCAAGGATGGTTTCCATGTCCAGCAGTTTACGGTTGTAGGGCAATATGGCACCCACATTGATGCCCCGATCCATTTTGTGGAAGGTGGTAAGTGGTTGGACGAATTGCCCTTGGAAGAGCTTTTCCTGCCCCTCTATGTTATTGATTTATCGGAAAAAGTTGCCCAAGATCCTAATTATGAATTAAAGGTGGATGATGTCTTGGCCTTCGAGGAAGAACATGGCAAGATCGAGGCTGGAGCCTTTGTCGCCTTTCGGAGCGATTGGTCAAAGAGGTGGCCGGACCAAGATGCAATCCGCAACCTCAATGCTCAAGGCACACAGGAAACTCCAGGCTGGAGCCGAGAAGCTATCGAATTTCTGATTAAAGAGAGAGCGGTCAAGGCTCTGGGTCATGAAACCCTAGATACAGATAGCGGTCAGACGGCAGCCAAGAATGGTGCCCTGCTCAATGAGTACTACCTGCTGGAGCAAGGCATCTACCAGCTGGAAGTGATGGCCAACCTAGACCAAGTCCCAGCCAAAGGCAGTTTCATCGCCATCGCCTATCCCCACTGGGAAAAGGCTACTGGCTCACCAGTTCGGGCTATCGCCTATGTTGAAGAGTAGTGTTTTATAGGTAATCTTCAAAGGTACCACATTTTGTGAGTGAGATAGGGTTCTCATGGGTGTTAACTCTTGTCTTAGACAAATTAGACTAAAAAATCCAAGCCCAGACAAATCTGTACTGGGCTTTTCTAATGCCAAAGTGTTCAGTCTCAACTGCCAAGATTTCAATAAGTCTCTCAGACCATTCTGTTCGATTTGTGCTATAATGAACTGTAAAACATTTTGGCGGAAAGCCACTAGAAAGAACATTATGGATTTAAATAAGTACATTGCATCAATTGAAAATTACCCCAAAGAAGGCATTACCTTCCGTGACATCACACCCTTGATGGCAGATGGTCCAGCCTACAGCTATGCGGTTCGGGAAATTGTCCAATACGCTAGTGACAAGAAGATTGATATGATTGTTGGCCCTGAAGCCCGTGGTTTCATTGTGGGGTGTCCTGTTGCTTATGAATTGGGAGTTGGTTTCGCTCCAGTCCGTAAGCCAGGCAAATTGCCTCGTGATGTCATCTCTGCTGACTACCAAAAAGAGTACGGCATTGATACTTTGACCATGCATGCAGATGCCATTAAGCCAGGTCAAAGGGTGCTGATTGTTGATGACCTTCTGGCAACTGGTGGTACGGTTAAGGCTACCATTGAGATGGTTGAACGTCTGGGTGGTATCGTTGCTGGCTGTGCCTTCCTGATTGAATTGGATGGTCTTGATGGCCGCAAGGCTATTGAAGGATACGATAGTAAAATCTTGATGAACTTCCCAGGCTAGTACGTTTGGAAAATCTCAAGATTTGAGGAGCGAAGTAGATCCATCCTATTTGGGTTTGCATTGAGTAGAAGCTATAGATTCTAGTTATAGCCCAGCCTAGAGAAGTTCTATTTGAAAAGCCTATCCCCATGTTTTATAATAGAGGTAATCTATTATAGAATGGGGGTATTTTCATGCCAATTACGCTCAATAAAAAATTGCCAGCCGTTGATATTTTAAAGAATGAGAATATCTTTGTCATGGACGATACCAGGGCCAGGGGGCAGGATATTCGGCCGATCAAGGTTTTGATTCTCAACCTCATGCCCACCAAGGAGGCGACGGAGACTCAGCTGTTACGCTATCTGTCCAACACACCTCTACAGATTAAGCTGGACTTTATCTACACTACTAGTCATCAGTCAAAAAATACCAAACCTGAGTATTTGGAAAACTTTTATAAGACCTTTGAAGATGTCAAGGAAGACTATTTTGATGGTTTGATTATTACGGGGGCACCGGTGGAAACCCTAGCATTTGAGCAGGTGGATTATTGGCAGGAACTCTGTCAGATTTTTGACTGGGCCAAGACCCATGTCTATTCGACCTTGCACCTTTGTTGGGGAGCTCAAGCTGGCCTTTATTACCGCTACGGGGTTGACAAGGTCCTCATGGACCACAAGCTATCGGGGATTTATCATCAAGAAGTGGTGGAACATTTTTCACCTCTCTTGAGGGGCTTTGATGATAGCTTCCTATCGCCTCATTCCCGTCATACTCAAGTGACGGAGACAGATATTAGGGCTAAGACAAATCTGCAAATCCTGGCCAAGGGAGAAGAAGTGGGTCTTTCTATTTTGGCTAGTCGTGACCTGCGGGAGGTCTACAGTTTTGGCCATCTGGAATACGACCGTGACACTCTCAAGCGAGAGTACCAGCGAGATTTAAAGGCCCACAAGGATCCAAGTCTGCCGGTCAACTATTTCCCCCAAGGTCAGCCAAGTCAGCAGCCCCAGCTACGTTGGAGTTTGGCGGCATCGACCTTCTTCACCAATTGGCTAAACTATGCTGTCTACCAAGAAACCCCTTATCGGCTGGAGGACTTGGAAGATAGGAACAGTTTTTACGGTTATTTATAAAGAGGAACTATGACTTTTCTAGACAATTATCAAAAGGGCAACTTGGTTCTGCCAAGTAGCCTGCTCTTTCATTTTAAAGATATATTTTCAACCGCCGATGATTATCTGGTCTGGCAATTTTTCTATCTGCAAAATACGACCAAGATAGATGAGATGCCTTCCAGTCGGGTAGCAGATGCTTTAGGGAAGACCGTAGCAGAGGTTAATCAAGCCATTTCCAATCTGACCAATCAAGAGCTCTTGGTCATGAAGACGATTGAACTGGATGGTGAGACCGATATTATTTTTGATGCCAGTCCGGTGCTCCAGCGTTTGGATGACCTGCTGAATCAGGATGATCAGGGGGCTCAAACTCCGTTAGCTCCGCTTGACAATGCCAATGACCTGCAAGCTCTGATTAATGATTTTGAAAAATCGGGCTGGATGCTGACGCCTTTTGAATTGGAAGACCTGCAAAAGTATGTGCGTGAGGATGGTCTTAGCCCTGACTTGATTCGGGAGGCCCTAAAGGAAAGTATTTTCAACAGCAAGCGCAATTGGAAGTATTTGACGGCTATTTTACGGCGCTGGACTCGTGACGGCATTACCACGGTTCGACAGATTGAAGAACGTCGCCAAGAGCGAGACCAGGCCAATCCAAGCAAGGTTCAGGTATCGGATGATTTCCTCAATGCCATGAACCTTTGGAATGAGCGAGAATAATAGTTGAACAAGGTCTGAACCCAAAGTAGTGTTCGGCCTTTTTTGCTAGGAGTTATCAGAGTCAGGGGATATTTCTGGCAAAAATGAAGGGGGGCAGACGCCAGTTTTTCTGCTATAATAGGGCTTATGGAAACAAATATTTCACAGCGTCTGCTGGATGTGGCAGACTTCATTCCCCAGGGGGCTAAATTATTGGATGTCGGTAGCGACCATGCCTACCTGCCTATCCATCTCTTGCAAGAGGGTCTGATTAGTCAGGCTATCGCTAGCGAGGTGGTTCAAGGTCCCTATAGGTCCGCTCTGGAAAATGTCACAGCAGCTGGCTTGAACCAGAAAATCCAGGTCCGTTTGGCAGATGGGCTTGAGGCCTTAGAGCCTAGTGATGGGGTGACCACCATTGCCATCTGTGGCATGGGTGGCCGTTTAATTGCGGATATTTTGACGGCTGGTCAGGAAAAATTATCTGGCCTTGAGCGTCTGGTTCTCCAGCCCAATAATCGCGAGGATGATGTCCGGGCCTGGCTGTCTGATCACGGTTTTAAAATCATTGCCGAAAAGGTCATGAGCGAAAAAGGAAAATTCTATGAAATCATTGTCGCCCAGCCTGGTCAGCAAGTTCTCAATGACTTTGAGAAACGCTTTGGGCCTCGGCATTTAGAAGAAAAATCAGCTGGCTTTCTGACCAAATGGCAAAGGGAGCTGGAGAAATTGCAAGTAGCTCTAAGCAAGATTCCAGAAGCCAACCAAGCTGACCGCCAGGCTCTAGAAGAAAGAATTCAAGCAATCAAGGAGGCCATTCAGGATGAAGGCTAAGGAATTTATCGATAAATATGAAAGTTATTGCCCTCAAGAGCTCTCCATGGAGGGGGATATTTCTGGTCTCCAAATTGGGAGCCTAGACAAGACCATCAAGCGGCTTATGGTGACTCTGGACGTACGGGAAAATACGGTAGCTGAGGCCGTCGAAAAAGGAGTCGACCTGATTGTCACCAAGCACGCCCCCATTTTTCGTCCCCTCAAGGATTTGACCAGCAGTCCCCGAAATGATATTCTCTTAGAACTGGTCAAGCATGATATCGCAGTCTATGTCAGTCATACCAATATTGACATTGTTCCTGATGGTCTCAATGACTGGTTCTGCGACCTTCTAGGCATCAAGGACAGAGAAATTTTGACTCCGACTTCTGGCGGCTACGGCATCGGTCGGGTGGGATCGATTGAGCCCCAAAGTTTGGAAGACCTTGCCCAAAAAGTCAAGTCCGTTTTTGGCTTGGATAGCATAAGGCTGGTTCGTTACGATGGAGCCAATCCAACTATTAGCCGAGTGGCTATCTGTGGTGGCAGTGGCCAAGGCTTCTATCAGGATGCCCTTGCTAAGGGGGCACAAGTCTATATCACGGGTGACATTTATTATCATACCGCCCAGGATATGCTGACGGATGGGCTGATGGCTCTTGATCCGGGTCACCATATCGAAGTGCTCTTTATTGAAAAATTGTTGGAAAAGATGACGGCTTGGAAGACAGAAGCGGGCTGGGACCTAGAGTTGATTCCCAGTCAAGCATCCACCAATCCCTTTAGTCATCTTTAGGAGACCGGTATGGAATGGATTTTATCGCAAAATGTTGTTCTGCTGGCTCTTCTGGCAGGCCTTTTCACTTGGTGCTGTACTATTCTTGGTGCGGCTATCGTTTTCTTCTTTAAGACTATAAGTCGCAGGCTCTTGGACACCATGATGGGTTTTGCAGCAGGTATTATGATTGCCGCCTCTTTTTGGTCGCTCTTGGAGCCTTCTATCAGCTATGCGAGGGTCGATTATGGAAGCTGGTCCTGGATTCCGGCAGCAGCCGGTTTCTTGGTGGGAGGATTGGCCCTTCGTTTGATCGATGCTCTGGTTCCCCACCTGCATTTGGACAAGGAGGATGTCAGCCAAGCCGAGGGATTGCAGCCACCAAAGAAATTGTCTAAGACGGCTCTGCTTTTCTTGGCCATTACCATCCATAATTTTCCAGAAGGCTTGGCAGTTGGGGTAACCTTCGGAGCTCTAGCCGGTGGCCATCCCAGTCAAGCTGCTCTTTTGGGAGCCCTGGGCCTAGCTATCGGCATTGGTCTCCAGAATGTTCCCGAGGGAGCTGCCCTGTCCATTCCTATTCGGGCGGATGGCAAGTCTCGACTGCGGGCCTTTTATCTGGGCTCCATGTCGGCTATTGTTGAGCCCATCGGAGCGGTCATGGGGGCTGGTCTGGTTATGCTCATGATGCCCATTCTTCCCTATGCCCTCTCCTTTGCGGCTGGTGCCATGATTTTTGTTGTGGTTGAAGAATTAATTCCCGAGTCCCAGACCAATGGCAATACCGATATTGCTACCCTGGGTTTGATGCTGGGCTTTGTGATTATGATGATCATGGATGTGGCCCTAGGTTAGGAGAAATATGAAAATTGCAGTAGTAGGGGCAGGCATTGTCGGAGCAACGGCTGCCTATTATCTTTCAAAAGAAAAAGACTGTCAGCTAACGGTCTTTGACCATGGCCAAGGCCAAGCCACCAAGGCGGCAGCAGGGATAATCAGTCCCTGGTTTTCCAAGCGGCGCAATAAGGCGTGGTATAAGATGGCTCGTCTGGGTGCTGATTTCTATCAAGAGCTGATAGCTAACTTGCAGACCGACGGCTGGGATAGCAGTTTCTATAAGCAGACTGGCGTCTACCTGCTTAAGCGGGACCCAAGTAAGTTGGCTGAATTAAAAGATCTAGCCAGTAAACGACGGGAGGAATCTCCCTTGATTGGGCAGCTGGAGATTTTAAACCAAGCTCAGGTAGCCAAGCGGCTCCCTGATTTACAGGGCTTTGACCAACTTCTCTATGCCTCAGGTGGGGCCCGGGTGGAAGGAGCCAATCTGACTCAGACCCTCCTGCGAGCTTCTGGCTGTCAGGTTGTCAAAGCCAAGGTCAGTTTGCAAGTCTTGGCCGATGGTACTTACCTCATTGAGGGTCAGACCTTTGATCAGGTCCTGTTGGCAACGGGAGCCTGGCTCCCTAATCTCCTGCAACCGCTTGGTTACCAAGTGGATGTTCGCCCGCAGAAGGGGCAGTTGCGAGACTATTACTTTACAGATTTTGCGACCGAGGCCCTGCCTGTTGTCATGCCAGAAGGCGAACTGGACATCATTCCTTTTAAGGAAGGGCAGATTTCTGTTGGAGCCAGCCATGAAAATAACCAGGGTTATGATTTGACACCTGACCCTCAGGCCTTGCAGGGACTAGAAAAGGAGGCCCAGACCTATCTGCCCATATTGGCTCAAGCCAAGCAGTATCGGGAACGAGTGGGAACTCGGGCCTACACTAGCGACTTTTCTCCCTTTTATGGACAAGTCCCTGGCTTAACAGGTGTCTTTGCAGCATCAGGCTTGGGCTCGTCTGGTCTAACCACAGGTCCTCTGATTGCCAAGGAATTGGTCAACCTTCTAGTTGGCCGAAGAGGTCAATTAGATATTCAAGATTATTCCATTGAAAAATACATCAGTAAAAATTAAAGGGCTGAGAATTTCTCGCCCTTTTTAATTTGAAAATGAAAGGCTAGATTCTTGGAGGTAGAGGCATCTAGCAAATGGACAAGTGATGACGAGCTGTTGCCAAAAAAGACTCGCAAGCTCAAGGTTTTCTAGTGACCAAGAATGGGGTGAAATCAAAGTGCAAATCTATAAAAGCAATTTTTATCACTCATTGGGTACCAATGGCAAAAGGAGTAGCTTCGACAATTTTTCGCCCTAGTAGATTATCTTGTCACATTGGACCTATTACATTTTGAAGTTCAGAACTTTCGACTGATAGTTCTGGAGAGGTCATGTCATGCTAAAAAAGCAGGTCCAACAGGACCCACCTCTCATCAAAATTTCTTTATTTACCAAACAGTCCTTTAACTTTATCCAGAACACCATCGGCACCTTTGACACCAGCCAAGAGGTCCTTGGCCTTATCAAGATAATCACCCAGGTCGTCCTTGTGTTGGTCGATAAATTTCTGAGCAGCCGAGAAGTCTTTCTTCTCGATCAGTTCCTTGACTTGGTTAAATAATTCACTTGAATTCATGGTCTCTCTCCTTTATTTTATGGCTCGTGAGCCTTTTTACTCTTTTATTAAAGCATAAAGCTTTTAAATATCAAACTAGCTTGCTTAAAAACTCATGGCTGGCCAGCTGTTCCTTGGGATCATTGACATCCTTGACGACAATTTCGTAGATGGCAGAAGCCTTGGGGTTGAGTCGCTGCAAGACTTGGGGCCAATCCGTAATGCCTTCTCCCAGAGTCAGGCTATCGTGGGTCATCCCCATACTATCAACCAAATGGTAGTAGTGAATGTTGGCTTTCAATCTTTCCAGCGAATCCAGTAGGATCTGATTATTTCCTTGGGCCTTAATCAGAGCATGGGAGGTGTCAAAGGCCAGGCGGTAGCCCCGCTTAAGAATTTCTTGGTCATAATCGGGGTCGCCAAAGAAAAATATGGGGGAAATCCCATTTTCAAAAAGAATACGCTGACCACCCAGCTGGCTAAAATAATCCAAACGTTCAAAGGAAGTCTGGCGAGCCTGCTCCAAAGTTTTATAGTAAGCCAGCACCTGGGGATTTTTAAGCTCATAGGAACCATGAATTAGCACCTGACAGTCATGGTCAAAAGCCAGTTCCAACAAATCGTTGGTTGACTTCTCTAGGAAGTAGTAGGTCTCGGGCAGAATCTCCTGGGGTGTAATCATCTCCAGAAATTCCCCCTGATACTTCATGGGCTGATGGAGGATGATCCGCCTAGTAGCCTGGTCTTGAACCTGCAGAATCGCCTCTGCGAGACGTTTGAGGCCCTCTTTCGAAAAGTCATCTTGGCTGGTGTAAAATTCAAAAACCTCTGGTTTGTAGCGGAGGCGACTGGCTAATTGCTGAGGATCGGCAGAAGCCTTGAGCCCTAAAATGGGTTTGAACATGTTATCATCCCTTTTTTAAAATTAATGGTGCATTGCCTGCTTCATTGTTCCAATGCCTTGGAGCTAGTGGTCAAGTTTTGCCCTAGTCAACTATTGTGGGGCGGTTGCTTAGGACTGATTATGAACTAGACTTTGGCCGTTTGGAGACGACCTGCTATGGCTGCCCATATTTTGGTCAATCTCATAGCCCGCAGTCCCTTAAGACTTTGGCCGATTGACTAGGCAAACAGATTCGGATACTTGAAAATCATGGCTGAGTTCAGTCAACCTGCCTGTTTCTGGATGGCGTTGGAAGACGGTCACATTGTCCGAAACCTGATGAGCCACCAAGAGATACTTTTCGTCAGCCGTCAAGCAGATATCTCTTGGCGTTTGACCGTGACTGGGGACAATATCAATCAAATGGATGTAGCCATCCAGAATAAAGCGATAGCAGGCGATGGAATTGTGGCCACGATTGGACACATAGATGAACCAGCCATCACTAGTGACCTCAATAGCAGCAGGAGCGTTAAAACCGCTGTAGTCATCTGGCAGGGTGGTAATAGTTTGGTAAGCCTCAAAATTTCCACAACCTTGATAAATCAAATTATGAACCGTTGAATCCAATTCGCAGACAACAAAGGCATGTTTGAAAATAGGGTGGAAGGTCAGATGGCGGGGGCCACTCCCAGATGGAAACTGATAATTATCAATAGGCTGTACCAGGCCAGTCTCATTTATAGCATAGCTGGTCAATTCGTCTGTCCCTAAATCACAGGTTATCAGGTAACGGTCAGGACTGATGTCGGAAAAATGAATCCGTGCATGACTTTGGTTGGCATGAGGCCCAGAGCCTTGGTGGACTATGCGATTAACAAGCTCTAGCTGGCCATCAGCCTGACGTTTGTAAATCAGGGCTTGGCCCGTATGATAGTTGGCAGAGAAAAGGAGGCCTCGCTTATCATCTGAGCCCAGATAGCAAGGAGCCGGTCCTTCTTCAAGAATTTGGTTGAGCGGCTGAAAATCAGGAGTGTAACTAGCCGCTCCGCCTTGATTCTTATCACTAGCGATACTGTAGAGACAGTCATCGCTGCTAAAAGTCAGATAAGTTGGATTTTGCTGGCTGACCACTAGCTGCAGATTAGACAGCTGCCCGGTCTCATTATCAAAATCTGCCTTGTAAATCCCTTGGGACTGTCGTTTTGTATAGGTACCAAAATAGATTTCTTCCATGCGAGCCTTTCTTTTTTAGCTGACTGGTTTGCCTGATAGAACGCAAACCACCATCAAGCCTTATTTCTATAGAGAAATTATAGCATTTTTTTGTTAAAATAAATATACTATCGCAAGTAATGAAAGAAGGCTCTATGACCAAGCTAGCAACCATTTGTTACATTGATAACGGAAAAGAACTTCTGCTCATGCTCCGCAACAAGAAACCCAATGATGTCCATGAGGGCAAGTGGATTTCTGTTGGAGGCAAGTTGGAAGCAGGAGAAAGCCCAGATGAGTGTGCTAAGAGAGAGATTTTCGAGGAAACCCATTTTACCGTCAAGGACATGGATTTCAAGGGAATCATTACCTTCCCTGAATTTACGCCAGGTCATGATTGGTACACCTATGTCTTTAAGGTGACAGATTTTGAGGGAGAACTGATTTCTGATGAGGAGTCGCGGGAAGGCACTCTTGAATGGGTTCCTTATGACCAGGTCCTCTCCAAGCCCACCTGGGAAGGGGACTATGAAATCTTTAAATGGATTTTGGAAGACCGTCCCTTCTTCTCAGCAAAGTTTGCCTACGACTCAGCTGGTCAGCTGGTTGAAAAAAGTGTCACATTTTACGATAAATAAGGAAAATCATGGATAAGAAAAACGAAAAATTTTACGAGAGCTGGTTTTATAAGTGGGTCGTTGATAATCGCTTTGTCTCTGCCTTGGTCATTATGATTTTGACCTTTCTGACCCTCTACCTTTTGACTAGAATAGGCTTTATCTTCACGGCTCTAGCAGGTTTCTTGACCGTCATCATGCTGCCCATTGTCATTTCGGTCTTGCTTTATTATCTGCTCAAGCCGATTGTTAATTTTGTGGAAAAACATCTGCCTATCAATCGGGTCACGGCTATCAGTTTGGTCTATCTGGTTATTGCAGGCCTCCTAATTTGGGGGGGCTCCAGCTTTTTCCCAATGTTGCAGGATCAAATCATGTCCTTCATCAATAACCTGCCCCACTATATCAAATCAGTCGAAAGACAGGTTAATCAGATTATTGCCGATAATCGTTTTGAGGCTATTCGCCCTCAACTTGAAGACTGGGTCAATAATTACAGTAGTAAGGCTATTGGCTATGCCGAGAATTTTTCTAAGAACATCGTGAGCTGGGCGGGTGATTTCGCTTCAGCTGTCACCAGAGTGGCTATTGCCATCATCATGATGCCCTTTATCGTCTTTTATCTCTTGCGGGACAGTGATAAACTTAAAGGCTCCATTCTCAAGACCTTCCCTGTCAAATGGCGGACGCCCTTATCTCGGATTATCAGCGATGTCAATTCCCAGTGGCAGGGCTATGTGCAGGGGCAAGTGACGGTGGCCATCGTAGTTGGTATCATGTTTTCCATCATGTTCAGTCTGATTGACCTTCGCTATGCTGTTGCCTTGGGAATTCTGGCAGGTTGCCTGAATCTGATTCCCTATTTGGGGAGCTTTCTGGCTATGTTGCCAGCCATTATCTTGGGTCTGGTTGAAGGTCCTTTGATGCTGGTCAAGGTTTTGATTGTTTTTGCAATTGAACAGACCATTGAAGGCCGTTTCGTTTCGCCTCTGGTTTTGGGTTCCAAGCTCAGCATCCATCCCATCATGATTCTTTTTATCCTCTTGGCATCTGGATCTGTCTTTGGTATCTGGGGAGTGCTTTTGGGAATCCCTGTCTATTCAGCCCTCAAGGTTGTTGTCAAGGAAATCTTTGACTGGTACCGCAATTTCAGTGGTCTTTATAATGAAGAAAGTGAGCAGGAACGTGCTAAATAGTGAAAAAATGATTGCCTCTCTAGATCAGGGAGACTTGAATCACGCTAATAGATATTTCAAGAAAGCCTTGGCAGACGATGATGCCGAGACTCTTTTGTCCCTAGCCCAATACTTAGAAAGTATTGGCTTTTTACCCCAAGCCAAGGAAATTTATCTGCAGGAATTAGCTTCTTATCCTGAAGTAGCTATTAATCTGGCCCAGATTGCAGCCGAAGACGGCCAGCTAGAGGAGGCCTTCGGCTATCTAGACAGGATTAGTTCCGAGGATGAGAATTATCTCTCCGCCCTGATGGTCATGGCTGACCTCTACGATATGGAAGGCTTGAGCGATGTGGCTCGCGAAAAGATACTGGAAGCCTGGCAAATCAGCGAAGAACCCTTGGTTCTTTTTGGCCTAGCTGAACTAGATTATCAACTGGCTAATTATGACCAAGCCATCAAAGAATATGCCCAGCTGGACAATCGAGAAATTTTAGAAGCAACAGGCATATCTACCTATCAGCGGATTGGGCGTGCCTATGCTGGTCTAGGAAAATTTGAAGCCGCAGTGGAATTTCTGGAAAAGGCTGTTCAGATTGAATATGATGACGCCACTGTCTTTGAGTTGGCAAGTATTCTCTACGACCAAGAAGATTACCAAAAGGCCAATCTTTATTTCAAACAGCTGGATACCATGAATCCTGATTTTGAGGGTTATGAATATGTTTACGCCCTCTCCCTGCATGCCGAGCACAAGATTGAAGAGGCCCTCAAGCTAGCCCAACAGGGCCTATCCAAGAATGAATTTGATAGTCGGCTCCTGCTTTTGGCCTCTCAGCTTTCCTATGAAAATCACGATAGCAGGACAGCTGAGAAATATCTCCTATCAGCTAAGGATTTGGCTGAGGATCTTGAGGATGTGCTCATGCGACTCTCCAATCTCTATCTGGAAGAAGAGCGCTACCCGGATGTCCTGGCTCTGGAGCAAGAAGATATTGACAGTGTCCTGACCAAGTGGAACCTGGCCAAGGCCTATCAAGCCCTAGACCGAGAAGAAGAGGCCCTGGAACATTTCCAAGCTATCGCTGAGGACCTTAAGGATAATCCAGAATTCCTCCAGGATTATGCCTATATTCTAAGAGAATTTGGCTATCGCGATCAGGCCCGTCAAATCGCCCAGCACTACCTCGAATTGATTCCAGATGATATGAATATGGCTGAGTTTTTGGAAGATTAAACTAATAAAGAAGATTTGAGACTGAAAGGCCTCCTTCCAATTTAGTCATTTTCGATGTTCAAAAAATCACAAACTTTGGGACTAGAAAAGTTGAAAAAACGTGCTATAATTGATTTACATGATGTAGAAAACAAAAGGAAACTTTGTGAAATTTTCAATATCACGAGAGCTTCCTTTTTATTGTTAGAAAGTTAGGTAAACATATGTCTGAAGAAAAAAATTATGGGGCTGATCTAGTCGTTGATAGTCTCATTAACCACGATGTCAAGTACGTTTTTGGGATTCCAGGTGCCAAGATTGACCGCGTCTTTGATACCCTCGAGGACAAGGGACCTGAGTTGATTGTGGCTCGCCACGAACAAAATGCAGTCTTCATGGCTCAAGGTGTTGGCCGAATAACAGGTGAACCAGGAGTTGTTATTGCTACCTCAGGACCAGGGGTGTCCAACATGGCTACAGGTCTGGTGACAGCAACTGATGAAGGCGATCCAGTTCTAGCTATCGGCGGCCAAGTTAAGCGGTCTGACCTCCTCAAACGGGCTCACCAGTCTATGAACAATGTAGCCATGATGGCACCTATTACTAAGTATGCGGCAGAAGTTCAAGAACCTGATACCATTTCTGAATCCTTGGCCAACGCCTACCGTTATGCCAAACTGGGCAAGCCAGGAGCTAGTTTCATTTCTATCCCGCAGGATGTTACCGATAGCCAAGTCTCTGTCAAGGCTATCAAGCCCCTGACCGACCCAAAGATGGGTTCAGCTTCTGTTGATGACATTAACTATTTGGCTCAAGCCATTCGCAATGCAGCCCTCCCCGTTCTCCTTTTGGGGAATGGTGCCTCCAGCAGTCGCGTAACGGGAGCTCTCCGCCGTCTCTTAGAAGCGGTGAAATTACCAGTTGTCGAAACCTTCCAAGGGGCTGGAATTGTCTCACGTGACTTGGAAGAAGAAACCTTCTTCGGCCGGGTGGGCCTTTTCCGCAACCAACCAGGAGATATGTTGCTCAAACGCTCTGACTTAGTTATTGCCATTGGTTATGACCCCATCGAATACGAAGCTCGTAACTGGAATGCAGAAATTTCTGCTCGGATTGTCGTCATTGATACGGACACAGCTGAAATTGATACCTATTTCCAACCAGAACGGGAATTGATTGGTAATATTGAAGAAACCCTTGATTTGCTTTTGCCTGCCATTTCAGGCTATCAATTGCCAACTGGCTCTGTTGAGTATTTGAAAAAACTGAAGAAAGAAATGGCTGGTGACCTCAAATTCGATACTAATTCCCAAGCTGGTCTTATCCACCCTCTGGATGTTATCGAAGTACTGCAGGACAATGTCACTGATGATATGACAGTGACTGTCGATGTGGGTAGTCACTATATCTGGATGGCCCGTTACTTCAAGTCCTATGAAGCTCGTCATTTGCTCTTTTCAAACGGGATGCAAACACTAGGAGTAGCCCTGCCTTGGGCCATTTCCGCAGCTCTCCTCAGACCAAATACCAAGGTTGTCTCCATCTCTGGTGATGGTGGCTTCCTCTTCTCTGCCCAAGAGTTGGAAACAGCTGTCCGTCTCAAATTGCCCATTGTTCATATCATTTGGAATGATGGTAAGTACGACATGGTTAAATTCCAAGAAGAGAAAAAGTACGGCCGTGCTTCAGGGATTGACTTTGGCCCAGTTGATTTTGTAAAATATGCAGAGAGTTTCGGTGCCAAGGGTTATCGCGTGGATAGCAAGGACAGTTTCCAAGCGACCCTCAAGCAAGCTCTGGTAGATGCTGACCAAGGTCCTGTTTTAATTGATATTCCAATTGACTACAAGGACAATACGGCTCTAGCTGAAACCATCTTACCAGAAGAATTCTATTAAGGCCTGTCTACGTTTTGCTCAGGCTCAAGCCTAGAACAGGCGGTTGACAAGCACAAAAGAAAGAAGGATAGAAAAGACATGGCTGATGTCATTAAACTTTTTCAGTATAATACTCTGAATGCCCTCTTTGCCGGTCTCTTTGATGGCTCTTTAACCATCGGTGAATTATTGAAACACGGTGATTTGGGGATTGGAACGCTGGATTCTATTGATGGAGAATTGGTAGTTCTTGATGGGAAGGCCTATCAAACGACTAGTAAGAACGGCCAGCTCAAGGTTGTTGAAGTGGCTCCAGATACCAAGGTTCCCTATGCAGCGGTTGTTCCCCACCATGCAGAAGTTGTCTTTAAACAGCGCTACGAAACAACAGATAAAGAATTGGAAGAAAGAATTGAATCCTACTACGATGGGGCCAATCTCTTTCGTTCCATTAAAATTAAGGGCCATTTCAAGCACATGCACGTCCGTATGATTCCCGAGGCAAAAAGCGGAGAAAAATTTGCGGAGGTTGCTAACCGCCAACCTGAATACACGGCTGAAGATGTCACAGGAACTATCGTTGGTTTTTGGACTCCAGAAATGTTCCACGGTGTAAGCGTAGCGGGCTACCACATTCATTTTATTTCCGATGATTTCTCCTTTGGTGGACATGTTATGGATTTCGTCATGACTGATGGTACCGTTGAAATCGGTCCGGTTGATCAGTTGGATCAACGCTTCCCAGTTCAGGACCGCAACTATCTCTTTGCCAAGTTTAACTTGGACGAATTGAAGGAAGATATCAATAAATCTGAGTAGAAAGATGATAAGCTCTGTCGGCCAATCTAGTGATAAAAAGACTGACCTCTCATTCAAGAGAAGCCAGTCTTTTTAATGTCATCTAGTCAGTTTTCTTATTATCAAAGACGAAGAGTTTGCTGAAGATATAGTTGAGCAGAATAATCAGAACCTGACTGATAGCCCCAACGATAGTATCGACAACATGAATATTATCACCTACGAATTGACCGATAATATGGGGATAGGTCTTGACAAAGATAAAAGTCATCCCAAAATCCAACACTAGGGTAACTAGTCGGGCTGAGACGAACTTAACAAAGCGAGCCGGCCAGCCAGGGCGAGCCTGATTAAAGACCCAGATATCATTAGTTACAAAGGCAAAGATAATTGCGATTGCATTAGCTGAGACAGTTGCAACCAAGGGCATGTTAGTCAGAGAAAAGATGGTGAAACGACTAATCATATAGACCATGGTCGCTAATCCACCAAAAAAGAGGTACTTCATGGCTTCATTATTCCAAGCCCAAATAATAAGTGATTTAATTTTTTTCATAAAAATACTTTAGCATAAAAGCGTGGGATATGCTAGAATAAGAGGTAAATAGTCTAAATGAAAATAGAAAGAAAATTCTTATGAGACTTTGGCAAATTTCTTTGATTGTTTTGTGGATAGGTGCTTTAATCCTTATTTTTCCAGGTAACTGGGTGCTCTCTTTTTACAATTTAGCTTGGGAAACTAAAATCATGCACATCGGTTTGATTTTACTGATTTACAGCCCTAGTTTATTCTTTTTCTTGCTGGGGAAATTATCCTGGTGGCAGACCGTTATTCTGGCTGTTGTTCCCACTCTTGTAACCTTTATCCTAGTCACAACTTTTGGAATTGCACCTTTTTCAAACTATCGGGATCAGGGGTCTTATATTGTCAGCGAAGAAGGTCACCTAAAGCGGACCCATGATGATTATCATTTGAAAATCAATAACTTTATCATGGAAAAGAAGGTTGCTAAGAAGGTAGATTTGGATCAGGAATAGGAGAAGGAGACTTGGCTTAGTTGAGTCGCCTTCTTTTTTCTTATAACTTATGCTATACTAGAACAACTGGTTTCCAGCCCTTGGTGCTTAGCTCTTTTCACCAAGCATATTTTAAGCGGTCGCCCCGCTAAAGGAGAATCATCACATGAAATTTACCGTTCGTGACTTGGTGCAAATTGCACTAGTAACTGCGCTTTATGTCATCTTCACAGCCATGCCTCCTTTCAATGCTATTAGCTATGGGGTTCTTCAATTTCGTCTGTCGGAGATGTTAGGTTTTCTAGCCTTTTATAAACCTAAATATATCATTGCATTGACATTGGGCTGTATATTGGCTAACTTTAACAGCAGCCTAGGTTTAATCGATGTAGTTGTCGGGAGTCTCCAAACCTTGATTTTCACAAGTCTGGGAGTTTATCTTTTTCGAAAATACATGGGACAAAAGATTTTAGGCTACAACAAGGCCTTCTTATTTTTCAGTCTGCTCTATGCCTTCACCATGTTTACCATTGCTGGAGAATTGACTTATGTTACTCATGTTCCCTTCTTAGCGACTTGGGCAACAACTGCTTTAGGGGAGCTAATTTCTCTCTTGATTGGTGGCTACATTATCAGTCTTCTAGCTAAACGAGTTGATCTAAGTAAATAGCTGCAAAAGCCTTCTGCGGAAGGTTTTTTTGTTATCCAAAATATCGGTCTAGTGACTTTTAGGACCTGACAGTCCGACTAGCCCTTACCTGTTTGCTAGGCTCATGATTGTCCAAAATTTCCCTTCATAGGGCCGCTTATTTTCCTAGATTTTTGATATAATAAAACTACTATGGAAAATCGTATGAAAGAGCTGGTCGCCCAGCTGAATCGCTATGCGCGAGAATATTATACAGAGGATAATCCGTCAGTTTCAGATGCCCGGTATGATAAGCTTTATCGTGAATTGGTAGACTTGGAGCAGGCTCACCCTGACCTGATTCAGGCAGATAGTCCAACTCATCGGGTCGGAGGTCTGGTTCTAGAAGGTTTTGAAAAATATAGGCATGAGTATCCGCTTTTTTCCTTGCAGGATGCTTTTTCGCGCGAGGAGCTAGACGATTTTGACCGTCGGGTCAAGACAGAGTTTCCCTCTGCCTCCTATTTGGCTGAGTTGAAAATTGATGGCTTGTCTATCTCCCTGACCTATGTCAATGGCCAGTTGCAAATTGGGGCCACTCGTGGCGATGGAACTGTCGGTGAAAACATTACCGAGAATCTCAAGCGGATTCAGGATATACCTTTAAGCTTGCCTGCTGGCGAGACCATTACGGTACGTGGAGAAGCTTATTTACCAAGGACTTCCTTTGAAGCTATCAATGCTAAGCGACGGGAAGAAGGTCAGGCTGAGTTTGCCAATCCTCGCAATGCAGCGGCAGGAACCCTGAGACAGCTGGATACAGCAGTAGTAGCCCAGCGGAAATTGGCCACTTTCATCTACCAAGAAGCCGGAGAAACAGATTTTCCAACCCAAGAAGCTGTCTTAGAGGGCTTTGCAAAATTGGGCTTCGTTGTCAATCCGCGCAGGATTGTCACCAGCTCGATGGATGAGATTTGGGATTTTATCCAAGCAGTCCAAAGTGACCGTGATGGCCTAGCCTATGATATTGATGGCATTGTCATCAAGGTCAATAGTCTGGCTATGCAAGAAGAACTTGGCTTTACCGTCAAGGCTCCCCGCTGGGCTATTGCCTACAAGTTTCCAGCAGAAGAAAAAGAAGCCAAAATTCTTTCGGTTGATTGGACTGTCGGTCGGACTGGTGTGGTCACACCGACGGCAAATTTGACCCCAGTTCAGCTGGCAGGAACAACAGTCAGTCGGGCCACGCTCCATAATGTCGATTATATTGCTGACAAGGATATCCGTTTAGATGATACGGTTGTTGTTTATAAGGCGGGTGATATTATTCCGGCTGTCCTCAACGTTGTCATGGACAAGCGCAAGGACCAAGTACCGATGGAAATTCCTCAGACCTGTCCGTCTTGTCAGAGTCACCTGGTCCATTATGAAGATGAAGTTGCCCTGCGTTGTGTCAACCCTCGCTGCCCAGCCCAGCTCAAGGAAAAGCTGATTCATTTTGCGAGTCGGGATGCCATGAACATAACCGGTTTAGGACCTTCCATGATTGAGAAGGTCTATGTAGCTGACTTGGTTGAGGATGTGGCTGACCTCTACCAGTTGACAGTTGAGGACCTGCTGACCCTAGAAGGGGTCAAGGAAAAGTCGGCTGACAAGCTTTACCAAGCGATTTCTGTCTCCAAGGAAAATTCAGCTGAAAAGCTGCTCTTTGGTTTGGGAATCCGACATGTCGGTGCTAAGGCCAGTAAGCTCCTCTTAGAAAAATTCAACTCCCTCAATAATCTCATGTCAGCTGAATTTGAGGCGATTGCCGAAATTGAGGGGTTGGGTGGCGTTATTGCCCAATCGCTTCAGGATTATTTTGCGACAGATGGAGCCAAGCAACTCATGACCGAATTGCAGGAAGCTGGCCTCAATTTTGACTACTTAGGCAAACGTGTGGCTGAGGATGCTGCTCTGTCGGGGATGACGGTCGTTCTGACAGGAAAACTAGTCAGTCTCAAGCGCAGTCAGGCTAAGGAAAAATTAGAAAATTTGGGGGCTAAGGTCACAGGTTCGGTATCTAAAAATACCGATATTGTAGTTGCAGGAGCGGATGCTGGTTCTAAATTGGCCAAGGCTCAGGAATTAGGGATAACCATTCACGATGAGGAATGGTTGGTCAACCTATAGGAGGAGACAATGAGACGAAAACGTGCACGCTTGATCTATAATCCAACTTCAGGTCAGGAAATCATGAAAAAGAATGTTGCTCAGGTTCTTGACATTTTAGAAGGTTTTGGTTATGAAACGTCGGCCTTTCAGACCACGCCAGAGCCTGACTCGGCAAAAAACGAGGCCACTCGTGCAGCTAAGGCAGGCTTCAATCTGGTGATTGCGGCTGGTGGTGATGGTACCATCAATGAAGTGGTCAACGGTTTGGCCCCTCTTGCAAAAAGACCCAAGGTGGCTCTGATTCCGACAGGAACGACTAACGACCTAGCTCGAGCCCTCAAAATTCCCCGTGGAAATCCAGTTGAGGCGGCCAAGGTTATTGGTAAGAATCAGCTCATCCATTTAGATGTTGGTCGAGCTCACGGCGACACCTTTTTTGTCAATATTGCGGCTGCAGGTACTTTGACCGAGTTAACCTACAGCGTCCCTAGTCAACTCAAGACTATGATTGGCTATTTAGCCTATCTGGTCAAGGGGGTTGAGCTCCTGCCAAGAATTAAGACGGCCCCAGTTAAAATCATCCATGACCAGGGAGTTTTCGAAGGTGATGCCTCAATGATTTTTGCGGCGATTACTAATTCGGTGGGGGGCTTTGAAACCATTGCCCCTGATGCCAAGTTGGATGATGGAAATTTCACGCTAATCATTGTCAAAACAGCCAATCTGATCGATATTGCCAACCTAGTTCGCAAATTAATTCAGGGGGGCAAACATATTGGTGACAAGCGAATCGAGTACATCAAAACCAGCAAGATTGTCATAGAGCCACAGACGGATGAACGGATGATGATTAACCTAGATGGTGAATACGGTGGTGATGCTCCAATCACCCTAGAAAATCTTAAAAATCATCTGGACTTCTTTGCCGATACTGATGAGATTTCAGATGATGCCTTTGATTTGGATACTGAGGAATTGGCCCTCGAAGCTATCGCTCAAAAATTCTCCCACGAAGTTGATGAATTGGGAGATGACGAGAAATAAAGGTGCAGGCTATTGCCTGCATTTTTCTTTGCCAACTTTTTAATGGCATTTTAAAAGACTAAGGGCAAATTCCGAATAATGACTGAAGAATAATTTGATAAAGAATCAACTCAGTCGAGTAAGCCTTTACAATTACGTGAAATCATTGACTTTCGACCCGAATAGGACTAAAATAATTGAGTAAAAAATTTTAAAGGAGTATTTTTACTATGCATTTAACTGTTTTAGCACTCGGCCTTGCCGTTATGGGTGTATCAATTGGTGAAGGTATCTTGGTAGCCAATATTGCCAAGGCATCAGCTCGCCAACCAGAAATGTTCAGCAAACTTCGTTCATTGATGTTTATCGGGGTTGCCTTTATTGAAGGGACCTTCTTCGTTCTCTTTGGTCTAAGTTTCGTCGTCGCTAACTTATAGAATAGTGAACTAAGAAGGAGGGATAAGGATTGGAAACACAAACTAATCCAAGCGTATCCATTTTCGGTATCGAATTTGATTTGACCATTTTAGCCATCTCTCTTTTGACAGTCCTCATTGTTTTTCTCTTCGTTTTTTGGGCCAGCCGGAAAATGACAATTAGACCTAAGGGCAAGCAAAATGTCTTGGAATACCTCTATGAGTTCGTCAATGATACCATTTCAGACGCACTCGGGCGCTACGCCAAGAACTATAGCCTTTTCCTCTTTGTCATCTTTACCTTTGTCTTCACGGCTAATAATATTGGTCTGATGACGGCCATTAAGACCGAGAAATATAATTTTTGGACCTCGCCAACCTCTAATTTTGGTGTGACCATCACTCTTTCTTTACTGGTAGCTCTGGTTTGTCATGTTGAAGGTGTTCGTAAGAAGGGCTTCGGCGGTTACCTCAAAGGTTTCCTAGAACCATACGCTGCTATGTTACCCATGAATATTCTGGAGCAGCTCACTAATATTGCTTCCCTAGCCCTGCGGCTCTTTGGGAATATCTATTCTGGTGAAGTTCTAACGGGATTGATTTTGAAATTAGCTGGCCTTTCCCCATTTGGAGGAATAGTCGCCTTCTTTATCAATATGCTCTGGGTAGCCTTTTCACTCTTCATTGGTGCCATCCAGGCCTATGTCTTTATCATCCTGAGTTCCAACTATATTGGTGATAAGGTCAATAGTGAAGAAGAATAGAGAAAGAGAGGAGAAAACATGTCTATACTATTTAATAGTACAACAATCGGCGATATTATTATCACGACTGGTTCGGTTCTTATCCTCTACTGGTTGATTCGTAAGTTTGCTTGGACGCAAATTACGGGAATCTTCGAGGAAAGAGCTAATAAGATTAACCAAGACATTTATGACGCTGAAAATGCCCGTAAAGAGGCGCAAGAGCTGGCAGAAAAACGCCAAGAACAGTTGAATTCGGCCAAGGATGATGCAGCGAAAATCATCGATTCTGCTAAGGAGACTGGTAATGTTCAATCGGCCAAGATTCTTGCGGAAACCCGTGATGAAGTCAGTCGCTTGAAAGAAAAAGCTAACCAAGACATTGCTCAAGATAAGGCGGAAGCCCTGTCTAGTGTCAAGGGTGATGTTGCTGACCTGACTGTCTTGTTGGCTGAAAAAGTTATGACCAAGAATTTGGATAAGTCAGCTCAGTCCGAGTTGATTGACCAATATCTTGATCAATTAGGAGATGCCTAATGGATCGTAAAACACAAGCAGTTGTTGAACAATATGCTGACAGCCTTCGTCAGGTTGCCCTAGAAAAGGGACTTGTGTCTGAGATTCAAGCTGAACTCTCATCTTGCCTAACCATTTTTAAGGAGACCGATTTGGGCTCTTACTTATCTAGCTTGGCTTTGAGCCGAGGAGATAAGGCAAAATTGGTTGCTTACCTACAAGAAGAGGCCTCAACCTATGTCAAGAACTTCCTTGCCATCATTCTCTATAATGAGCGAGAAAGCTTGATTGAGCCCATCTTCCAAGCGGTTCTGGACAAGCTCGTTCAAGAAACCCGTCAATTTCCCTTGTCTGTCAAGACAGCTGTTCCTCTAAGCCCAAGCCAGAAGGAACGCATCTTGGCCCTGGGAAATCAAAAGTTTGAAATTTCAGCCCAGACCCTTGTTGAAGACTTGGATGAATCCATCATTGGAGGCTTCGTCCTTCAGGGCAACAACAAGATTATTGACACAAGTATTCGCAGTCAATTACAACAACTAAAAAACAATCTTAAATAGAAAGTGGTGTGACTTTTGGCAATTAATGCTCAAGAAATTAGTGCTTTAATTAAAAAGCAAATTGAAAACTTCCAGCCAAATTTTGACGTCACTGAAACTGGAGTAGTAACCTACATTGGTGATGGTATCGCCCGGGCCCGTGGTTTGGACAATGCCATGGCAGGTGAGTTGCTCGAATTCCAGAACGGTACTTACGGAATGGCTCAAAACCTTGAGTCCAATGACGTTGGTATCATTATCCTTGGGGATTTCTCAGAAATCACTGAAGGTGATACGGTCAAACGTACCGGTAAAATCATGGAAGTTCCAGTTGGTCCAGAGTTGATTGGTCGGGTGGTCAACCCCCTTGGTCAACCAGTTGATGGACTTGGTGATATTAAGACAGACAAAACTCGCCCTGTTGAAACACCTGCCCCAGGTGTCATGCAACGTAAGAGCGTTTCTGAACCCCTACAAACTGGACTCAAGGCCATTGATGCCTTGGTTCCAATCGGTCGTGGCCAACGGGAACTGGTTATCGGTGACCGCCAAACTGGTAAGACCTCGGTTGCCATTGATGCTATCTTGAACCAAAAGGATCAAGATATGATTTGTATCTATGTAGCTATCGGTCAAAAGGAATCAACCGTTCGGACTCAAGTTGAGACCCTACGCAAATACGGTGCCCTTGATTATACCATCGTTGTGACAGCTTCAGCTTCGCAACCTTCACCTTTGGTTTATATCGCTCCTTATGCCGGTGTTGCCATGGCAGAAGAATTCATGTATAACGGCAAACATGTTTTGATTGTCTATGATGATCTATCAAAACAAGCCGTTGCCTACCGTGAACTTTCCCTCTTGCTCCGTCGTCCACCAGGACGTGAAGCCTACCCAGGGGATGTCTTCTACCTGCACAGCCGTCTTTTAGAACGTTCAGCCAAGGTTTCTGATGAATTGGGTGGTGGTTCTATTACAGCTCTTCCATTTATCGAAACCCAAGCCGGTGATATTTCGGCCTACATTGCGACCAACGTTATCTCCATCACTGATGGACAAATCTTCTTGCAAGAAAACCTCTTCAACTCTGGTATTCGTCCAGCCATTGATGCTGGTTCATCCGTATCACGGGTTGGGGGCTCTGCCCAAATCAAGGCCATGAAGAAGGTTGCGGGTACCCTGCGTTTGGACCTGGCTTCTTACCGTGAATTGGAAGCCTTCACTCAATTTGGTTCCGACCTTGATGAAGCCACCCAGGCTAAGTTGAACCGTGGTCGTCGGACAGTAGAAGTCCTCAAGCAACCGGTTCACCAACCGCTTCCGGTTGAAAAACAAGTCTTGATCCTTTATGCTTTGACGCATGGCTTCTTGGATAGTGTTCCTGTCAATGACATCTTGGCCTTCGAACAAGCTATGTATGATTACTTTGACGTTCACCATACCGATGTCTTGGATACCATCAAGACCACTAAGGATCTTCCTGAAGAAGCAGTCTTGGATGCTGCGATTCAAGAATTTAAAGATCAATCTTCATTTGAATAAGGAGGTTGACCAATGGCAGGTTCTCTAAGTGAAATCAAAACAAGAATTAGTTCAACTGAAAAAACCAGTAAGATTACGAGTGCCATGCAAATGGTATCTGCCGCTAAATTGACCAAATCTGAACAAGCCGCCAAGGACTTTCAAGTCTATGCTTCAAAGATTCGGCAAATCACAACCGACCTCCTTCATGCTGAGTTGACCAATGGTTCTGATAATCCCATGTTGGCCTCCCGTCCTGTTAAACGGACCGGCTACATCGTTATCACCTCCGATAAGGGTCTGGTAGGTGGTTACAATTCCAAAATCCTCAAGTCCGTCATGGAATTGATTGAGGAATACCACAGTGATAAGCAAGATTATTCCATTATCTCCATTGGAGGGACTGGATCTGACTTCTTTAAATCACGGGGAATTGATTTGGCTTTCGAGCTACGTGGCTTGGAAGACCAACCAACCTTCGACCAAGTATCGCAAATCATCTCTCAGTCGGTTGAGATGTATAAAGAAGAGCTCTTTGATGAACTCTATGTCTGCTATAATCACCACATCAACAGTTTGACCAGCCAGGTGCGGGTCGAACAGATGTTGCCGATTGTTGACCTTGACGCCAATGAATCAGAAGGTGAGGCATCCAATGCCTTTGAATTGGAACCTGATCGCGAAGCAATCTTGGAGCAACTCCTGCCCCAATACACAGAAAGCTTGATTTACGGTGCCATTGTCGATGCTAAAACAGCTGAACATGCAGCTGGTATGACAGCCATGCAGACAGCAACAGATAACTCAAGAAATCTTATTAGTGATTTGACCATCCAATACAATCGGGCCCGCCAAGCAGCAATTACGCAAGAAATTACCGAAATTGTTGCCGGTGCTAATGCCCTGGAATAATGGTTGAATTCATATTATATTAAGTTAAAAACAAAACCTGAAGCAATATTATAAAAAATTGTTGTAGGTAGTCTGCGGGGAAAGTAAGACAAACCGGATATTTTTGCCCTAGTGGAATTATTAGTGACAGCAAAAGTGTCACTAATAACGGATTTTTTGAGACATTAGGCTCAAAAAATAGGAATGAAACTCCGTAATTGAACTCGCCTACACCACTGTGGAAAAAGATAAATCTGCCTTGGAGCTCTGTTAGCTCCTTCGTCAGATTTCCTATTTTCCTTTGTGGTGCTTGACGGCTCTGTATCTTGCCAGGAGTTTGCTTCCGTCCGCACTAGCTAAGAAAATATCAAAAGTCAGTTTTTGGATTTTAATTAGTATCAAATTTGAAAGGAAAATAGCATGAGCTCAGGCAAAATTGCTCAGGTTGTTGGACCTGTCGTTGACGTAAAGTTTGCGACTGGCGATAAGCTTCCTGAGATTAATAATGCATTGGTCGTTTATAAAGATAACGATAAAAAAGAAAAAATCGTGCTCGAAGTTGCCCTAGAATTGGGTGACGGTGTTGTACGTACCATTGCTATGGAATCTACTGATGGGCTTACGCGTGGACTTGAGGTTCTAGATACTGGTAGTGCAATCAGCGTACCAGTCGGTAAAGAAACTCTGGGCCGTGTCTTCAATGTACTTGGTGATACCATTGACTTGGAACAACCATTCCCAGAAGATGCAGAGCGTGAACCTATTCATAAGAAGGCTCCTAGCTTTGATGAACTGTCTACTTCATCAGAAATCTTGGAAACGGGGATCAAGGTTATCGACCTTTTAGCGCCTTACCTCAAAGGTGGTAAGGTCGGTCTCTTCGGCGGTGCCGGTGTTGGTAAGACCGTCCTGATTCAGGAATTGATCCACAATATCGCCCAAGAACACGGTGGTATCTCCGTCTTTACTGGTGTTGGAGAACGGACCCGGGAAGGTAATGACCTTTATTGGGAAATGAAAGAATCCGGAGTTATTGAAAAGACCGCCATGGTCTTTGGTCAAATGAATGAACCACCTGGAGCTCGGATGCGGGTTGCCCTGACAGGTTTGACCCTTGCGGAATATTTCCGTGATGTTGAGGGTCAAGATGTGCTGCTCTTTATTGACAATATCTTCCGCTTTACCCAAGCTGGTTCTGAAGTATCTGCCCTGCTGGGTCGGATGCCATCAGCCGTTGGTTACCAACCAACCTTGGCAACAGAAATGGGACAATTGCAGGAACGGATTACCTCTACTAAGAAGGGGTCTGTTACCTCAATTCAAGCTATCTACGTGCCAGCCGATGACTATACTGACCCTGCCCCAGCGACAGCCTTCGCCCACTTGGATTCAACCACCAACTTGGAACGTAAACTGACCCAAATTGGTATTTATCCAGCTGTGGACCCACTGGCATCATCTTCTCGTGCCCTGGCACCGGAAATCGTTGGTGAGGAACACTACCAAGTAGCGACAGAAGTCCAACGTGTCCTGCAACGCTATAATGAATTGCAAGACATCATTGCCATCTTGGGTATGGATGAATTGTCAGATGACGAAAAGGTCTTGGTTGGCCGTGCTCGTCGGATTCAATTCTTCCTGTCACAAAATTTCAACGTGGCCGAACAATTTACCGGTCAGCCTGGTTCTTATGTACCAGTTGCGGAAACCGTTCGTGGCTTCAAGGAAATCCTTGAAGGTAAGTATGATGACCTACCAGAAGATGCCTTCCGTAGCGTCGGTCCAATCGAGGATGTTGTTGAAAAAGCTAAACAAATGGGCTTTTAATGAGGTGATGCTATGACTGAACATATGGCAGTACAAATTGTAACGCCTGATGGGGTTCGTTATGATCACCATGCTACTTACATTTCCGTAACTACTACAGATGGTGAAATGGGAATCTTGGCTAACCATGTCAATACGATTGCTCCTTTGACCGTCCATGAAATGAAGATTCGTCGGATTGACGATGACAAGCACGTGGACTGGGTTGCTGTTAATGGTGGTATCCTTGAAATTAAGGACAATACCGTAACGATTGTAGCGGACTCGGCCGAACGCTCCCGTGATATTGATATTTCACGGGCAGAACGGGCTAAGCAAAGAGCCGAACGCAAGTTGCAAGAAGCAGAAGCGAGCCATCAAGTTGATGAAGTTCGCCGTGCTCAAGTTGCCCTGCGTCGGGCCATCAACCGCATCAGCGTTGGTAACAAATAAGCAAAAAATCGATTCTAGCTGGGATCGATTTTTTAATCGTCCAAAGCCGAGGAAAATAGAGGTGAAGAACGGGCATTACGAAGTGACTCTCTAGGTGACGGTAGCAGTGGTCCGATTAATATACTCAATGAAAATCAAAAAAGAATAAGCAATGTAGGAGTCAGCATCTAAAGAGACAAGGGCAACTTTTTGTTGGCAGTCATTGCAAACAAAAATTCTCCAAATCTTGATTTGCTCTGCTGGTGGAAGGCTATGGTTATCGAACTTTATGAACTTAGTTTTCCCCTTTAACTTTTGGAGTTTGACTACCTTTGGTTTGAGTTTTCCTCTCTAGTCATGCTAAAATAGTCCTATGGAAGTTGCACAATCATTTATCACAATCCTTTGTCATCTCTTTTTTATCCTTATGAGTTACCAGATGTTGACCCGTTTGGTCAACTGGGAAAAGATTCTTCGACTGAATCCCGACAACCTCAGACAGGTCAATCTTTTTGTTAGTTTTCTGTCTATTGGACTAGGTTATCTGGTCAGTTCATTCTTTTTGACTCTGATCAATCTGGCCGTAACAATTTTTACCACGGTTCACTGAGTCAGCTTTTTTCTAATCTTGTGATATAATAGGAAGAAGCTTGGAAAAATGGAGAATATAAGAATGGATAGAATTATTGTCAAGGGTGGCAAAACACGCTTGAAAGGTACCGTAACGATTGAAGGGGCAAAGAATGCCGTTCTCCCTCTTTTGGCAGCAACTATTCTGCCTTCTCAAGGGAAGACAATTCTCAACAATGTCCCAATTTTATCGGATGTTTTCACCATGAATAATGTGGTTCGCGGGCTTAATGTTCAAGTTGACTTTGACCAGGACCAAAATCAAGTTACAGTGGATGCGACGGGGCAGCTTTTAGATGAAGCACCCTATGAATATGTCAGCCAGATGCGGGCATCCATTGTTGTCCTTGGTCCAATCCTAGCTCGCAACGGTCATGCCAAGGTTTCTATGCCTGGTGGCTGTACCATTGGTAGCCGGCCTATCGACCTCCACCTCAAAGGTTTGGAGGCTATGGGGGCTAAAATTAGCCAATCGGGTGGGGACATCACAGCAACTGCTGAACGACTCAAAGGGACCAATATTTATATGGACTTCCCTTCTGTCGGGGCTACGCAAAATCTGATGATGGCAGCAACCCTTGCCCAAGGAACAACTGTGATCGAAAATGCAGCTCGAGAACCAGAAATCGTTGACCTAGCTATCCTCCTTAATAAGATGGGAGCTAGTGTCCGTGGAGCTGGAACAGAAACTTTGATAATCAAGGGTGTTGATCACTTGCACGGGGCTGAACATGATGTGGTTCAAGACCGGATTGAAGCAGGAACCTTTATGGTAGCTGCGGCCATGACCTCAGGTGATGTTTTGGTTAAGTCTGCTGTCTGGGAACACAACCGTCCATTGATTTCTAAACTTTTGGAAATGGGCGTAGAAGTGACCGAAGAAGCTGAAGGAATTCGGGTCAAGTCCGACGTCAGCAAATTAAAACCGGTGACTGTCAAAACTCTGCCTCATCCAGGCTTTCCAACGGATATGCAGGCCCAATTCACGGCTCTTATGGCTGTCGTTGGGGGTGAATCTACCATGATTGAAACAGTCTTTGAGAACCGTTTCCAACACTTGGAAGAAATGCGGCGGATGGGACTGAATTCAGAAATCATGAGAGACACGGCTATTATTCACGGTGGTCTGGAACTCCAAGGGGCTCAAGTTATGTCAACGGACCTACGCGCTAGTGCAGCCCTGATTCTGATTGGCATGGTGGCTCAGGGAACTACGACCGTTGGGAAATTAATCCACTTGGACCGCGGCTATTACAAATTCCACGAAAAATTAGCCACTCTGGGGGCAGACATTGAAAGGGTGAATGATTGATGGCAAAATCTGGTTGGGCTTATGTTAGACATCAGTTAGCTTTGATTCTACTGGTTGCCCTGCTTTGCCTCGTTTTCCTTGCCATCGGCCTCATGGTCGGTTATGCTGTCCTTGGAGAGGGGCACAATCCTCTAGCTATCTTATCTCCCCATAAGTGGCAAGAGCTTATTAATAAATTTACAGGAAAATAAGTTGAAATCCCGATAGGCAAACAGGCTGATCGGGATTTTTCGAGAGAGAACATTATGGTGAAAAAATCAAAATCAAGCATGAAGCGAGAGCAAAAGGCCCTTTTGTCCCTAATCGGACTGGTATTGGTTCTGTTACTGGGCTTTGTGGCCACTAACGACAAGATTTCTAATCAGAATCCTATCAAGCATGTTGCCCAACAGTTGACTGGACAAAATCAAGGAAGAAGGCGCTCAAGTTCAAGCCAGGAGGCTCCAACTCAGACACTTGCTGACAGCGTTATGACCCAGGAAGTCAAAAATCAGCTTCCGGAACAGATGGACTGGAATGGAGCAGGAGCCTACATTCTCAATAACAACAAGACCGATTTGGATGCCAAGGTAGCCAGCAACCCCTATGTTAACAATCAAACCAAGCTGATCCAAGGGCAGACGGTTCCTAGTCAGGCCAATGCCCTGCTGGCTAAATCTACCCGCCAGTACCGCAATCGTCAGGAGACTGGCAATGGCTCGACCGACTGGACCCCAGCTGGTTGGCATCAAAAGACCAACCTCTCAGGAGCTTACGACCACGCAGTCGACCGGGGCCATCTGATTGCTTATGCCCTAGCTGGTAGTCTTAAGGGCTTTGATGCCTCTACCAGCAATCCCGCCAATGTGGCGGTTCAGACCGCCTGGGCCAACGAGGCCAGCAGCTCCCAGTCAACTGGTCAAAACTACTATGAAACCCTGATTCGTAAGGCCTTGGACAAAAACAAACGCGTCCGCTATCGGGTAACCTTGGTTTACCAAGAGGATAATCTGATTGCTTCTGGCAGTCATTTGGAAGCTAAGTCTTCCGACGGCAGTTTGGAATTCAACGTCTTCATTCCCAATGTCCAAAAGGGTATCAGCCTAGATTATTATTCGGGACAGGTCTCACCCAAGTCCTAAGGACTTGAAAAATCCTAGGAAGTTAATCAGATGGGATAGTTAGTAGGCAGCTTCATTTGATTGCTAGGTGGCATCTCCCCTATGCCTGTCAAGTGAAGTTCCTTTTTGAGCTTGTCAGCCCTGCAAATTTTTGTTAGAATAGAGGCAATTAAATAATGAGTCTGTGAGACTAGTAGCTTGGTCATACTTGAAAAGGGAATGTGAATCGTCGACTGGAAGTTCACTCAAGGAAAGCCCTGTGAATTCACTCATATTAAGGACTTAGTCAATTAAGGTCTAGCCTGCTAGATAAAAACGGATGGTACCGCGTGTCAACGCTCCGCATGATGGAGTTTTGGTAGGCGGTTTTTTCTTGTTTAAAAGCGAGAAGAGTAAGACCTTAATGAAGGAAGAAAGGACATCAAAAGATGGATTTACAGAAGCAATTAGAAGAGTTGAAGGCCTCAACTCAGGCTAAATTGAAGGAAATGACCGGTGACCACAGCAAGGAACTCCAGGATTTGCGGGTTGCTGTCTTGGGAAAAAAGGGCTCACTGACAGAGCTCCTCAAGGGATTGAAGGACTTGTCCAATGACATGCGACCAGTTATCGGTAAGCAGGTCAATGAGGTTCGCGACATCCTGACCAAGGATTTTGAGGAACAGGCAAAGATTGTTCAGGCGGCTAAGATTCAAGCCCAGCTGGAATCCGAAAGTCTGGATGTTACCCTGCCTGGTCGTCAGGTTAAATTGGGGAATCGCCATATCCTCAGCCAAACTTCGGAAGAGATTGAAGACATCTTCCTAGGCATGGGCTTCCAGGTGGTTGACGGTTACGAAGTTGAAAGTGACTACTATAATTTTGAACGGATGAACCTGCCTAAGAACCACCCAGCTAGAGATATGCAGGATACCTTCTACATTACCGATGAAATCCTGCTCAGGACCCACACTAGTCCGGTCCAAGCCAGAACGCTGGACCAGCATGACTTTTCTAAGGGACCGCTCAAGATGATTTCCCCTGGACGTGTTTTCCGTCGGGATACTGACGATGCCACCCACTCTCACCAGTTCCACCAAATCGAAGGTCTGGTTGTCGGGGAAAATATTTCCATGGGGGACCTCAAGGGAACACTGCAAATGATTAGCCAGAAGATGTTCGGGGCAGATCGTAAGATTCGCCTGCGTCCATCCTATTTCCCATTCACCGAGCCATCAGTTGAGGTCGACGTCTCTTGCTTCAAGTGTGGCGGTGACGGCTGTAACGTCTGCAAGAAGACTGGTTGGATTGAAATCCTTGGTGCCGGTATGGTTCACCCAAGCGTCCTCGAAATGTCTGGCGTTGATTCCGAGAAATATTCAGGCTTTGCCTTTGGTCTTGGTCAAGAACGGATCGCCATGCTGCGTTACGGTATCAATGACATTCGTGGCTTCTACCAAGGGGATGTCCGCTTCTCAGCCCAATTCAAATAAAGCAGCCTAGGGGGTGCCTATGACCCTCAAACTTAGAGAGATAGAACCGATTGATCTGCCAGTCCTGCAGAAATTGGCCATTGAGACCTTTGGTCAGACCTTTGCCCATGATAATAGTCCCCAGCAACTGGCTGACTATTTTGACCAGGTTTATTCCTTAGAGGTTTTAGGGCAAGAGTTGGCCAATCCTCAATCATTACATATTTTAGCGGAAGTTGATGGCCAGCCAGCTGGTTTTCTCAAGACCAATTGGAGTTCCGCCCGAACCGAAAACGAGCTGGATGCCGCCTATGAAATCCAAAGGCTCTATGTCCTCCAGGAATTTCAAGGTCAAGGCATTGGCAAGACCCTCTTTGAATATGCTCTGGACCAAGCACAAAAGTCCGGTGCTGACTGGGCTTGGTTGGGAGTCTGGGAGAAGAATTATAAGGCCCAGAAGTTTTATGCCAAGTATGACTTTGAGAAGTTCAGCCAACATGCCTTTCCCGTCTCTGAGGATAAGGTCGACGTGGATTGGCTATTGAAGAAAAAATTGCAATAAGACTCTTGGAAATCTCAGATGGAGCTGCTTTGTCCGTTTCATCCTGAAATTTTCAAAGAGAAAAGACTATCAAATAGGAAGGAAGCACCAAGGGACAGGCCCTAGGCCCACCCAGGTGCTAAGAAATTATGCTTGTATCATACAAATGGTTAAAAGAGCTGGTTGATGTGGATGTCACCACAGCCGAGCTCGCGGAAAAAATGTCAACGACAGGGATTGAAGTCGAAGGTGTGGAGACACCAGCTGAGGGCCTGTCAAAAATTGTTGTCGGAGAGGTCCTGACTTGCGAGGATGTCCCGGAAACCCATCTCCACCTCTGTCAGGTTGATACTGGTGATGACAATCCTCGTCAAATCGTCTGTGGAGCTCCAAATATCAAGGCCGGTATCAAGGTTATCGTGGCCCTACCAGGTGCTCGGATTGCCGACAACTATAAGATTAAAAAAGGGAAAATCTGGGGCATGGAATCGCTGGGCATGATTTGCTCTCTGCAAGAATTAGGAATTTCTGAATCGGTTGTGCCTAAGGAATTCTCAGATGGTATTCAAATACTGCCAAAGGATGCTGTGCCTGGTCAATCGGTATTCCCCTACTTGAATTTGGATGATGAGATTGTCGAATTGGCGATTACCCCCAACCGTGCTGATGCCCTGTCTATGCGTGGGGTAGCCTACGAAGTAGCAGCTATCTATGGGAAAAAGGTTCACCTGCCTGAAAAGCAAGTCCATGAAATCGACAGCAAGGCAGCGGATAAATTGACTGTCGCCATCGAGTCTGACAAGGCCCTGACCTACAAGGCCCGCCTGGTTGAAAATGTGACCGTGACTCCAAGTCCCCAATGGTTGCAAAACCTGCTCATGAATGCCGGCATTCGTCCTATCAATAATGTCGTTGACGTGACCAACTATGTCCTCCTTTATTTCGGACAACCCATGCACGCCTTCGACTATGCCAAGTTTGCCGACAAGACCATCGTCGCTCGCCAGGCCAAGGCTGGTGAAAAACTGGTAACTCTAGATGGTGAAGAACGTGAACTGATAACTGACGATTTGGTCATCAGCGTTGCTGACCAGGCTGTTGCCCTAGCTGGAGTTATGGGTGGCCAGTCAACAGAAATTGATGTCGATAGTAAAACAGTCGTTCTGGAAGCTGCTGTCTTTGATGGCCAATCTGTTCGCAAAACCAGCTCTCGTCTCAACCTGCGTTCTGAAAGTTCTTCTCGTTTTGAAAAGGGCGTTAACTATGACACAGTTGGCCAAGCCCTGGACTTTGCGGCAGCTATGCTGGAAGAAATCGCTGGGGGACAAACCCTAGCCGGTCAGGTCCAAGCAGGTAGCCTACCAACGGAACCTGCCCAAGTTTCAACCAGCCTCAACTATGTCAACGTGCGTTTGGGTACCAACTTGACCATGGCCGACATTCAAAATGTCTTTGACAAGCTGGAATTTCCAGTAACTGGTGACCAGGAGCATTTCACCGTTACCGTACCTCGCCGTCGTTGGGATATTTCCATTCAGGCTGACTTGGTGGAAGAAATCGCTCGGATTTATGGTTACGAAAAATTACCAACCACTCTGCCAGAAGCAGCAGGAACTGCTGGCGAGTTAACAGCCAGCCAAAACCTGCGTCGCAAGGTACGGACCCTGGCTGAAGGAGCAGGTCTGTCAGAAATTATTTCTTACGCCCTGACCACACCTGAAAAAGCCGTCCAATTCGCCCAAAATCCGACCAATGTGACTGAACTCATGTGGCCTATGTCCATCGAACGCTCTGCCCTCAGGCAAAACGTAGTGGCTGGCATGTTGGACACCATCGCCTACAATGTTGCCCGCAAGAATAAAGATATCGCTATCTATGAGATTGGGAAAGTCTTTGAACAAAAGGGTAATCCCAAGGAAGACCTGCCAAATGAGCAGGATACCTTTGCTCTGGCCATGACTGGTCTAGTCAGTGACAAAGATTTCCAAACGGCAGCTCAACCAGTCGATTTCTTCCATGTTAAGGGAATCTTGGAAGCCCTCTTTGATAAGTTGGATCTGGTCGTTGACTATGTTCCTGATAAATCTTTGGCTGCCCTGCATCCTGGACGGACAGCTAGTCTGGTTTTGGCTGGTCAAACCATCGGTTTTGTCGGTCAGGTTCATCCAGAGGTAGCCAAGGACTACGGTATTCCAGAAACCTATGTGGCTGAGATTAATTTAACGGCCCTTCAAGCCAACTTGCAACCGGCTCAAGCCTTTGTGGAAATCACTAAGTTCCCAGCCGTATCTCGTGACATCGCCCTTTTAGTTGACCAGGCAGTCAGCCACCAAGCTGTCTTGGATGCTATTCAAGAAGCTGGTGTCAAACGCCTGACCAGCATCAAACTCTTCGATGTCTATGCTGGTCATAATATCGTTCATGGTAAGAAGTCAATGGCTTATAGCCTGACCTTCCAAAATCCGGACGATAACTTGACTGACGAAGAAGTCGCTAAGTATATGGAAAAAATCACCAAGTCTCTGACCGAAAAAGTCGCAGCAGAAGTGCGATAATCACAAATTGACTAATAAGCTCTAGAAATTGTTTTTATGAACAAGCTTCTAGGGTTTTTTTTACTTTTCCAAAAGTCCCAGAAGTAGTTCTGGAAATTTTCAAAGAGATACACGAGGAGTATGAAAATTTTCAGAAAACAATCAAAAAATATAGAATTATTGATTTTAAAAAAGAATTTTTTAAGCAAAAGAATAGCTGAGAATCCCAACATGACGGACTTTTGCCAACATAAACTTTTCCAAAAGATAATTTGAACAGCAAAATAATTTGGGTATTTGTAATTTTTTTGTTATAATACTAATTAGTATTTAATAGTTTCAATAAATTAAATACTTGAGATACAAATTCTTTGGGAGGAATGATTAACATGGAAAAAAGATCTCAGCGCTTCTCCATCCGCAAATACAGCTATGGAGCGGCATCCGTTTTGCTGGGAACTGCAGCCTTTGCTTTGTCATCGTCTACAGTTCTTGCTGACGAACAAACCAACCAATCAGCTGCTGATTCTGGCAATGCTGCCAGTGAAGTAGCAGCCAGTCAAGAAGGCCCACAAACCAAGGTGATTAGCCAAAAGACTGAGGGTGATACCACTACAACAACTAAAGAAGTAACCTCACCTGAATTAGAAACAGCAAAGGCTAATGCAAATCAAGCTGGACTTGAATCATCAGCAGATGAAACCAAGACCCAGCCTTCTGTCCAAGCAGCTGATGAAGACAACAAGGCCCAAGCCCAAGAAATCAACAAGACCGTTGATAACTACAAGGCGCAACAATCTGATTACGAAAAGGCTCAAGCCCAGTACAATCAAGACAAGGCTGCCTATGATAAGGCTGTAGCAGACAAGGCTGAAGCTGATAAGCAAAATGCGGCAGCTAAGGGGGTCTACGATGCGGCTATGATTCAGTACAACCAAGACAAGGCTGAATACGATCAAGCATTGGCTAAGTACAATGTTGCTAAAGCAACTTACGACCAACAAAAGGTTCAGTACGAAACTAGCCTGGCTGAGAAAGAGGCAGCAGACAAGGCGAATGCCGCTGCTAAACTCAAGTATAAACAAGAAATGGCAACCTACAATGCTGCCAAAGCAGACTATGATGCTGCCCTTGCTCAATACAATGAAGATAAGAAAAAATACGATGCTGATAAGGCTAACTACGACAGTAAAGTAGCTGAAAAAGCAGCAGCCGATAAGCAAAATGCTGAAGCTAAAGCTCAGTACCAAGCACAAATGGCTGACTACAACAAGGCTAAGGCTGACTACGACAAGGCTTTGGAACAATACAAGGCAGATAAGGCTAAGTATGATGCTGAAAAAGCAACTTACGACAGTAAGAAAGCTGAAAAAGAGGCAGCGGACAGGGCCAATAAGGAAGCTCAAGCCAAGTACGACCAAGAAAAGGCCGCTTATGATGCCGCTAAGGCAAAATATGACCAAGACTTGGCTAAGTACAAGGAAGACAAGGCCAAATATGAAGCTGACAAGGCTAACTACGACAAGAAGTTAGCTGAAAAAGCAGCTGCCGAAAAGGCTAACCAAGAAGCGCAAGCCAAGTACGACCAAGAAAAGGCCGCTTATGATGCCGCTAAGGCAAAATATGACCAAGACTTGGCTAAGTACAAGGAAGAAAAAGCCAAATACGAAGCTGACAAGTCTAACTATGACAGTAAGCTAGCTGAAAAAGCAGCCGCTGACAAGGCCAACAAGGAAGCTCAAGACAAGTACGACCAAGAAAAGGCCGCTTACGATGCTGCCAAGGCTCAATACGACAAAGACTTGGCTAAGTACGAAGTTGACAAGGCTGCCTATGAAAAGGCTAAGACTGAGCATGATAACAAACAGGCTGAAAAAGAGGCAGCGGATAAAACCAATGCTGAAAATGAAGCTAAGTACAACCAAGAAAAAGAAGCTTACAACCAAGCGCGTGCAGAATATGAACGCAAATTGGCTGAGTACAACACTAAGCACGAACAATGGCAAAACGCTAAGGATGCTTACGACAAATTTCTGGCTGACCACAATCTTACAGAAGCTCAGGCAACTCAGGAGTTGGTCTTTGAACGTGAAAAAAATGCGACTCACACCATCGAAGGCATCAATTCTTATCTGACTCCTGAAGCGCAACAGCGTATCGGGACTAGTGCCGTTAACCAATATCGCTCTAATGAAATTAAAGAAGGCGATGTCGTTTCTGAAAGCCCTTATGGCAACAAGGATAACGAATGGTTGGAAGTTAAACAAGGTGATAAGTTTACCGTTACCTATGATGGTTTGACCGAATCTAAGATGATGGTCGAAGGTGTTCCACAAGATATCACTCGTGTTATCTACCGTTATACCATTGATGAATTGCCATCTTACAACCAAAAAGGTATTGCTAAGGTTAGCAATGACCCAACTGTTACTTTGACAGTTGGTGCGTCGACTGACGACGAAAACAAGGCCGTTAAGGTTTCCGTTGATGTTGAATTCTACGATAAGAATGGCCAAAAATATGACCTGACCCAACGTAAGGCTATTGTGGCCCTCAACTCCCTTAACCACTGGACGGGTGCGGCTTACGTATCAAGTGAAGATACCCCACGTGCCTTGACAGTTGAAGCCCGCGATACTGAGGGTAATGTCGTTCGTGGTACCTGGAATCCTTATGCAGATGGCAGTCACCCAGACATCCAAAACGGTGAAGTACAAACCAAGTCTGGTTATGCTGACTTCGGTGGTAAGACGGTTAATATTTCAGCTGACAACCCTCTCAAGATTGTTACTCAAAGCTATGCTGTTGACGGCAGTCAAGTTGAAAACCTTACTGGGGAAGCAACAACTGACGATAAAACCGTTAATGCTTCTGGTAGTGCCAATGCTCACTCAATCGGTAACCAAGACTATGGTTACGATGATAATGGTGTTCAAAAGGATGATGTTATCGGTAGCTACACCGTTGATGCTGAAACAGGCATGATTACCTTCACACCGAAGAAGAAATTCCAAAATGTGGAACACCAAGAGTTTGTTAATATCGGCGACAACCGCTACATTGCTATTCCAAACTCCAGCGTTAGCTACGATGCCAATACGCATGAAGCAACTTCAAACGCTGACAACCAATACATTGAACACGGTGCTGTCTTCAACGGTGAGTCAACTCCTAACCTACGTGGTTGGGATGATGAAGAATCACCTTACCTCTATTACGGTGGTGCCGGTATGCAGATGACTAATGGTCATTTGGTCTTCACCGCTAAGGGTGCTAATGCCGTTGGAGCTCCAACTATCTACTGGTTTGCGATCAACTCCACTGTTGGCTATCCTAAGAAACCGGGAGAAGAGCCCAAACAACCGACAGCTCCAACACCGCCAACGCCGCCAACTAAAATTGTTGTTGAAGTTCCAGATAAACCCACTGAGCCCAAACAACCAACACCTCCGGTAGCGCCAGAGCCGCCTAAGATGACAACGGTTGAAATCCCAGATAAACCCACTGA
>NZ_JMLC01000013.1 GCF_000686605.1 Streptococcus sobrinus DSM 20742 = ATCC 33478 | reverse complement strand
TGAATAATTTCTGTTGCTCTCTGAGCCTTGCTTCGTCCCTCAAGCGGTACTCTCTCAACTTTTTTAGCACAGCCACCTCCGCTCTAAGGTAGTCATTTTCATATTGGAGACGTTCTAACTCCGTCATTTCTTCCAGTTTCTTCTTTGGTTTACGCCCCATCTTAACAGGTCTCCCTCTTGCTTTCTCAAGAATAGTATACCCGTTTTTCTTGTATTGTGCTATCCAATTAGTGAGTAAGGAGCGACTCGGTAAGGCGTATTCAACAGCCACCTCACCTTGACTTCGGCCATCCACGAGGACCTGATTTATCATTTCTTGTTTCTGCTCCAGGGAATAGTTGCTCTTTTGACCTTTGGTCAGAGCATCAAAACCATGGCAATCAATGAGTCTCACTAGGTATTTGATAATGGATGGATTTACCTGATACTGCTGAGATAACTGACGAATTGATTGCCCTGATTGTCTTAAGGTATAAATCTGAACTTTATCCTCATAACTTAATTTCATAAGAAAAGCACCCCAATCATTAGATTCTTTGTCCAAATTTTGGGGTGCGGTTCATTTTAGTGGATTTTTTTTACGAATAAATAGATGTAAAGAAGTTCAACTTTCTTTTCATAAAATTATTTATTTGGAGGTTTCTTATGACACGAAACAAAATGAAAATGCGTAAGCATGAACTCAGGAAGCAGGCTTACTTGGCTGGTCTTGCAACGGTAACGGTAGGAGCACTGGCTTTGTCGTCGGGCTATGTGCAAGCTGATCAGCAGACGGCAGGTACAAACTTATCAGACAAAGTCGGATTGGTTACTAAACAGGAGGCAAGCGAGGTTAGCGATGTACAAACAAGTCAGGAGGACGTGAATGCTCAGACTAGCTCTGAAAATCAGGAGCAAGCACAAAACTCTAGTGACCAGGCTGAAAGCCCAGAACAAGCACAGAGTCCAAGTAATCAAGCTAGCCCGAGTGAAGAAAATGTTCGGCAAGAAGAAGTTAATTCAGAGAAGGTTTCAGAAACAGCCAATGAAGATGGTCAAAGCGAATCCAAAGCTGGCCCTAAGCAAGCTGTCTCTGTAAAACCAGGAGTGGGACAAAAGGTAAGTCAAGATGACGAAAATTCGACGGTCAAGAGGACTTCGGTAGCTACTGTCGCAGAAAGGAAGACAGCTAATACAGTATCAGCTGCGAGAGGCGATGACTATCCAGCTTACCTTAAAAATGCAGCTCCCGATAGTGTGATTGATCCGTGGAGACTTTACAATCGTGAATGCACCTCGTTTACTGCTTGGCGTTTGCAATCGGTCAATGGTTTCACTATTCCTGGAGCTTATGGTAATGGTGGCCAATGGGGCTATCGGGCACGACGGGAAGGTTATCGTGTTGACAACAATCCTGCCATTGGTTCTGTTGGATGGCTAGATGATGGTTCCTATGGACATGTTGCTTGGATTTCAAATGTCATGGGTGATAACGTTGAAATTGAGGAATATAATTATGGCTATACCCATAATTATCACAGACGGGTAGCTCATAAGAGTGCTTTCACAGGTTATATTCATTTTAAGGATTTGGCGACGACGACAGATGTTAAACGTTATAATGTTGGTATTCTAGCTGCTCAAACTGATAAAACAATTTCGGATGGTGATTATCATATTGTACTTGCCGCTAATCCTAAATATGGAGTAGATGTAGAAAATGGTAGCTCTAAGAATGGTACTAACGTCCAGCTTTATCAAAATACTGAAAAAGATTCTCAAATCTTTTCTGTTGGATATTTAGGAAATGGGTACTATAAATTAATTTTCAAAGCTACTGGTAAAGCGCTAGATGTTTCTAAAGGTTCAAGGGATAATAAAACCAATGTTCAAACTTGGGACTATACAGGAGTAAGTGCACAGCAGTGGATTATTAAGCAAAGTGATGGGAATAATACTTACGAAATTATTTCCCAAAATGGAGGATTGGCATTAGACGTTTCTAATGGAATTATTGCTAACAACAATAACCTACAAATGTATAGTCCTAATAGAACCGCATCACAGAAATTTATGTTTATTGCTGTAGATAGTGATGCTAAGCAAACAATTGAGGATGGGGACTATCATATTGTTTCAGCACTAGATGAAAACTTGGCCTTAGATGTAGAAAATGAATCTCAAAAGGATGGAGCTAACATTCAAATATATCCTAACTTAGCTAACTCAAAAGAAATTTTTACTGTTAAATATCTCAATAATGGCTATTATTCTATCACTCATAAATATTCTGGAAAAATGGTTGACGACAATGGAAATGGTGCCTTTAATGGAAATAATATCTCAACTATTACTCCTAACGGCTCAGAAAGTCAACAATGGATTATTAAAGCGAGTGCAGTCAAAGGATTTTTTGAGATCATATCTAAGCATAAGGATAAAGTGTTGGATGTTGCTGGAGGAATTGCGAAGCCAAGGACTAATGTTCAACTCTATGTGCGTAACGGAAGTAAATCCCAAGCCTGGAAATTCGTTCCAGTTAAGAAGGACTGAATCAGATAGCTAAACTGTGTATCTAAGCCACTAGCTCATTTATTGTAGTCAGTGGCTTTTTTACTATCACGAAATTTCGACTTGTGCTGAATAAGCTTGGGTTGGATTGGCTTTGGCGGAGACAAAATTTCACTTTCTTTTTCCACTCGGTTTACGCTATAATGGAGGTGAGAAAATGTGTTGGAAGGTGATGGCATGCGGATTTTACTGGCACCGGATTCGTTTAAGGAGAGCTTATCAGCCCAAGAAGTGGCAGAAGCTTTGGCGCGTGGTTTTGAAAAGAGCCAACTGGACTGTCAGTTGGTCTCCCTGCCTCTTGGGGATGGAGGAGAAGGGACGGTTGCTGCTCTGGTGGCTAGTCTTGGAATGTGCTATCAGCACTTAGAGGTTTCTGGCCCCTTTGGTCAGCCTTGTCAGCTGGCCTATGCAGTTAAGGATGATTTGGCACTGGTTGAGATGGCTGAGTTGGTTGGTCTGGCTAAAATTCCTCTTGACCAACGGGACCCCTTGAGCGTTTCCACTTTCGGTCTGGGTCAGCTTTTGGCCCATCTGGCTGCAACTGGCTTTAAGCGTGTTATGATTGGCGTTGGTGGTTCAGCCTCAAATGATGGTGGCTTGGGGATGGCAGCGGGTCTTGGTTATGAGTTTTTTGATGAAGCTAACCAGAAGTTAGAGCCACTTGGTTGCAATCTGGGTAAGGTTGCAAGATTTTCTGATAGCCAGGTGCCTGAACAAGTTAAGAAACTTGAGCTTACCATTATTACGGATGTGACTAATCCCTTGTGTGGCCCTCAAGGAGCTACCTATGTCTTTGCGGCTCAGAAGGGCTTGGCAGAAGCTGACTTTGCTCAAGTTGACCGGGCTATGGAGTCCTTTTATCAGTTGGTAAATCCGACAGTTTTTGAGCTGGCTGGTGCTGGTGCCGGTGGAGGCATGGGAGCAGGACTGGTGACCTTTGCGGGTGGTCAGTTGGTTTCCGGCATTGATGCCATTTTGGATCTGCTAGATTTTGACCAGAAAGTTAAGGAGGCCAATCTGGTGCTTGTCGGCGAAGGTCGCATGGACAGGCAGTCTCTGGCTGGCAAGGCACCGATTGGTGTGGCTAGACGGACACCGGCTGGTATTCCAGTCATCGCTGTTTGCGGTAGCCTTAGGGAGGACTTGCCTGATTTTCCGGTTGAAAATATTGTCGCAGCTTTTCCCATTATTTCCAAGGTTGATAGTTTGGAAAATACCCTGGCCTCTGCCTACCAGAATCTGGAAAGAACGGCCTGCAATATCGGTAATCTCCTAGCCCTGTCACAGGGGAAATGAGCTTGCCCCTGAGAAGAAATTCTCCCTCATGATTGGGCAAATGGACATAAATAAAAGGGCCTCGCTGAACTTTTCCAGCGAGGCCCTTTTGGCTTATGTTTATAAAACCCTATTACATCAGAATTGGAGCTTTCTTGAGGGAATTTTTTCGAGAACTTTTGGTCAAACTTATTAGGCTAGTCTGTCCAGACATCCTTGGCCAAATTGAAGGCTGCCCAAGCTTTAGGCCAACCTGCATAGAAGGCGATGTGGGTGATAGTTGCAGCAATTTCGTCTTTGGTCACCCCGTTATTTTTGGCATTTTGCAGATGGAAAGATAAGGATGAGTCGGTGATGCCAGAGGCAATCAGGGTTGTCACAGTCAGGAGACAACGGGTCTTGAGGTCGATGGCCTCGATATTCCAGTTTTCACCAAAGAGGATGTCATCATTGAAGTGGGCAAAGTCGGGAGCGAAATTTCCCAAACGATCACGCCCAGCAGTTTGTTTAATGGTCATAGCAATCTCCTTTATTTTTCAAATTGGCTGAGGGCTTGGTAGTCGCTGTCTGAAACTTCTTCCAGCCAGACATTTTCCGTATTTTCGCCAGGAACACCGATGGCAATGTGGCTGAACCAAGAGTCAGCCTTGGCTCCATGCCAGTGCTTAACATTGGCCGGAATGATAACCAAAGAACCTTCCTTGAGTTCGACAGGATCCTTGCCTTCTTCCTGGTACCAGCCTTCACCGGCGGTACAGATGAGGACCTGCCCACCGCCCTTAGTTGCTTTGTGGACATGCCAGTTGTTGCGACAAGCAGGTTCAAAAGTAACATTGTGGAAGGCCAGCTGACCATCAGAAGTCGCTCCTAGATTTTTGAGGTAGGATTGGCCGATTGGCCGATGAAGAATTGGGCATAAGCCTCATTGCTGTCACCTAGGCCAAAAGCGTTGGCCTGGTCGAAATCTTTCTTAGTTGCGTATTTCATGTGGATACCTCCTATTTTTGCTTTTATTCTAGTCTTAATTGGTGGGAAATGCAAATTTTGGGTGAGATGATTTGATTAGGATATCAATCATAGTGCTCCAGCGAATTATTCTGAGACTTGGTGACCTCCCCAAAGGTCAAGTGATGGTCCAAAATCACCAGAAAGCCGTATGACAGTCAAGTCACACGGCTTAGGGATTAATGCTAATTTCTAATTTAGAAGAATTTTTTCCAAGTCTTGAAAGTTTTCGGCGATGGCTATTGCGCCACATTCTTCTAGCTCTTGGCGACTGCCAAAACCTAGGAGGAGGCCGATCGTAGGCAGGCCTTGGACTTTAGCTCCTTCAACGTCGTGCTGGCGGTCACCGACCATGACACAACCTTTGAGTTCCTCAATCTTGGCGGTTTTAAGGGCGTGAGCGATGACAGCAGATTTCTGACTGCGACTATCGTCCAAACTGGCACCGGCAATGACGGTGAAGTAGGAGTCAATTTCAAAGTGGTCAAGGATTTGCTTGACGAAAACCTCAGGCTTAGAAGAGGCAACCAAGAGGGTCTTGCCAGCTTGCTTGAGCTTGGCCAGCAACTCTCTAGCTCCCGGTAAGAGCTGATTTTCCTTCCAACCCTTATCCGCAAAATACTGGCGGTAGTAGCTGATAGTCTTTTGGGTCTCGATATCATTCAGACCACAAAAATCTTGGAAGGATTGGCTCAAGGGTGGACCGATGAATTTTTTCAGCTGGCTTTGGACTGGCAGGGGCAGGCCCATTTGCTTGAAGGCATAGGCCAGGCTGTTGATAATACCTGTTTGCGAATCCGTCAGGGTTCCGTCTAGGTCAAAAATAATGGTTTGGTAGTTTGTCATAATTTGCTTTTCTGGTGGTAGAGAAGTCTGGAGAAATGGGATAGCGGTTCAAGAAGCTCTAATAACGAGTGTACTCCTTAGTTTTAATTTGGCTCTATATGAGTTCGAGGAGCCAGGGCTTATTTATTTTGTGAAATCGTCCGATAGTCAGTCGGCATTTGCCTTACTTCTCGGGAACTGTCACCGAGGTCAATTGGTTCCGCTTCATTTTTTGAGTGTTGGTAGCTAACCAGCCGGTTCGAGCTTATTTTTGAGTGCCAACCCTCATGACTAGCCAATTTTAGTCTAGCTCTCGGGTGACTAACTTCAGGTGGTTAACTCATCCGCTTCCAGCTTTTTTCGAATTCAACCCCTCGGCCAGTCGGTATCTGCTTATTTAATCTTCATAGCCTGTATCTTCTCTTCATATGGGGTCACCCGCAGGGTCTTCTGGCCGGTGTAGGTAACGAAGCCAGGCTTGGCCCCGCTGGGTTTGTGGAGCTTTTTATTATCAATCATATCGACCTGGACCAGATTGGAGAGTCTAGCCTTGGAATAGTAGGCGGCCAGTTCGGCGGCATCGGTCTTGACTTGGTCGGAAGGTTCTAGGTTGTCCTTGATGATGACATGACTGCCAGGAATGTCCTTAGCGTGAAACCAGAGTTCCCCTTTTTTGGCCATCTTGAAGGTCAGCTCCTCATTTTGCAGATTGTTGCGGCCAACCATGATGATGGTCTTGCCATCGCTAGCCAGATATTGCTCAGGTTTCTTGCGTTTCTGACGTTTATCCTGCTTGCGACGCCGGATAAAGCCAGTTTCGACCAGCTCTTCCCGGATTTCCGCAATCTCATCCAGGGAGGCCTGCGAGAGGGCGGTTTCGACCGACTCCAAGTAAGAAATGGTCTGCTTGGTCTCCTCAATCAAGCCCTTGAGGTGCTTGACAGCTTCCTTTAATTTCTGGTATTTTTTGAAATATTTCTGGGCATTCTGGCTGGGGCTGAGGCTGACGTCTAGGGCAATGGTCAGTTTTTCACCCGTGTAGTAATTGTCCAGTTGGACCTGGTCCTTATTGTTGGGAACCAGATTGAGATAGGTGGTCAGGAGTTCACCCTTCTGGCGGAAGCTTTCAGCCTTTTCAGTCGCCGCCAGTTCTTTTTCCTGCTTGACCAGCTTCTTTTTATTTTTTTCTAGGTCATTTTGGACACGGTGAATGAGGTCGCTGGCCTGTTGGGCCACGCGGTCTTGCTCGGCCTTGTCCTGATAGAAGTAGTCCATAAGCTCGGACAGGCTGGCAAAGTCAAAGTATTTTTGACTGTCACTAAAGGCGACAGGGGCAAAACTCTTTTGTGTTAAACTGGGCTGGCAGGGCTGATTGAAGAAGGCTCGGAAGTTCTTGAGCCTATCTGCTTGTAGATAGCTAGCTAACTCTTGAGCGGTATCCCGTCCCAAACCTTGAAAGAGTTTTTGCAGGCTTTTGGGACTGAGGTCTTGCGTTTGCAGGATTTCAAAGAGACGACCTTCCTGAGCTTCAAAGGGATTGAGGGCGTCGGTCTTGGGTGGGGCGACATAGGTCGAGCCCGGCAAAATGGTCCGATAGCTGTTTTGCGAGAAGCCCACATGCTTGATGGACTCGATAATCTTGCCCTCCGCCTTGTCCAGGAGAATGATATTACTGTGCTTGCCCATGATTTCGACCATGAGGGTGACCTTAATCTGGTCGCCAATTTCGTTTTTATTGGAAATGGTCAGCTCAAGAATCCGGTCATTCTCTATTTGTTGCAGGTCTTCGATGACAGCCCCCTGCAAGTATTTTCGCATAATCATGGTGTAGGTGTTGGGATTTTGCGGATTTTGAAACTCGGCCTTGGTCACCTGAACTCGACCAAAGACAGGGTGGGCAGATAGGAGGAGCTTGTAGTTCTGGCGATTATTGCGGATGGTCAGGACCAGTTCCCTTTCAAAGGGCTGATTGACCTTCTGAATGCGACCGTAAAGAATCTGTTGGCGAAGCTCCTGAGTTAAGTAATGTAAGAAAAAGCCATCAAATGACATGGTGTTGATTTCCTCATCTTTTCTTGAAATTGCTTCCCTTATTATAGCACAGAAAGGTCGATAGTCGTTTCGACTTTAGTCGGTTACGATTATCCCCGCACAGGCAACACCCAGATCTAGGAAGATAGTGACGAAGCGATAGGATGGCGCTCACTGCGAACCATGATAATCATACAGACAGATGGTAGGGCAGTCCTGTCCCGTACAGTTGACCTGTTTTTCTCAATCAGCCCCCAAGATTGTTTAACCGAATACCTTCCAAGCTAAAGTAATTTTATTGCTTCCCGCCTTTTACAAAAGATCATAAAAATATACTTGTTAGTTTAAAAACTTCCAACGATTTGCTATAATAAGTTTAACGATATGGAATCTTTAAAATCGATGCTATTTTGAAAATGAAAGAGTAAGATAGCAAAAAATCAGATATTGAAGTTTGATGGGTATTAGTAAAAAATTGGAGTACAGTTATGAAACTACTACACACCGCTGATTGGCACATTGGCCGTCAGCTCAATAATAATGGCATCTCTCTCTTGGAGGACCAGGCCCATGTTTTGGAGCAAATCATCGACCTGGCTAAGAAGGAGGCTGTCGATGGGGTTATTATTGCGGGTGACCTCTATGATCGGGGGCTACCACCGGTTGAAGCAGTCAGTCTTTTCAACCAGACCCTCAACCGCTTGCTCTTCGAGGCGGGGATTTCTGTCTATGCCATCACCGGCAATCATGATTCGGCCAAACGTCTGGAGTTCGGTCAGGAATTTTTTAAACGCCAGGGTTTTCATCTGGTTTCTAAACTAGCAGACAGTTTCCAGCCTATCGAGTTGGAGGAGGTACAGATTTTTCTCCTGCCCTTTATCGATCCCATTGATGCCAGAATTTATTATCAAGATTCCGACATTTCGACCATGGATCAAGCCATCAGCAGGATTATCGCTGATATGAAAAAGCTCTTTAATCCTGCTAAAAAGCAGGTTTTGGTTAGTCACTTTGCGGTCAGCAAGGGAGCGGATGATAGTGGCTTGCGGGAGCAGATGCTGTCAGAAACGATCCGGACCGTTGGAGGGCTGGCAACGTTGACCAGCGACCTCTTTGCCGATTTTGACTATGTAGCTCTGGGCCACATTCACACCCGCTTTGCTTCGCCGACGGAAAGGATCGTCTATAGCGGCAGTCCCCTGATTTTCAACAAGGATGAGGCCAAGCGTCAGGACATCAAGGGGGCCTATTTGGTTGAGATTTCGGTTGCAGGCGTCCGCAAGACCTTCCACCCACTCAAGCCCTACAAGGATTTCTTGGTTCTGGAGGCCTCTTACCAGGATTTGTTGCAGAAGGATTTTTATGAAAAATACCCGAGGAAAAAAGCTCGTTTTGCCTTTGACATCTTGGTGGAGGACCGGAAAGACTTGGAGGGTATCAATGTCCGGGCTCAGTTGGAAGAGATTTATGGAGAGGAAATCATTGATTTGCGAATCAAGGAAACTAGGGCTAGAAGAAAGCCAAGTTGGGCTGGTTTTAATCCGACCAAATCAAAATTGGCGGAAGACCAGCTGATTGCCACCTTCTTTGCTGAAATGACAGGAGGAGATCAGCTCTCGGCCTATCAAAAATCCCTAGTTCAGGAGCTATTAGGAAGAGGTGAAGCCTGATGAAACCTATCCGGATTGAAATGACAAATTTTGGCCCCTATCGTCAGGAAGTTCTAGATTTTTCTGGTCTGGAAGATAATCATCTTTTTCTGATTAGTGGTCGGACGGGGGCAGGTAAGTCCAGCATTTTCGATGCCATGACCTATGCTCTTTATGATAAGACCTCCAGCGATAGGCCTGTCAATGAATTGCGGTCAACCTTCGCAGGGCTTACGGACCCTAGGACTAAGGTAGTTTTCTATTTCCAGCACCATAACCAGCTCTATCGTCTTGAGCGGGAGCTAGATTTAAAACCGCGCAAGGGCCTGGATCGCGGTAAGGGAATCGGAACCAGCAAGGCCAGTCTGGCGGTCGTAGATGCTGTCGGTGGTTTGGAGCTTGATAAGTTAGCAGGCAAGTCCAAGGAGACCAACCAAGCGGTCGTTGACCTTCTGGGGCTGACTAGTGAGCAGTTCAAGCAGATTATTCTTTTGCCCCAGTACCAGTTCAGTCAGTTCCTCAAGTCGCCCACCAGCGAGAAACTTCCGATTCTGCGACAGATTTTTGCGACTCAGGTCTTTGCCAAATTTGAGGAAGATCTGGTTCAAAAATGGTCCCAGGCTAAACAGGAGCAGAGCCAGTTTCAAACGGCTTTAGATGCCCATTTTGCCAGCCAAATTTGGACCATTCAAGAAAGGGAAGCATTTGCTGAAGCAAGTGGCGACCAAGGCTTGAGCTTGGCCCAGACCCGCCTTAAACATTATCAGAGTGAATTGGAAGAGGCAGAAAAGCAAAAGGCTCGGGCTCAAAAGGAGGCTAAGCAGGCAGACCAGACCTATCAAGTGGCGCAAAAACTGGCCAGCCAATTTCAAGACCGCCAGGTTCAAGAGGCCCGCTACCAAACTGAAATTTTGGACCAGGCTGAGGCTTATCAAAAGAAGCAAGCCAAGCTGGCCCAGCTTAATTTTGCAGCTAGTTTGGCTGATTTGGTCAAGGAAGAAAAAAGCAAGCAGGCTACTGGTCGTGAGTTGGAAAATTCTATAGCCAGCTTGCAGGCAGACTTGACAGCAGGTCAAAGAAAACTAAAACCGCTGGAAGAGCAATTATCCCGCTTGCAGGGACAACAGGCCCAGGTTGAGGCCAGTCAGGCTGAGATTGAGACTTTGCGTCTGGCTCTAAATAGTGCACAGACTCTGGCTAAAGAGCAGAGCGAACTGCAGTCCGCCCAAGCCTCTCTGACTAAATTAGAAAAGGACCAGAAAGACCTGGCTCAGCAAGAGCAGCAGGTCCAGCAGGCCCAGGCCAATTTACAGGCTAGTCTGATTTCTGACCAGGACCTCTTTACCTTAAGGTCAGTCAAAGAGGAGGTCCAAGGGCTGATAGCTGGTGACTTGGCGACTGGTCTAGAAAAGCAGGTTGATTTACAGGAAGCAGGGCAGAAGCTCGCTGAGCGAAGAACGACGAGCCTGGGAAGTCAAGTCCAGTTAGAAGCGGACCTGGCTGTTCTGCAGGATTGGCTTAAGGCTAGCAAGCGGGATCAGCTCAAATTGATGGTAGCCAAGCTCCAGGATGAATTAGAGGACAGCAGCCCCTGTCCAGTCTGTGGCTCGCTGGATCATCCAGGTAGTCAAGCTGGAGCGGTTGATGAAGGAGCTTTAGCCAATCTCTCTCAAAGGGTAGAAAATTTGGAAGCAGAGCTGGCCCAGAAGCAGGAAGCTCTGCAAGCCCAGCAGCTTGAGGTCAGCCAATTAAGCAGTCAGTTGATTGATAATAAGAGATTTGTTCAGGAACAATCTCAGGCCTTAGAGGCAAATTATCAAACCTTGCAGGAAAAGATTTCTGCCTACCTTCCTGACTTTATCTGGGAGGAAACCTATAGCCAAGAACTTGGTCAAAAATTAAAGGACCAACTTAAGCAAAGCTACCAGGCTCTCTTTGATAGGAAGGCTAAGCAGGACCAGCAATTAGAAGAGCTGGCTCAGAATCTGGCCAATTTGAACCAAGCCCAACAAAAGGTTCAAGAGGGAAGGGCAAGTTTATCTGGCCAGATTAAAACCCTAGAGCGGAGCCGAAAACAGCTCCTCCAAGCCCATCCAGACTTACAGACTCCAGATTATTATGAGGCAGAAATTGCCCAGAGAAGGGAAGCCTACCAGGCCTTCCGCCAGAAATTTGACAGCTGTCAAAAGCAAGTAGCTAACCAAAAGGAGGTCTTGTCTGGCCTAGAAGGAGGTCTGTCTAGTCAAAAGGAAAGTTTGCAGACCATTCAAGCCGATTTGGATAGCCTGAGCCAAGACCTTGAGGCTAGACTAGCAGACCCAGCCGCCTTGACCCATGACTTTTCCCAACTTGAGGCTTGGTTGGCTGAGCTAACAGATGGTCAGCAAGTGACTCTGCAGACCTGGCTGACCAAGTACCAGCAAAATCGCGAGCAAGTGGAGGCCAGTCTGGCCCAGCTCAATCAGCTTCTGGCTGACCAGGAAAAACCAGACCTGCAAGCCCTTGCCCAGAAAAAAGAAGCAGCGGAATTGGCTCTTAATCAGGCGGCTAGCCAGTTGGCTCTCAGCCAGCACCAGCTGGATCAGGTTGAGCACTTGGTGACAGAGATTGAGCAGCTTCTGGCTCAGGCCGGTCACCATTTGGAAGAGTTTCGCCAGTTATCCCAGCTCAAAAATATCATTAGCGGAACAGAGACGGGAAGTCAACGGCTCAAGCTGGAAACCTATGTCATCCAGGCCTATTTGGAAGAGATTCTGACCTATGCCAACGACCATTACATAGGCCTCCTCAGCAATCGGCAGTTTGAATTTTTGATTGGCAAAGAGGGGGCTGGCAATAGCCAGTCGGGTCTGGATATAAATATCTATGACCGGGCCAATAATAAGGAGTTGCCCGCCTCCTCGCTATCGGGTGGTGAGACCTTTATCGCCTCCCTGGCCATTGCTCTCTCCCTGTCGGAGGTCGTGCAAAATACCAGCAACGGGGCCTTGGTTGAAACCCTCTTTATTGATGAAGGTTTCGGTTCCTTGGACGAGGACACCCTAGACAAGGCTATTGCTGTTCTGGAACAAATTGGTCAAAATCGTCTAGTCGGTGTCATCAGCCACGTCAAGGAAATGAAGGACACCATCCAGCAGCAGGTCCTTATCGACAAGGGACCGGATGGCTCAAGTCGGATTAGGGTGAAGGCAGACTAAGATGTGCTACAAACAGCAAGTCTTCTTTGCCTGACCTCTGCCTATTAAATTCAGCAGGCTAGTTAACTTGAGGCCTTGTGGCTTGTCCCATCTGGCCACCTAACTGGAACTTACTTTGAGAATTAACGCCAAAATGATAATCGCTAAATTTTCTGAAAATTCATCTTGACAGCCCTTGCAAAACATGTATAATAATATTAAACAGAAAAGTAAGTTGTCAGAGCTTTCAGGGAGCTTGTGGTTATTGTGAACAAGCAGTTAGGACTTCTGAACATTGGGCTGTTACAAGTGGCTCGTTGGTATAACTGATGAGTGAGAGATTTGAGGATAACACATAGTCCTCGGGTTTAGCACACCCTATCCTGCTAGTCGTTGTTAGACGAAGAGATGAAGAGGCTTCTAAAGTTGGACTCTTCAATTGAGGTGGCACCGCGTGGACTACGCCCTCACATTCCTTAAGGAGTGTGAGGGCTTTTATTTTTCCAAAATTCAGCCCAACTTTCTGGATGATTTGCCCTCTCTGCAGGTGTCAAGCGACAAATGGTGACTATGCCAAGTGATGAATAATTCCCTCTTTCATTAAATTATAGTTTTGAGAACTGGCTGATTTTATCCTAAACTTGGTTATTTAACGGAGGAACTCTATGAAAAATAAGCGTTTGTGGGCAGTTTTGTCCCTCTTAATTATCTTTACCCTGGCCTGTGTGATTCGGGATGAGTGGCACTTGGGTCAAAAGAGCCAAGGCAACCGCACGGTTAAGGTTGGGGTGCTGCAATATGTCACCCACGAGGCTCTGGATGAAATCTATGTAGGGATTAAGGATGAACTGGCTAAGGAAGGCTACTCTGGCGACCGAGTTAAGATTCAATTCCTCAATGCCGAAGGTGACCAATCCAAGATTGCGACCATGAGTAAGCAGTTGGCTGACGGCCACAATGATGTCCTAATCGGGATTGCCACTCCGGCAGCCCAGGGTCTGGCCAATGCCAGCAAGGATACACCAGTTGTCATGGGGGCTATTAGCGACCCGATTGGAGCCAAGCTGGTCACCAATCTCAAACATCCGACGGGCAATGTCACGGGGACCTCTAATCAGGTACCGATTGCCGATGCGGTTAAATTGATTCAAGCCGTGACTCCACAGACCAAAACGGTCGGTATCCTCTATGCTAGTAGCGAGGACAATTCGGTTTCCCAGGTCAAAAATTTCAGCCAGGCGGCCCAAAAGGCCGGCCTCAAGGTCAAGACTTACGCTGTCCCATCGACTAATGAAATCACCACGACCATGAATGTCATCAGCAAGGAAGTCGATGCCCTCTGGATTCCTCAGGACAACACCATTGCTTCGGCCTTCACGACGGTTGTTTCCATTGCCAATAGTAATAAGTTGCCGATTTATCCAAGTGTCGATACCATGCTCAAGGAAGGGGGCCTAGCTTCGGTCTATCAGAGTCAACGTCAACTGGGCGTGGAAACCGGCAAGATTGCTGTGCAGATTCTTAAGGGCAAAAAGGTAGCCAATATTCCCGTTAAGGTAGTCGATACTGGCAGTCCAGCCGTCAACCTCAAGGTAGCCAAACAATTGGATGTAACAATTCCAGATTCAACCCTCAAGGATGCCAAAAAATCTGGACTGGTGATTAAATAAACAAGATACCACGGACAAAGTCACTCTATCATCATCATTTAGAGTGACTACGAAAGCTATTATCTTAGCTTTCTATGTCCCTGGCTAATTTCGATAAAGCAGTATCATCGACTGCTTTATCTACGAGTCGCAAGGGCGTTAAGCACTTCAAAGATCTTAGGGAAGCGGACGAAGATGATGAAACACCTAGGAAGCTTACTCTATTTTCACAGAAGTGTAGACGTGTTCTGTTCATTGAGCAGTTTCTCTAAGCATTCAAATGCTTGTTCAACTAGGAGGCAGAGATAAGGTCTCGACCTCGTTACTTTATCAACATCAAACAGTTTGACGCAGTGGTTGATTGGAAGTCCTTATCCCTTGCTAAGCAAGTGATAGCGGCCATCCTAATCAACTGTGCGGGGGTGGGACAACAAAATCGATTTCTCCGAAATCACGATTTTTGTCCCACTCCCTAGCTCACTTACTAGTTTCTGTTGGTCGCTATTATTGACCGACAATACAATTTCTTCCGAGGAGAAAAATTTTATGGTTTCAACAATTTCACAGGGCCTCTTATGGGCTATTTTGGGGATTGGGATTTACCTGACCTTTAGAATTCTGGATTTCCCCGATATGACAACAGAAGGGAGCTTCCCTCTGGGCGGAGCGGTAGCCGTTACCCTGATTACCCAGGGGGTCAATCCTCTCTTGGCTACCCTGGCTTCGGTCGGGGCTGGCTGTCTGGCTGGTTTCGCAACTGGTCTCCTTTATACTCGAGGAAAGATTCCCACCATTTTGGCTGGGATTCTGGTCATGACCTCTTGTAACTCAATCATGCTCATGGTCATGGGGCGTTCCAACCTGGGCCTCCTGAATCGCAGGCTCCTGCAGGATTTTCTGCCCTTTAGCAAGGAGCTCAACCTCCTGATTTTAGGGACCATTGTCGTCGTTTTGGTTATTCTTTTGATTATCTTCTTCCTCAATACCCGCCTGGGTCAGGCCTATATTGCCACAGGGGACAATCGGGAAATGGCCCGCAGTTTTGGCATCAATACCGATAATATGGAGCTGATGGGCCTGGTGGTTTCTAATGGGATCATTGCCTTGTCCGGTGCCCTGGTCAGCCAACAGGACGGTTATGCCGACGTTTCCAAAGGGATTGGCGTTATCGTTATCGGTCTGGCCAGCATCATCATCGGTGAGGTCATGTTTGCCAATTTGACCATGCTGGAGCGGTTTATCGCCATTATGATTGGCTCGGTTCTCTACCAAATTCTGATTTGGGCAGTAGTGGCCCTTGGTTTCAATACCAACTACCTCAAACTCTTCAGTGCTCTGATTCTGGCAATCTTCCTGATTGTGCCTAGATTCAAGGAAAAATTCTTCAAGGGGGTTAGGTTATCACGATGACAAAAATTGTAGAATTAAAAAATGCCACCGTCACCGTCAGCAATGGTTATGATGCCGACAAGACCATTTTGGATAGTGTCAGTCTGGACATTTACGAGCACGACTTCATCACCATCCTAGGCGGTAATGGTGCTGGGAAATCCACTCTCTTTAATGTAATTGCTGGGACCCTCATATTGACCTCGGGTTCTATCCATATCTTGGGTGACGACGTGACCCATCTGCCTGCTCAAAAACGGGCCAAGTATCTGGCTCGGGTCTTCCAAGATCCCAAGATGGGGACAGCCCCTCGGATGACCGTAGCGGAAAATCTCCTCATTGCCAAGTATCGTGGCGAAAGTCGGGGGCTGGTTCCTCGTAAAATTCAGGCTTTTCGAGATGATTTTCAAAAGCTGATTGCTCAGATTGGTAATGGCTTGGACAAACACCTAGATACGCCAACAGGCTTCCTCTCAGGCGGTCAGCGTCAGGCCCTCAGCCTCCTTATGGCCACTGTCAAACGGCCTGATTTGCTGCTCTTGGATGAACATACAGCGGCTCTGGATCCCAAGACCAGCCAATCTTTGATGGAGCTGACCGATGAAATTATGGAGCGGGAGCACTTGACCGGTCTCATGATTACTCACCACATGGAGGATGCCCTCAAGTATGGTAATCGCCTAATTGTTATGAAGGAGGGCAAAATCATCAAAGATCTGGATCAAGAGGCCAAGAGTCAAATGGCTCTCAACGACTACTATGCCTTTTTTGAATAGCTATGTGAGCCAGCTCGGAAGTGGGCTGGTTTTTTCTATATACCTTTGCGAAAGCAGGTAGTATTGTCAATGATGAGCTTAGGCACATTGATGTAGTTTGAGTGGTGCGAAAACTAGATTTCAACAAATCCTTTTGCAAGTACAAAGGATTTGTTGAATAAAAAGGCCCTGAGACTTGTAATGGCAGCTACTGTGGCGAGCGCCCATGTCCTGCACTAGCTTTAGACAAATTTTAACTGATCTTACTCTTTTGCAGAAGTGAGTGGAAAATTTAACAAATTTAGATGAGGCATTGACAACTTGAAACGTTTTAAGTAAAATAAAATTAGAAAGCGTTTACATATATAAAAATACTCTGTTTTACATGTTTTTATCGGATAGAACGTTTTAAATTTTCTAATATCAGGAGGTTTTTCAAATGACGGTTATTGATGCAAGGATTGATCAACGGTTGATTCATGGGATTGTTGTCAATCAATGGAATTCACAATTAAATCCCAAGAGGTTTATGGTGATTGATGATATGGTAAGTCATCAGCCGGAGGTAAAGTCTTCAATGTTGATGGCTAAACCTGTAGGTACCGGGATGAGTATTATTGATACCCAAAAGGCTCTTAACAATTTCCAAAATGGCAAATATGACCAACAGGACGTCTTTGTGATTGTCAAAGAACCTTCCATCTTGATTCAATTACTCGATATTGGTATTAAAATTCCAAGTGTTAATTTAGGAATTGTATTTGCAGATGAAACCAAAACAAATATTAGTAAGTTTGTAAACCTTGATCAAAGGGAAGTTGATGACCTTAGGGAGATTGCTTCTAGAGGGGTACCAATTCGAATTCAATATATTCCTGATGATCCGGCTGTTGATTTTGAATCAGCAATTAAAGGTAAAACATTTAATTGAGAAGGAGTAAAAGAATATGTCAGTAGAAATTATACAAGATATATTAGTTGTTTTGCTGTCTGCATATGTTGTAATGGATAACCTAGGTATTACGATATTTAACTATTGGGCAGTCATTACGGGGATGCTGGTCGGCTTTATTATGGGTGATGTCAGTACTGGATTATTAATTGGTGGTACTTTTCAATTGATGTCTTTGGGTGTAGCAGGTTTAGGTGGCGCTTCAGTCCCTGACTATGGACTTGCTGCATTAGTCGGAACCTTCCTGTCAATTAGAACAGGGTCGGGATTAGAAACTGCTGTTGCAGTTGGTCTGCCAGTGGGATTATTAGCTATTAACTTCGATGTCTTGGTTAAAATCCTGAATAACTTTGTTGCCCATAAAATGCAAAGGCTGGTACATGAAGGTAAATTTAAACAAATGCGGCTTTGGGGCTGGGCAGGACCAATTATGTTTATGCTAAAGAGCGTCATTATTGTTACTATCATTGTTACAGTAGGACCCGGTCTTGTTAAAGCGATTTTGAGAGTAATTCCAGAATGGGTTACCAATGGTTTAAATATTGCTGGTGGAATGCTACCTGTTTTGGGGCTTGCTTTATTGCTACGCTATATGCCTGTAAAGAAATATTTCTGGGCGGTACTTATTGGTTTTGCTTTAAGCGCCTACTTAAAGGTTCCTATTATTGGAATTTCTATTTTTGGCGCGGCGGCTGCAATTGTGGTTTATCAAAGCCAATTGAAAGAGTCAACAATGAAGCAGAATGGTGTAGCAAATTCTCTTGTGGCGGATGAAGGAGATGATTATGATGAATAAAGAGGTAAAAGCAGAAAATAATAAAGCAACGATTACTAAAAAGGACCGTCATAATGCCATTTTAAGATGGATGTTTATGGGATCTGCTTTATATAATTATGAATCTGGTCAGGCTAGTTCGGTTGTGTGGTCGTTAGCTAAATTACTCAGAAAGATTTATCTAAAGGATGAAGAATACAAAGAGGCTTTGGATAATCATTTTAAATATTTCAATACAACTACTGCAATGGGAAATATCATCCTAGGGGCAACCACAGCAATGGAAGAAAAAGATGGTATTGAATCTAAGGATGCCGTTCAAGCCTTGAAGACATCTCTGATGGGACCTTTCGCGGGTATTGGAGATACTCTAATTTGGGTTCTTTTACCAACAGTTATGGGTTCAATCTCAGGTTACATGGCCATAAAAGGGAATCCTTTAGGAGCTATTGCTTGGATTATTGTTGGAGCTATTCTATTTTGGATTCGGATTAAACTCTTTGACCTAGGCTATACTTCTGGTGTTAAACTGGTGACAGATTTTAGTGATAAGCTATCTATCTTTACTGATGCCATGTCTTCCTTTGGTTTGATGGTAGTAGGTGCCTTGGTTTCTACCGTAGTTAAGGTTTATACTCCTTTAACATTTGTTGCTGGCAAGGTAAAATTACCAGTTCAAGATAAAATTTTAGATGCTATCATGCCTTCCCTTTTAGCAGCAATCTTGACTTATATTGTCTATAAAATGCTGGAGTCAAAATGGTGGACGCCTACAAAAATTATTATTGCTATTATTGTTTTCTCTTTAGCTAGTTCTTACTTTGGTATTTTAGGGGTTATGCCTAATAAATAGAAAGGAAATACAGTGGATAGAAAGATTTTATTAGCTTCTCATAATCATATGGCTTCAGGCCTAAAAAGTAGTATAGAGTTTTTGGCTGGCGAACAAGATAATTTGATGGCTTTAGATGCTTACGTGGATGGTCAGGCAATTGATCAAAAGATTAAAGAACTATTTGCAGGCTTCCCAAAAGAAACTGAAGTGTTAATTTTCACGGATTTGTTATCAGGTTCGGTCAATCAAAAATTGTTTCCCTACCGTCTGCGAGAGCATACACATCTGATTACAGGAATGAATTTACCAATTGTATTATCAACAGTCTTGAAGCCATCAGAGTCTTACTTGTCGAATGAGGAAATGAGAAGCTTAGTTGAAGAGGCACGCACTTCTCTTGTCTATGTTAATGAATTAAACTTAGAACAAGGAGGGGAGGATGAGTAATCGTGACAATAGTTGTAGAAGAAAATACTATACGATTTTCAATCCTTACCGAATCTCTCTTGAGAATAGAAGAAGATAAGGAAAAGGTCTTCGAAAATCGACCTACCACAATGGTAGTGAATCGTGATTTTAAAGATGTTGATGCAGAAGTTATTCGCAACCACAATGGACATAAGTTAGAGATTATTACATCTGCCTTTCACTTATATTATGAGGGAGGGGATTTATCCCCTCTTACTTTATTTGTGGATATTAAGAAATCTAGTTCCCTCTATCATAATCGTTGGTACTTTGGTAGTAATCGTGATGAAAAGAATTTGAAAGGAACTATCCGAACTTTAGACCGTGCAAATGGTGAAGTTCCCTTGCCTGATGGAATTATGTCAAAAAATGGTTCTAGTGTTTTAGATGACTCCCAACACTTCATCTTTTTGGCTGAAAGTGATTCCTTCCTTGCCCGACGAAAGGATATTGTGGATGAGTATTTATTCTGTTATGGCAGAGATTATCAAAATGCTCTGACCGATTTTTATCATTTAACGGGTTTCCCACCTTTAATTCCTCGTTTTGCTTTAGGAAATTGGTGGAGTAGATTTTATCCATATAGTCAAAAGGCTTATCAGAAATTAATGATAAATTTTGAAAATAGGGACGTTCCAATTAGCGTATCTGTGTTGGACATGGATTGGCACAAGAGAGATATTCCACAAAAGTATGGCTCAGGCTGGACAGGCTATTCTTGGAATCGAGATTTATTTCCGAATCCAAGAAAACTTTTGACTTGGCTTCATGACCACAATAAGGCAGTTACATTAAATGTTCACCCTGCAGCTGGCATTAGAGCCTTTGAGGATCAGTATCAAGCAGTCGCGAAGGAATTAGGTTTGGATACGGAAAATGATGAACCCGCGAAATTTGACTTAGAAAATCCCAAGTTTAGAAAGGCCTATTTTGAAAAGGTTCACCATACTTTGGAAAAAGAAGGTGTTGATTTTTGGTGGTTGGACTGGCAACAAGGAATTGCGCGAGATCCAAAAAAGATGGATCCTCTCTGGTTGCTAAATTATTACCACTATAAAGATAATAAAAAAGGTAAGGGTGATGGGCTAATTCTTAGTCGTTTTGCAGGACCAGGGTCTCATCGTTATCCTATTGGTTTTTCGGGCGATACCGTCATTACGTGGGACTCATTAGACTTCCAACCTTACTTTACTAGCACTGCCTCTAATGTAGGCTATACTTGGTGGAGTCATGATATTGGTGGCCATATGAAAGGATCATTTGATGGTGAGCTAGCAACACGTTGGCTTCAATTTGGCGTTTTCAGTCCTATCAATAGGCTACACTCATCCAATAATATTTTTTCAGGTAAAGAACCTTGGAATTATCGCAAAGATTTTGAAGAATCACAAGAAAAATTTTTGAGATTACGACATAGCTTGCTACCTTATATTGATAGTGCTAACTTTGATACCCACACCAAGGGGATTCCTATCTGTCGGCCACTTTATTATATTTGGCCAGATAATGAAGAAGCTTACCAAGCTAAGAATGAGTACGCATTTGGCCCATCTATGTTGGTTTCGCCAATAACTAAACCACATGATAAAACAACGCAAACTGCCTCTAGTGATACTTGGTTACCCGAAGGAAAATGGGTAGATTATTTCACCCATCTACCTTATGATGGAGCCACACGTCTAAAGACCTATAGAAAGATAGACACACTACCTGTATTTGTGAGACAAGGAAGTATCGTGGTGACGAATCCTGACTATATGTCTGATACGAAAGTCTTACCTAAAAATATAGAGATAGAAGTATTTCCTGGTCAAGACGTTAGTTTTGATCTTCATGAACATCTAGGAGATAAAGTGGCAACTACCAAGTATTCTTGGAAGGAAACTGCTCAAAGTCTAGATTGGGAAATTGAGGATCCGAGTGCTATAATACCATCAGGTCGTTCTATAAAAGTAAAAATTCAGAAAGCCAGCTTTGAGGCTGTTGTTAGTGAGTTAAAAGAACGCCTGCAACAATCCTACATGGACTTTAATCTCAAGCAAAAGCTCTATGATGCTTTTGTTGATTCAGACTATAACTATAGTCACTTCCTTAATTTGCTGACAGAAGTTGAAGATACTGAGTTGCGAAATAGTTTGAGTGAAGTGGCTTATATTCGAAATTCATATAACTAATGCAATCATGAAAAAATCTACTATCAATGATGTGGCAAAACTTGCTAAGGTCAGTCGTGGGACTGTTTCAAATTTTATAAACGGTAAACCAATCCGAAAAGAAAATAGAGAAAGAATCGCTGAAGCTATAAGGCAGTTAAATTATGTTCCCAATGTAATGGCTAGAGAGTTAAAAACTTCTAAGTCTTCTACAGTAGTATTTATCGTGCCGACGAATTGGACTCCATTCTTTTCCGAACTTGTCTATCACATGCAAGTGGAATTAGATCAAAACGGCTATAAGATGATACTTGTCCGAACTTGTCTATCACATGCAAGTGGAATTAGATCAAAACGGCTATAAGATGATACTTGCCAATTCGCACGCTGATCCGACAAAAGAAGAAGAGATTTTGCAGATGGCTTCCTTACATCAAGTGACTGGCTTGATTACCATGTCCTACTCTGATGTTTATAATTTTATTCATTTCGGCAATCAGCTAAATATTGTATCTATTGAGCGTTTTATCTCTGATGATGTTCCTTTGATTACTAGTGATAATTACGGGGGAGGAGTATTGGCTGCACAAAAGTTAATTGATAAGGGTGCTAAAAAGTTTTTGCTGCTCAGGAGAAAGGTTAACCATCAAAATGCCACTGATCAAAGGACTCAGGGATTTATGGATACAATTCATGAGCAAAGATTTCCAGTAGATATCTTTGAAGCTTCTTTGAATGAAAATTATCAATCTGAAATCATAGAATATTTTAAAACTCATTATGAATATGGACTTGCCTTTGATGGGATTTTTGCCGTTACTGATGAGTATGCCCAAATTGCTAAGTCCACAATTAACTCCTTTAATCCAGACTATAAGGATAAGGTGAATATCATTGGCTTTGATGGTGCTAGGGACAGTCAATTTGCTCCTTATAGGGTTGATTCGATTCGCCAGCCAGTCGAACAAATTGTAAAAGAAGCTGTTAGCGTGATAAAACGTCTCATTGATGGTGAAGAAGTTGAGAAAGGTTATAAGAAAATTTTTGATGTCAGTTTTGTGGAGGCAGGAAATGACGGATAAATCTTTTTGATTTAGTGGCCTATTACAATAAAGAGCTTGAAGTAGAATAAATCGGGTTCTGACGGAGGCTCATTTTTCCAAAATGTTTTTATATTGTTCTAAAGTCGCTGGTTAATTTACTCATAAATTCCATTTGATGTGCTAACTTGGTTTTAATAGAAAAGTAGAGGCTGAGCTCATACTCGGGCCTCTTTTTATAGGGCTTACTATGGTATAATAGTAGCTAGTTATACTCTTGGAGGAAGGTATGCGATTAGTTTACACCGATATTCGAAATCATCTGACAGACCAATTGGCTCAGCTAGCTCAGGAATATGCCCGGGCCGGACGGCGAGTCTTTTATATTGCCCCCAATTCTCTTTCCTTTGAGAAGGAGCGGCGGGTTTTGGAGGTCCTGCCAGAAGAGGCATCCTTCAACATTACTATCACGCGCTTTGCTCAGATGGCTCGCTATTTTGTGCTCAATGATGTCTCTAATAAAAAGCCGGTAACCGAAACCGGTCTGGCCATGATTTTCTTTCGGGTGCTGTCCCAATTTGAAGATGATGACCTGAAAATTTATGGCAGTCTGCGAAAGGATTCTAATTTTATCCAGCAGTTGGTGGAGATCTACCAAGAGTTGCAGCGATCTAATTTGACCATCAGCGATTTGGCGGATTTGGAGTCGGAGGTCAAGTACCAGGACTTGCTGACTATTTTTTCAGCCTTCTATCAGGCCTTGCAGGAGGAAAATTTTGAGTCACAAACAAAAATTGCTCAATTCTTGGACCATGTAGATAGTGGACAATTGGACCAAGACTTGAAAAATCTGGTTGTCATTGTTGATGGCTTTAGTCGTTTTTCAGCCGAAGAAGAAGCTTTAGTGACCGCCCTTCATGATAGAGGCGTGGAAATTGTCATCGGGACCTATGCTAGTCACAAGGCTTATAAGTCTAGTTTCTTGGTCGGCAATCTCTACCAAGCCAATGTCGAATTTCTTTTGGATCTGGGACAAAAGTTTGGTGTTCGGGCAGAAATCTTGGGTCAGAAACAAAATGATAGTCTGGCTCGCCTGTCAGCTCTTTTGGAAGCTCGGTGGGACTTCTCTAGTGAGCTGCCTGAGATTTCGGCAGCAGATAAGCAAGTCTTAACTATCTGGGAGGTCGTCAACCAGAAGGAAGAGGTCGAAGAGCTGGCTCGCTCCATCCGCAGTCTCCTCAATAAAGGTGTCCGTTACAAGGATATTTTGGTCTTGCTGGGAGACTTGGATGCCTATGAATTGCAGATTGGCAAGACCTTTTCCAAGTATGATATTCCCTACTATCTGGGTAAGCAAGAGGCCATGAGTCACCATCCTCTGGTCAATTTTGTCGAAAGTTTGGAGAGAATTAAACGTTATAATTTTCGTGCTGAGGATTTGCTTAACCTCCTAAAATCCGGCCTTTTTAAGGATTTGACTGATACTGAAATTGATAAATTCGAGCAGTATGTTAGGTATGCAGATATCAAGGGTCAGGCCAAGTTCAAGCAGGATTTCACAGCTAATATCCAGACTGGCGTCAATGAGGATGGACAGGCAATTGAAAAATATGATTTGGACGCTCTCAATCAGATCCGTCAAGTGGTCATGGAGCCCTTGTTAGAGCTTTTTTCAAGTCGGAGCCTGCTGGCTAAGAATCTCCTGGCCAATAAATTTCTTCCTTTCCTAGAACTTATTGACTTACCAGACAATATGGCTAATCTGGCTAAAGGCAAATCAGAGGGTGTGCTTGAAAGAGAAGGGGAGGTCTGGCAATCTTTTTGCGACCTTCTGAATGAAATTGAGGAAATTTTTGGTCAGACCAAATTGTCTCTAGATGATTTCCTGGCCCTGTTGGGACAGGGCATGGCAGCCAGCACTTTCAAGTTGGTGCCAGCTACCTTGGATGTGGTCAATGTTAAGGACTACAAATTGATTGAGCCCCATTCCAGTTCCTATGTCTTTGCTATCGGTCTTACAGCCAGTAACTTTCCCCGCCTGAGTCAAACGACTGGCCTCTTAACAGATGAAGAGCGCCAGCAACTCAATGAAAGCTTGGCTAATCGGGATCTTCAGGGACATTTTGATTTGTCCGGTCTGGAAGATGTTAAAAAGTTCCACTCGGTCATGATTTCTTTAGTGAATTCGGCGACTGAAAGGCTGATACTGTCTGCACCGCAAATCTATGCTGACAATCAGGATCAGCTTTCTCCTTATCTGCAGGAACTGGTTGATCTTGGTTTTGAGCCTGTTTTGAAACAAGCCCAAGGCTTTGGAGACAAGCCGAGTGATTTGGGAACCTACAAGGCCCTCTTATCAAGAATTATTGAGGCCAATCAGCTTAATCAAAATGAGGATTTGGACAAGGACCAGGCTACCTTCTGGGCGGTTATGGTTCGCCGTTTGCGGCAAAAATTAGCCCAGGCCGATATCCATATTCCTACCATTAGTGATAACTTGTCGGTTGAGCCTCTTTCTCAGGAGTCTCTGGATTTGCTCTACCCAGCTGACCAGCCTTTGAAGCTGTCAGCTTCCAGCCTGACAACCTTCTACAACAATCAATACGGCTATTTCTTGCAGAAGGTTTTGAATTTGCAAGAGGAGGACTCCATTCATCCTGATTTCCGTCACCACGGCATCTATCTCCATCGTGTTTTTGAACGTTTGATGACTAAGCTGGATGATGGTGCAGATTTTGACCAGATTTTGGATCAAACCTTGCTTCAAGTCAAGCAGGAGGCCACCTTTAAGCAGCTCTATTCTTATGATCAAGAGGCCGTCTTTTCTCGGGAAATTCTTGAAGGAATTGCCCAAGGTATGACACCGATTTTGCGCAACAATCCTCTGGTTCGGGTCTTGGATAAGGCCCAGGCTCGCCATTATTTGGGGCAAGAGAATTGGCAAAAAACGTCGGCTGATCAAAAGGCCCTAGAGCTTGGTTTTAATTTGCAGATGCCCTTGGACCAGGAGCGTCAGTTAGAAATCCGTGGTCAAATTGATCGACTGGACCAATTGGTTGATTCCGACAGTTTGGGTGTGGTTGATTATAAATCTGGTGACAAAAAATTTAGTCTGGAGGAGTTCTACAATGGTCTCAGTCCACAATTGTTGACCTATATCTTGGCCCTCAAGGAATCCATGCCTATGGACTATCAGGCTGAGATTTTTGGGGCTGGTTATCTCCATCTGCAAAATCCTGAGCTCAAATTTAGTGATGTAGTAAGCTTTGGCCAAAGTTTGGAAAAATTTACGAAGCTTTTTAAGTATCAAGGGCTCTATGTTAAGGAAATGGCCAGTCAATTGAAGCCCTATTTTAATACGAGTGCCGCTAGGATTTTTAGTCAGGAGGAAATCGCTTGGCTGCTGGACTATACCAAGGTACTCTACCGTCAGGCCGCAAAGACCATTGTGTCCGGTCATTTTGCTATCAATCCTTATACCGTGGATCGCAGGACAGTTGAAGGACAACAGTTTAAGACCATTACTGGCTTTGAAGCAGACCACCATATGCGCTATGCCCGACAGATTACCAAGGCCAGTCGGGATCAGCTTTTAGAAAAAATGAAAGAGCAAGGAGGTGAAGCTTGATGAGCTTTCCAGCATTTCTAAGTTTTGCAGCTATTGAAGAGCTCAAACAAAGAGAGCCTGAGCGGGCCAAGTCTCAAGAGCACTTGGCGCGAACACCTGAGCAGATTCAGGCCATCTATAGTAACGGGACCAATATTCTCGTTTCAGCGTCGGCGGGTTCCGGCAAGACCTTCGTCATGGTTGAGCGGATTATTGATATGCTTAAGCGCGGTGTCGCTATTAATCGGCTCTTCATCTCCACCTTTACCGTCAAGGCAGCAGGGGAGCTCAAGGAGCGTCTGGAAAAGAGGTTGGAAGAGGAAATCGCGGCTTCACAAGATCTGGAGCTCAAGCAGCACCTCTCTTCCCAGATGGCTGATCTGGCTACTGCTGACATTGGCACCATGGATGCTTTTAGCCAAAAATTGGTCAATACCTATGGCTATAGTTTAGGGATTTCACCAAATTTTCGCATTATGCAGGATGAAAGCGAGCAGGCGAGTCTGAAAAAAGAGGTCTATGATGATCTTTTTGCGGCATATATGACAGGGCCGGATGGTAGGATCTTTAGAAAGCTTGTCCGCAATTTCATTGGCAATAGCAAGGACTCAAGAAGTTTTCGGAGTCTGGTTGACAGTATTTATCAGTTCAGCCAGTCAACGGCTAATCCAAAGCAGTGGTTGCAGGAGGTCCTGTTGCGGCCTTATCAAGAGGATGTCAAAAGCCAGGCTCAGAATTTTTTAAGCACCTACCTTAAGAGTCATCGCCTAGCTGAGACCCTAGACCAGACGGAAAAATTCTTCAAGGACCATCTGGAAGTCGCTCGTGGTGAATTCCAGAAAAAAGGAAAATACCAAGAAAATGTCGAAAATCTTTTGGAAGTTCTGGCAAGAGTTGACCTACACGGAGACCTAGGCCAGCTCTATCAGGATCTGCAGGCGATTCAGACTATCAGTTCCGGCCGGAATCTGACCATGCTGGCCGGTAGGACTGCCGATGAGGATTTGAAGGCCTTTGTCAAGGATTATAATGAGGAGCGTAAGCAAATTCTTGAGCCTTTTCTCAAGCTTGAGCAGGTCCTGAAACCATTGGAGCTCCTGACTGATTTTCAGCCTGACTTACTGGACTTGCTGGAGCTGCTGCGTGACTTCCTGGCAGATTATTCCCAGCAGTATCTGGAGAAAAAAAAGGGTGAAGCTGCTTTTGAATTTTCGGATATTGCTCATCTGGCTATCGAGATTTTGGAGGCAAATCCAGAGATTCGTCAGCTTTATCAAGCCAAGTACCAGGAGGTAATGGTTGATGAATACCAGGATAACAACCACATGCAGGAGCGACTGTTAGACTTGCTCTCAAACGGTCACAATCGCTTTATGGTGGGGGATGTCAAACAGTCCATCTATCGTTTTCGCCAGGCTGATCCCAAGATTTTCCAGGCTAAATTTCAGACCTATGACCAACCAGAAAGCTTCCAAGTTGGCAAAAGTCAGGGACTTTTGATCTTGCTCAAGGAAAATTTCCGCAGTCATTTGGAGGTTTTGCAAACCAGCAATGCCGTCTTTAGTCGGTTGATGGATCAGGACATTGGTGAGCTGGTCTATGACCAGAGTCACTGGCTCCAGGCAGGAAATGCCCAGAAAGCTGAGGCCATTCCGGCTAACCGGACTCAAGTTTTCATTTACGACGATAGTCAAGACCAAAAAGAAAATCAGGGCCAGGACCTCCTTGAGGCCGGTGATATCAGGCTGGTTGCCCAGGAAATTATCCGTCTTCACAAAGAAGAAGGAGTGGCTTTCGACCAGATTGCCCTTTTGGTTTCGTCAAGGAACCGGAATGATGAAATCCTTTCAACCCTTAAAAACTATGGCCTTCCAGTCGTTTCAGAAGATACTGGCGGCCACTACCTTCAAGCCTTAGAAGTTATGGTCATGTTGGAAACTCTAAGGACCATTAATAATCCTCTGCAAGATCAGTCTCTGGTTGCCCTGCTCAAGTCACCCATGTTTAACTTTGGAGAAGATTTGCTGACGAGGATTTCCCTCCAGGCTAAGTCAGGTAATTTTTACGACAAGCTCCTCTTGGCCCTGTCTGAAACTGGAGACAATCCGCAGCTGATTACGGCTAAACTCCACGGAAAAATTCAGGCCTTTAATCAGGTCTTGACTGCTTGGCGAAATTTTGCCAAGACCAACAGTCTCCACGATTTGATTTGGAAAATCTACGAGGATAAATTTTACTATGACTATGTTGGTGCCCTGTCCAATGGTCAACAAAGGCAGGCCAATCTCTATGCCTTGACTGTACGGGCCAACCAGTTTGAGAAAAGTGGCTTCAAGGGCCTGCCTCGCTTCATCAGTATGATTGACCGGGTCCTAAACAATGAGAAGGACCTGGCCGATGTCGAAGTCGCCCTGCCCAAGGATGCCATTCAACTGATGACCATCCACCAAAGCAAGGGGCTGGAGTTTCCGTATGTCTTTATTCTCAATCTGCATAAGTCCTTCAACAAGGAAGACGAGAAGAATAGGGCAGTTCTCAGCCGTGACCATGGTCTGGGTGTCCGTTATGTGGTTAATGTAGCCGACCGTTTTCCTCAAGAAAAGCTGACCCAGCTCAGGCTCTCCTTTGACACCTTTCCATTCCTGTCTAATAAACAAGCCCTCCATCGGGCTGACTTGTCTGAACAAATGCGCAAGCTCTATGTTGCTATGACACGGGCGGAAACCAGGCTTTATCTGGTTGGCCGAGGCAGTCAGGCAAAATTGCAAGGAAAGTATGAAAACTACCGAGACCAAGAGCACCTAGCGCTCGCTGGACGGGAAAAGTGGATTAGTTTTCAAGATTGGTTTCTAGCCTTAAAACAAAATTTTCCAGAAGCTGATTTGGCTTTTGACCTGAATTTTGTGAGTCAAGAAGACCTGGACCAGTTGACTCCCCTCCAGCCCAGTCTCCCCTTAGATGTGGATGACCAGAGTCAGAATCGTCAGTCAGACGATATCAAGCAGGCCCTAGATGCCTTGGAAGCTGTTGAAGAGCTCAATCATCGATACCAGGCGGCTATCAATCTGCCAACCGTTCGAACACCCAGCCAAATTAAGAAATTCTACCAGCCTGTCATGGAGGATCAGGGCCTGGATATTATGGAAAAACGGATTCTGGAGCCTAAATTTGACCTGCCAAGCTTTGGAAAAGAGTCGCGGGTGACAGGAGCAGCAATCGGTTCTGCCACCCATGAGCTCATGCAGCGACTGCCCATTAAGCCTAATCTCAGCCTGGCTGACCTGCAGGCGACCCTGAAAGAGGTCCAGGCAGAACCCGCTGTCAAACAACGCATCAACCTGACCAATCTATTGGAATTCTTCCGTCACCATAGTCTGGGACAGGAAATCATGAGCCAGGGAGACAGGCTAGTCAGGGAAGCTCCCTTTGCCATGCTCTATGAAGATTGGGAGTCTCATGAAAAAATGGTCATCCGTGGGATAGTTGATGGCTATATCCGCTATGAGGACCACATCGTTCTCTTTGACTATAAGACTGACCATTACCAAAGTACTTCTGAACTAGTGCAGCGATACCAAGACCAAATGAAACTCTACGCCCAGGCCCTTGGTAAATCCTTCGACCAAACAAGAATTGAGAAATACCTGATTTTGCTGGGCGGTAAAGAGGTCGTGGTAGAGAAATTGGATTAATCGGTCAGAAACATGAAAAAGCTGGCTTTGTCAGGAAGGTCCTTTTGACTAGTCTGGACCGAGTTCCCAACTAGCAAATCTCTCGACCAGCTTAAATGTGTTCTTCACTTGGGCTTCCCAGTTGCCATCTTGTCTCAATCACTAGATCGTCACGCTGTCCAGCTTTTGTTAAACTTTTTAGCACTCCTGATTTTTTTACTGACCTCTTGAAGGAAGGCAGAATTATTGGAAATATGGTATCATGGAGGGTGCGAAAGAAAAGCTCCTAGTCTTGATTTTTCGACCTTGATGATTGGAGGACTCGTACTAGCAAATGCTTTTCTACCTAGCCTAGCTAGTCAGAGAAATACAGGACTCTTAAGCAATCGAATTTTCAGACTCTAGTGACATGAGACTGGGACAAAAGGTTCTAATCTCTTTACTTTTTCTATATCAGACAGTTTGGCGCAGTGGTTGATTGAGCGTCCTTATCCCTTGCTATGCAAGTGATAGGTCTAACAGTCTGGGAGACTGTTGGAGAAAACCAAGTCGACTGTGCGGAGGTGGGAGTGTCTAGTCCAGTGGACTATTTCGGCCCGAAGCCTTAAAATTAGAGAGCGAGGGAAAATCAATTTGACGAAATCATGATTGAGTCCCACTCCCAAGTTTCAATTGACACCGAGTATTAGAAAGGTCATTATGACAGTTTATAATATCAATTTAGGAATTGGCTGGGCTTCCAGCGGGGTTGAGTATGCCCAAGCCTACCGTTCCAAAGTTTTTAAAAATCTTGGTCTGGAGGCCAAGTTTGTCTTTACCGATTTTTTCAGCCAGGATAATATTATTGACATGACCCGCAATGTCGGTTTTAGCGACGACCAAATTATCTGGATGTACAGCTATTTCACCGACCAGACGCCGGCCCCAACGACCCTGACCGAAAGTGACCTCAAGGCTCAATTTACTAGAGAAATTACTAAGGTTGACCGCGAAGATAAGTTGGTGCGTTTCTATTTTGGCAATCGGGATTTCGCGACCGCCTATTATTGCCGTCATAGCAAGGAAATTATCCATCGGATTGAGTTCGTTTCCAATGGCAATCTGGTCCGCAAGGATTTCTATAACAATGGCAAGACCCTGTCTTTCACGGAATTTTATGCCCCTAAAGATAATGCGGCCAAGCTCTACAAGCGCTCCTATTATAATCTTGATGGAAGCCTTGCCTACGATGAAATCACGGATGGGGACCAACCTTTCTACCGTTTCCCAAATCGGATTCTTTATTCCAAAGAGGAATTGGTGGCCTACTTTATGGAAAGATTGGAGTTGACCTCAGAAAACCTAGTCCTTCTGGACCGCTCAACTGGTATCGGTCAATCCGTCTTTCGTCATGTTAAGCCGGCCAAGTTGGGCGTGGTTGTCCATGCCGAGCACTACAGCGAAAACGGTACCAATGCCAATTCGGTCCTCTGGAATAACTATTACGATTTCCAATTTACCAATGCGGATAGTGTCGATGTCTTTATCGTGGCGACTGAACGGCAAAAGGAAATTCTCAGCCAGCAGTTCTTGATTTACAAGCATCAGGAGCCTAAGATTGCGACCATTCCAGTCGGCTCCATTGACCAAATCAAGGAGCCCAAGAGCCCAAGAATTTCCTTCTCAGTCATGACCGCCTCTCGTTTGGCTACAGAAAAGCATATTGACTGGCTGATTGAGGCCGTTGTTGAAGCCCATGAGGTGGTGCCGGATATTAATTTTGACATCTACGGCTCTGGTAGCGAAGAAGCCAAGCTTCGCCAAATCATCGAGGAAAAGGGAGCCAAGGATTACATCCAACTGCTAGGCCACCAGGATTTGAGCCATACTTATATACACCACGAGGTCTACCTGTCAGGCTCCAAGAGTGAAGGCTTTGGTCTGACCCTTATGGAAGCCATCGGTTCAGGCCTGCCCCTGATTGGCTTTGATGTCCGTTATGGGAATCAAAACTTCATCAAGGACGAGGAAAATGGTTACCTGATTCCAATTTCAGAATTGGATACTGACCAAGAAATCGTTGAAAGCCTGAGCACCAAGATTGTTCAAATCTTCACCTTGGCTAATATAGATAGCATGCACCGGGTTTCTTATGAGATGGCCAAGGATTATCTGACCGATAAGGTCGAAGCCAAGTGGAAGCAGCTGATTACGGATTTGACCAATCAAAATCCTGCCTCTCAAGAAAAGAATCAGACCGCTGAGCAAGCCCCAGTCCAAGTTAGGGACCAGAGCACTGATGCCAACCTGACAAATGATAATGATAAGGAGCTGAGCCATGATTAATCTCTTTGAAAATTATAATCAAGATAGCTGGGACCTCCATTATTCTCTCATCCTGTCAGGCTACCAAAATACCACCATCGCCATCAATGACAATGGTTTCCTACCCGATGATGTAACCTCCCCCTTCCTCTTTTTCACCGGCTTTGTCAATGCGACAGGGAAACCGCTGCACTTTAATGAAATTCCTGTGCCTAAGTTCTGGGAAATCAAGGCGACCAACTCCAGCGGGGAAATTTTTGACCTCAATAAAAAACGGGCCACCATTCATTTTTCCAAGCCGACCCACCATCGCTTTGTCCAATCAGTTGACTGGCTGGACGAAAGCGGTAAGGTTCGTTCAACCGACCACTACAATAAGTATGGTTACCGTTTTGCCCAAACTATCTATGACCGCTCCACCCAAGCCATTCAGAAGTCCTATTATGATAAGTCTGGCAAGGAAGTCTTGGTGGAAAACTATGTGACGGGTGACTTGATTCTGGAGCACGAAGGCAAGATTTACATCTTCAAGTCCAAGGCTGATTTTGTCACTTACTATATCCAGGCTTCAGGCTATGATTTGGACCGGATTATCTTTAACTCCTTGGGCATGCCTTTCTTGGTCAAGTACCAGCTCCATCAAGAGGGCAATGATATTCTCTTCTGGCAGGAGCCCATTGGCGATAGCCTACCTTACAATATGCAGCTCTTGTTGGATCCAGAGGCAGAGCGCAAGACCAAGATTATCGTTCAGGATTTCAATACCTATGAAAAAATCCTACGGATGGTGACCCCAGAGCAAAGGGAAGCCTTCACCTATGTTGGCCTCCTCTATCCTTTCCAAAAGGACAACCAAGCCCGCAAGGAAGCCCTGATTTTGACCAATTCTGACCAGCTGGATTACGTGGAAAATATCATCGAAGATTTTCCTGATATGACCCTGCATATTGCAGCTATCACGGAAATGTCCAGCAAACTCCTCAGTCTGGGCCGTTTTAGCAATGTCCACCTCTATCCCAATGTGACCAATATGACGGTCCGCCAGCTCTTTGGTCGCTCTGATATCTATCTGGACATCAACCAGGGCAATGAAATTCTCTCAGCCATTCGGACGGCCTTTGAAAGTCGTCAGCTGATTCTGGGCTTCAAGGAGCGGATGCACAATCCTCGCTACTCAGCCCCTGAATTTTTCTTTGACTTGGGCAATTACGCTAGCTTCCGCGATAAGCTTCGCAATGTCTTGGGCAATCGTGCTGCCATTACCCTGGACCTCCAAGCCCAATACAAGGCAGCTAATCTGGCTATGCCCGAAGACTACCGTCGGGAATTGGGCCAAGCAAGTATCCCGTCAGTTGCTGACTTTGAGGAAGACTTTGTGGCACAAGAAAATGTGGCTCAAGCAGTCACCCCTGAAACAGATCAAGTATTGGATGTTGAAGGAGGCAATGCTGAATCTGGCCAAGTAGTGGTAGCAGAAGGAGCAACCCTTGAAACTAATCAGGCTCCAATCACTCAAGCAGAGCCCCTCGAACCTGACCAGGCACCTGTTGCTGACGAGACAAACTTTGAACCTGACTCAGCTCCTTTGGCAGAAGCTGGTGCTCGGGACGCTGACCAGATGCCTGCTAATCAAGGGCCAGTCGTTCAAGAAGAACCGACAGTCTCAGCTCCAGAAGCAGGAGACCAGCCCGTACAAGTCCCCCTTACAAAAGAGGTGACAGACCAAGAGGAAGAAGACACAGAAATTGCTCCCAACCCAGCCGGCCAGTCTATCCTGAGTCGGGTTGATAATCCACTTGAAGACGACGAAGCTCTCTACACCATTGACCTTTCAACCCAAGTTTCCTTGGGGGATACTGATACGAATGATTCTCTAGAAGGTGCTCCTGAACCAGTTGAACTAGAGGACCTTGATCCAGCTCATGACCAGTCTCATCCATCGGTTGATCTGGAGCCCAAGGAAGTTGAAAGAGAAACCTCCTTAGACGAGCAATAATAGAAATACAAAAGCAGCCCAGAGTAGGTTGCTTTTGTGTTAACCATGAAATAAAATGCTATAAAAAAAGCGATAGAATTATAACTACCTATCACTTCATACAGTCAACGATATAACTATTCTTTGCTTTTTGATGGTCTCGAAAAGAATAATAAATAAATCCCAAAGATGAATTTAAGTCCAGCATCAATATAGGCCAGCAGAGCTAAAGGGATACCAGAAAAACTATAACCTGGAGCAATATTAGCAGCACAAACTGCTCCCAAAATAATCATTGATTTTCCATGAACAAAATAGAAGGGGGAAAAAATGAAGGGCTGTTGCCATTAAGGCTCCCAACCAGATTAGCCGCCAATTCTCAGTTGCAAAAAAGGGTCCACCTAGAAAAGCCATCAGGATAAACAATAATATAATGGCATAAAAGGAGACCTTCTTCTGAAATTTAGAAGATGGTCCGTCAGACAGTTTATTTAAGACCCTCTTATTCATATTGATTGAGAAGAAACTAAGGACATAGCCAATGCTAAATACCTGCATATTTATGATCTGCTTGCCGCCGATTAAAGTGGCTATAGCGATAATGGCTGCTATTGTTATTAACCATAAACCGCAGGCTTTTTTATAATTAAACACTAAAGTTTCGTCTTTTTGATACCCTAAAAAATTCACTGGCAATCCTCTTAATTTAATTTGTCTGATTTATTATAACAAATGATGTTTGAAATTCAACTGCATCAATGGATTGAGGACGTTTTCTCTCACCAGGATTGACAGGTTGGCGTAGCTTTAATCCTTGTTTCTCTTCTCTCGACCCCCTCCTTAATTTCTCCTTCTGAAAATGCTATAATAGGGGCATGTTTACTAAACCGACCTCTGCCTACGTGCACATTCCTTTTTGCACGCAAATCTGCTATTATTGCGACTTTTCCAAGGTTTTCATCAAGAATCAGCCGGTCGATGCCTATTTGCAGGCCCTGCTTGAGGAGTTTCGTTTTTACGATATTAAAAAATTGCGGACCCTCTATATTGGTGGGGGGACCCCGACGGCCATTTCCGCCTCCCAGTTAGATATCCTTCTGTCGGGCTTGCAGGAGAACTTGGATTTATCGGCTCTGGAAGAATTCACTATTGAGGCCAATCCAGGTGATTTGACAGCAGACAAGATTGCCGTCTTGCAGAATTCAGCCGTCAATCGGGTTTCCCTGGGTGTGCAGACCTTTGATGACAAGGAGCTCAAGCGAATCGGTCGTAGTCACAATGAGGCTCAGATTTACCAGACGGTCTCAGCCCTCAAGGAGGCTGGCTTTGACAATATTTCCATCGACCTCATCTACGCCCTGCCAGGGCAAACCATGGATCAGGTCAAGACCAATGTCAAAAAGGCTCTGGCTCTGGATATTCCCCACCTCAGTCTCTACAGTCTGATTCTGGAGAATCACACGGTCTTTATGAATAAGATGCGGCGGGGCCGGCTCCATCTGCCCAATGAAGATGTCGAAAGTGACATGTTCACCTATATTATTGATGAGCTGGAGAAGCACGGCTTTGAGCACTATGAAATTTCCAACTTCACAAAGCCGGGTTATGAGAGCCAGCACAATTTGGTCTATTGGGATAATGCCGAATACTATGGCCTCGGAGCGGGAGCTTCGGGTTATCTAGATGGTATCCGTTATCGCAATCGGGGTCCTATTCGGCACTATCTCAAGGCTATTGCCCAAGATGGTCATGCCCGCCTGCATGAGGAAAGACTGACCAAGTCTGAGCAGATGGAAGAAGAAATTTTTCTAGGCCTGCGGAAGAAATCAGGGATTTCTATCCGTCGCTTTGAGGAAAAATTTCAGGAAAACTTCCAAGAGCGTTATGGTCAAGTTGTGGCGGAATTGCTAGCAGGCGGCCTGCTGCAAATCCAAGGCGACCAAGTCCGCATGACTAAACGTGGTCTATTTCTGGGTGACACCGTTGCCGAGAAATTTATACTCTTTTAAAATCAAAAATTTCCATCGTTAACTCACTTTGCCGTACTCCAGTACTGTCTGCAGTTCGTTGCCTCGGTAATTTTTGATTTTCATCGAGTATGATTAGTGACTGAAAAAGTTGAGACGGCAGGCCATTAGTCTAAGTGACCGATTAGGTCTCAATAGATTTCTGAAAGTAAAATGTTTAAAAAAGGAGAGCCCATGGGAAAAAAATATAAGCTGACCTACCAGGTCCCATTTTACGAAAGCGACATCAATCATCAGATAAAACTCCCCCACCTGCTGTCCTTCGCCCTCCAGGTTTCGAGCCTGCAGTCGGAAAGTCTGGGCAATACCGATGATTGGATTTTGGACAATTTTAATTTGGTCTGGGTCATTACCGACTACGAGCTGGACATCAAGCGGCTGCCCCGCTATGCGGAAACCATTGAGGTAGAGACCGAGGCCGTTGCCTATAACAAGCTCTTTTGTTACCGAAAATTCTACATCTACGGCCAGGATGGTCAGCAGATCATTGAAATTTCCTCGACCTTTGTCCTTATGGATTATGATACCCGCAAGGTGGTCACGGTCAAGGATGAGATTGTTGCCCCTTATGAGTCTGAGAAAATTAAAAAATTGCTTCGGGCTCCCAAATACAAAGCTCTGGAAGAGGCAGAAGAAGCCCTCTTTCATGTCCGCTATTTGGATTTGGACATGAATGGCCATGTCAACAATAGCAAGTATCTGGAATGGATGTACGAGGCTATGGACATCGAATTTCTCAAGACTCATGTCCCCAAGAAAATCCACCTCAAGTACCTCAAGGAAATCCACTACGGCAAGGACATCGTGACACGAATCAAGCAGGACGGTCTGATTAGCCAGCATGAGATTAAAATTGATCAAGGCCTCCATGCCCAAGCCCAGATCGAGTGGCGGGAGCGTGAGGAGGAATAATTCTCGTCCAAAGCCATAGTCGAAGAAGTGGGGAAAGGACCATATGAACTCGATGGCAAACTCAGCAACAAATCACGCAAGAAAAATCACTAATAGGAGCAAGCATGACTTACAAAGGTTATTTGATTGATTTAGACGGAACCATTTATCGAGGCAAGGAGCGGATTCCCGCTGGAGAGCGTTTTATCAAACGCCTGCAGGAGAAGAGGATTCCCTACACCCTAGTGACCAATAATACCATGCGGACCCCCCAGATGGTTCAGGACATGTTGGCCAAGAATTTTAATGTGGAGACGCCTCTGGAAACCATCTACACGGCGACCTTGGCGACCGTTGATTATATGAACGATATGAAACGGGGCAAGACTGCCTATGTCATCGGCGAAGTCGGCCTCAAGTCGGCCATTGCCCAGGCAGGTTATGTCGAGGACAAGGAAAATCCCGCCTATGTCGTGGTGGGTCTGGACCGTGACCTAACCTATGAAATGCTGGTAATAGCCACGCTGGCCATTCAAAAGGGTGCCCTCTTTATTGGGACCAATCCAGACCTCAATATTCCAACCGAACGGGGGCAGGAGCCAGGAGCAGGGGCCATTCAAAATCTTCTTGAATCTGCTACCCGAGTCAAGCCAGTCATTATCGGCAAACCAGAAGCGGTCATTATCAATAAGGCCTTGGAGCGACAAAAAATTGAACGCTCGCAGGCAGTTATGGTTGGTGATAACTACATGACCGACATCATGGCCGGTATCAAAAATGATGTGGATACCCTGCTAGTTCTGACCGGTTTCACCAAGGCAGAAGAAGTGCCCAATCTGCCCATAAAACCGAGTCACGTCGTGGACAGTCTGGATGATTGGGAGCTCTAAATGAAAGAAAAAGTAAAATTGGCTGGCTTTGCCCTCTGGCTTTTGAGTCTAGCCATTTTGTTAACCATTTATTTGGCCTGGATCCTCTATCCTTTGGAAAATCATTGGCTGAAATTGGCCAGTCTCAGAGGGCTGACAGAGCGCCAACTGCTCCATAATTTTAGCCAGCTGATGAACTATCTGACCCTGCCTTGGGTGACCAAGCTGAAAATGAGTGATTTTCCCTCATCGGCAGATGGTCTGGCTCATTTTCGCGATGTTAAGCACCTCTTTCACCTAGATCAGGTCGTTTTCCTGCTGGGACTAGTCCCTTCCTGGCTCTACCTCAAGCGACAGTTACGAACCAAATCCCTCTGGCTGTCCAGTCGTCTCTTTGTCGGTCTGGCTGTTCTGCCAGTCTTGTTAGGCTTATTAGCCTTCCTCATCAGCTTTGACCAATTTTTCACCCTCTTTCATCACCTGCTTTTTCCAGGTGCGACCAATTGGCTCTTTAATCCCTACACCGACCCCATCATCTGGGTTCTGCCCGAAGATTATTTCCTGCATTGCTTTATTCTTTTCTTCCTTCTTTATGAAATCATCATGCTGGGTCTTTTCTGGCTGGGCAAGCGAAGTTTAAAGGCCTATCGGAATGAACACTATAGAAATAACTGATTAGATTTTGAAGTTGGCCGATTGGATAAAGTGCTAAATATTAGCATCCTCTTAGCTTAGCTATTTTTAAAAAATGAATTTCATGATGTTTTCTGAAAATCTTGTTATAATAGAAGTATCTTTTCAAAATTTACGATTCTTGAGGAGTTTATCATGGAAGAAACATTTTTTATCTTGAAGCCTGATTGTCTGAAGCGGGGATTGGTTGGTCAAGTTTTAGAGCGAGCAGAAGTGCGTGGTTTGGAAATTACTCGCATGGAGATGCGTCAGATTGATAAGCCAACGTTGGACAAGCATTACGCTGACTTGGTGGACAAACCTTTCTATCCAGTCATTTCGGACTTTATGACCAGCGGGCCGGTTCTTATCGGAACCTTTGCGGGTCCGGGTGCAGTTCAGGCTTGGCGAGATATGCTGGGGGCTACCGACCCAAGCAAGGCCCAGCCTGGCACTATTCGTGGTGACTATGCTCTTCCTTCCTTGCCAGGTCAAGCCATCAAGAATATTGCCCACGGTTCAGATTCATTGGAATCTGCCCAGAGGGAAATCGCCATCTGGTTTGGCAACTAAAGTCATCAGAGGATTGTCGAGCTTGGCTCTCCCCAATTTTCCATAAGAGAAATCAAAGAAATCAGTCTATGCCTAGGCTGTTTTTTTGGTATAATAGAATGACTGATGCCGATGAAAATCAGAATGAGTAAGGACTATAAAGAACTGCGATGTCAGTCTATGTCATAAGTTCAGATACAAGGGTAGGAGCTTCCTATCTTTACTTTGATTTTCGAAGGCTATAATTTTCACGGATAAGGAACGATCATGGATATTCAAGAACTGAAAAAACGGCAGGAGAAAATTCGGAATTTCTCCATCATTGCCCATATTGACCACGGGAAATCGACCCTGGCCGACCGAATTTTGGAAAAAACGGAGACGGTTTCCGACCGGGAAATGCAGGCCCAGCTCCTAGACAGCATGGACTTGGAAAGAGAGCGGGGGATTACCATCAAGCTCAACGCCGTCCAGCTCAACTACACCGCCAAGGACGGGGAGACCTATATCTTCCACCTGATTGACACGCCAGGGCATGTCGATTTTACCTATGAGGTGTCCCGCTCATTGGCAGCCTGTGAAGGTGCGGTTCTGGTGGTGGATGCGGCTCAGGGTATCGAGGCCCAAACCTTGGCCAATGTCTATTTGGCCTTGGATAATGACTTGGAAATTCTGCCGGTCATCAATAAAATTGACCTGCCAGCTGCAGACCCTGAGCGAGTCCGACAGGAAATTGAGGATGTCATCGGTCTGGATGCCAGCGAAGCAGTTTTGGCCTCTGCCAAGGCCGGTATCGGGATAGAGGAAATCCTTGAGCAGATTGTCGAGAAGGTGCCAGCCCCGACCGGCGATGTGGAAGCACCTCTCCAGGCCCTGATTTTCGACTCTGTCTATGATGCCTACCGTGGCGTTATTCTCCAAGTTCGGATTGTCAATGGTCTGGTCAAGCCAGGCGATAAGATTGAGCTTATGTCCAACGGTAAAACTTTTGATGTTACCGAGGTGGGAATTTTCACTCCTAAGGCTGTTGGTCGTGATTATCTGGCGACAGGTGATGTCGGTTATATCGCCGCTTCCATCAAGACGGTTGCTGACACTCGGGTCGGGGATACCGTTACCCTAGCTGACCGACCAGCGGATAAGCCTCTGCATGGCTACAAGCAGATGAATCCCATGGTTTTCGCTGGCCTCTATCCTGTTGAGTCCAATAAGTATAATGACCTTCGGGAAGCCTTGGAAAAGCTTCAACTCAATGATGCCAGTCTTCAATTTGAACCGGAAACCTCACAAGCCCTGGGCTTTGGTTTTCGGGCTGGTTTCTTGGGACTCTTGCACATGGATGTCATTCAGGAGCGTTTGGAGCGGGAATTCAATATCGACCTGATTATGACGGCTCCATCCGTTGTCTATCATGTCAATACTACCGATGGCGAGCTCTTGGAAGTATCCAACCCTTCGGAATTTCCCGATCCGACCAAGGTTGATTCGATTGAAGAACCCTTTGTTAAGGCTCAAATCATGGTGCCCCAGGAATATGTTGGGGCAGTTATGGAGCTTTGCCAACGCAAACGGGGAGATTTTGTTACCATGGAATACATTGACGACAATCGGGTCAATGTCATTTACCAGATTCCCCTAGCCGAAATCGTCTTTGATTTCTTTGATAAACTCAAATCGTCCACCCGTGGCTATGCCAGTTTTGACTATGAAATTTCTGAATACCGGTCTTCTAAATTGGTTAAAATGGATATTCTCCTCAATGGCGACAAGGTTGATGCTCTCAGCTTTATTGTTCACAATGAATTTGCCTATGAACGCGGTAAGCTGATTGTTGAAAAGCTCAAGAAAATCATCCCTCGTCAACAATTTGAGGTGCCAATTCAGGCAGCCATTGGGCAAAAGATTGTGGCCCGCTCGGACATCAAGGCTCTGCGGAAAAATGTCCTCGCTAAGTGTTATGGCGGTGATGTTTCTCGGAAACGTAAACTCTTGGAAAAACAAAAGGCCGGTAAAAAACGCATGAAATCTATCGGCTCCGTCGAAGTTCCCCAAGAAGCCTTCCTCTCTGTCCTGTCTATGGATGAGGAGGATTAAAACAGTCCGGTGGACTGTTTTAACCCTCGCCTAAAAACTAGAGAGCGAGGCAGTCCGGTGGACTGTTTTAACCCTCGCCTAAAAACTAGAGAGCAAGGCAGGTTCAGTGAACTGTTTTAACCCTTGCCCAAAAACTGAAGGGCGGGGAAGAAACAGCCAAGCAAGCCCTTGGCTAGTTAGCTATTAATAAGAAGTAGGTAGCAACTGTCCTGCCTTTAATAGACCATGGTAATGGGGTCGGCTAGTTTAGTCGGCCTCTTCATATAAGGAGTCATTTATGCAAATTAAAGCTCTCAAGCAAACTTTTTCTGTCTGTCAGCTGGCAGATTTTTCCCAAGTTGATTGGACCAGTCCCTTTGTTTTTTTAGCCAAAACTGATCAGGAAAATTCCCTGGTTTGCCCTAGCAGAGAGATTCCCATCAATGCTAACAAGGTTGATTCAGGTTGGCGAGCTTTTCGGATTGAAGGAGTACTGGATTTTTCACTCATTGGGATTTTAGCTGAAATTTCTGGACTTTTGGCCAACCATCATATTTCCATTTTTGCTTTGTCGACCTACAATACAGACTATGTTCTGACCAAGGCCAATCAATTTGACCGAGCCATTGATCTTTTAGCAGCTGAGGGTTATGAAATTCTAGTTTAAGTAATTGTTAACGAGGAAATTTTATGATGGATTAGATTGATAAATCAAAATAAAAAAAGGATGAGAGAATGCGAAAAAAAATGTATAAGGCTAAGAAGCATTGGGTCATTGCCAGTGCAGCCGCTCTAACAGTATTGGGAACTAGTGGCTTGGTTGCTGCCGATGAAACGACAGGAGTTCAAGCGGATGTAAGTAGAGAGATTGATTCTGCTTCAGCAAACCAATCAGTGACGACTGATACTAGTCTTCCAACTGACCAGGAAAATCAAGCCAGCTCAAGTTCAGAAACCAGTCAAGTTAGTTCAGAAGAAAGAGCCGGGACATCTGAAAGTCAAACTCAACCAGCGGAGCAAGAGGCGGCTAGTCAGGCACTTGATAGCTCAGCTAGTTCAGAACAAGAGAGTGGTTCATTAGCTGCAGCGAGTGAAGCTGATCAAGAAAAATCAGCTGCAGAACCTATTCAGACAGACACGACAATAGCTACCCCAGCCAATGATTCAACTGTTGTTCGGGCCAGTGTATCAGCAACTGTAGAACGGGCTAGTGCTGCTGAACAGGTCAGCGCACCAACCGCCAGTGTTACTACATCTGGTCAGACTATGACCATTCAATATAATCAACCGATTGCTGCCAATGAAGCAGTCAATTTTGCAGTCTGGTCTGAGGAAAATGGTCAAGATGATTTAGTTTGGTATAGTGCTAATGCTCAAGGAGCTGCCTATATCAACTTGTCAAAACACCGTTCTTATGGGACTTACAACGTTCATACTTATTCTGTAATTAATGGACAAAATATTGGCCGGAATGTGCAAACCATCAAGGTTAGCCCTAGTCAAGTCAATACTAAGATTGAAAAAGTAGCAGATGGCCAATACAAGGTAACAGTGGGCAATGTTAGCAGTGATATCACAGGTATTACTCTGCCGATCTGGACGGAAAAAAATGGTCAAGACGATATTATTTGGTATCAAGCTACTCGTCAGAATACCGACACCTTTACGGCTACGGTAAAAATGGCAGAGCACCACAATGAGTTGGGACATTACAATGTACACGTCTACGGTCAAAGTGCTATTACAGGTGGCCTGGTTGGCTTGACGGCAACATCAGGTTTCGATATCAAGGCGACTGATGTTGCAACCAAGGCGGCGCCTAAAAATACTGTAAGTGCCAATCTGACTAGTCAAGGAATAAATATCCATCTTGATTCTAATGAATTCTCAGATCTCAGCCATATTCGCTTTGCCGTTTGGTCCAAGGAGGGCGACCAAGATGACCTCCACTGGTATGAAGCTGATGGCAACCACTCTGTAACCGTTTCTTATACGGATCATTCAGGTTACGGGACCTATTATATTCATACTTATGCGGACCGCAATGGTCAGGCAGTTGGCCTCAATGCAACTTCTATTGAAGTGCCGTCACCAAGTGCCACAGCAAAAATTAACAAGGCCAACGATAATACGTACACCGTTCAAATTAGCAATCTGCCTCAATATATTACTTCGGTGACTGTTCCAGTTTGGACAGAAAAAAATGGTCAAGATGATTTAATATGGTATGCCACAAACAGAAATAATGATGGCAGCTATACTGCGACCGTTAAATTGAAAGACCACAACTTTGAGTCAGGTCGCTACAATGTTCACTTCTATGGAACCAGTAGTCTGTCTGGCGGTGCCATGGTTGGACTTGGAACGTCTAGTTTTAATGTTGACCAGGCGGTTCAACAAACTGATGCTAAAGTCTATGTGACTGACCACAATGCTGAAGCTGGCACCCTGAGAGTTGTTCTCAATGAAACCGACACTTCCAAGAAGGCCAAATCCATTGAAGTAGCTGCCTGGTCTTTAGATGGGCAGGCTAATCTCCATTGGTACAGTGCTGATGTGCAAAACGGTAGTACTAGTGTCCAAGTGGATGAGCAGCTCCATGGCATGATTTCTGGTAGCTACACAGTCCATGCCTATGTTAACTACCAGAATGGTAGCCGAACTGGTTTTAATCTGGGTCAATATGACCTGAACAAGGAGAGAGCCAACGGTTACTTTATCGATGTCAGCAGCTATAACAATGCTATCTCTGTTGATAGTTATCGCGCCCTCAAATCGCGTGGTATCACAGGGGTTGTCGTGAAATTGACCGAAGGTAATTCCTATATTAATCCTTATGCTGGCAGTCAGATTGCTAATGCTAAAGCTGCAGGGCTCAAAGTTTCTGTCTATCACTTTGCCCGCTATACCAATGCGGATGAAGCTAGAAGCGAAGCTGCCTATTTTGTCAATGTGGCTAAATCCTATGGCTTGGATTCAAGCACAGCCATGATTGACGATATTGAGCATAGCGATGTCTTGCAAAATGTCAATAGCAATACCTCTGTTTGGACTCAGACGATGAAGAGCATGGGCTACAATAATCTGCTTTACTATACTATGGCCAGCTGGTTGGACACCCGTGGCGGTAGCTTCTCTACCAGTCAAGTCGGTATGGATAATATGTGGATTGCCCATTATGTCAAGGGCTACAATGAAATATCAGAGGATGAAGCTGCTAACTATAATTACTATAATAATGCGGCAGCTTGGCAATACACTAGTGTTTCTAAGGTCCTAGGAGCTAACGTCGATCAAAGTATTGACTACACTGGCCGTTTGAGCTAAGAATAAGCCTATCAAGAGGTTGGGCGAATTGTTCCAACCTTTTTCTTTATCCTCAAGTCTAGTCTATAGCCGAAGACACATAGCCGAAGAAGTCGATCTATTTCTTTGTCGGAGATAGTTGAGGGAGGCAAATCGATTTGACGAAATCACGATTAGGACCCACTCCCATCCTCCCTCAAAATTTTCTAATTTTTTCAGTTAGAATGGGAAATCTCTTCTTTTTATGGTAAAATTAACAAGTATGGAGGGGCTCAATGATAAAAATATTTGGCAAAGTTAGATACCATTGGCAACCGGAATTATCATGGTCTATCATTTACTGGTCCATCACCTTTATTCCGATTTTTCTTGCCATGTCATTATATCGTGAGCAGGTTTCAGTTCCTTGGGTGGGCTTAACCTTTATTGCTATTTTTTTGATTTTTGTTGGACTGGGCTTCCACCGCTATTTTATTTTCGGTGAAGACAATCAGCTCTGGATTATTTCTTTCAATGTCTTCAAACCACTAAAGGTAGATATTGCCACCATCAAGCGGGTAGAAGTAACCAAATCAACTCTGGCTTTAGTCTTTACTAATGGGAAATCCCGTCTTTTTTATATGCGCAAGTGGCCCAAGAAATATTTCTTGGATGATTTAGCCCTCAATCCTGCTTTTAAGGGAGAAGTTGAACTTCTGGACCATTCAGAAAGTCTGGATTATTTTAAACTTTATCAAAATGACAAAAAAGAAAAGCCCTCACTTAGGAATCTTTCCTGAGGGCTTTCGTTGGGCAAGATTTTACGGCCAAGCGGTTGGCTTGGTTATCCGGAAGAATTTTGCTGAGTTGGTCACTATCAGTAAATTTAACGATGCCGTTGTCATGATAATCAAAGGCAGCAGAATAGGTTTGGCAGAGACCGCAAGCAATACATTTTTCTGGAATAATAGAGACTTTCATAGTATTATTTTAGTACGGAATTATTTTTTTTACAAGGGAGGACAGTATGTCAAAGAAACCATGGGAAACACCAATTGAAGAAAGAGATGATGAAAAGGTTGAAGAGGTAGAAGAATTAGATGAGCTTCAAAAAGATTATGAAGCTGATACTGATGAATCTGATGCCTCAGCGGGGGAGAAAGCTGATTTGGAAGAAGCAGACGTTGCAGATGAGGACGATGACATTGTCATCGGAAGACATCGTTCTGCTAGCGGTCGCTCTGCTGATAGAAGTCGAGGTTCTTTTGTCAGCACTCCAGTCTTGACCATCTTACTGAGTGTCTTTTTCGTGGTTGTCGTTGCTATTCTCTTCTTTGTCTTCTATACCTCAAACGGTGGTAGCAATGAAACAAAGGCGACCTCAAGCTTCTACGGAGCTTCTAAGTCTAGTGCCAAGCAAGAGTCAAGCAGTAGCCAGGAAGAATCTTCCAGCACAGAAGCTGATTCTGGACAGACTTCTGACTCTTCTACTGATGCATCATCAACAAACGATTCGTCATCATCGTCATCAGGTGACGGCCAAACCATTACTGTCCAACAAGGAGAAGGGGAAGCCGCAATTGCAGCCCGTGCTGGAATTTCTGTTGAAAAGCTCAGAGAGCTTAACCCAGACCATATGACCCAAGGTTACTGGTATGCTAATCCAGGCGATGAGGTTCACGTAAGCTAAGATGAAAACAATTAGAATTGCTATTGATGGACCAGCTTCCAGCGGTAAGAGTACGGTGGCTAAGATTCTGGCTAAAGAACTTGGTTATACCTATTTAGATACTGGAGCTATGTATCGCTGTGCTACCTACCTGGCCTTGCAGAATCATCTAGAACTTGATCAGGTTGATGACCTTTTGGCCCTGATTGATGAAAATCCTATTGCCTTTGGTAAGGCAAACGATGGCGGTCAGACCGTCAGTCTGGGCGGTCAAGATGTTACCTTGGCCATTCGGCAGAATAATGTGACTAATAATGTCTCTGCCGTTTCTGCCCTACCAGAGGTTCGGCAAAAATTGGTCGATGAGCAAAGACGGATTGCTGCTGGTGGAGCTATCATCATGGATGGTAGGGATATTGGTACGGTGGTCCTGCCTGATGCGGAACTCAAAATCTTTCTCATCGCTTCTGTTGAGGAAAGGGCTGAGCGTCGCTTCAAGGAAAACCAAGAAAAAGGAATTGCCAGCGACTTTGAAACCCTCAAGCAGGAAATTGCGGAGCGGGATTATAAGGACAGCCATCGTAAGGTTTCTCCTCTTAAGGCGGCAGAAGATGCTATTACCTTTGATACAACTGGTGTTTCTATTCAGGGTGTGGTTGACTTTATTTCAGAAAAAGCAAAGAAAATTATTGACATGGATTAGTTAGCGTGCTATACTACTAGCAATGAGAAAAGCAGAAGCGAGAGCTTCTCGCCTTGCGACAAACGTTGTCTGGCTCTACATGTCAAATTTCATTCCCATGGAATATACTGTAGTGCGGGCTTGCGTTGGCAAGTCCGCTTTCGTTTTTCTCTAAAATAATGAAGAGGTGAAAATCATCGCAAAAAAAGATTTATTCATAAATGATGAAATTCGCGTTCGGGAAGTTCGCCTTGTGGGACTTGACGGAGAACAGCTTGGCATCAAACCTTTGTCTGAAGCACAGGCAGTCGCAGATGATGCCAATGTTGACCTAGTCTTGATTCAACCGCAAGCGACTCCACCAGTTGCTAAGATTATGGACTATGGAAAGTTCAAGTTTGAGTATCAAAAGAAACAAAAGGAACAGCGCAAGAAGCAAAGCACTGTTACTGTTAAGGAAATCCGTCTCAGTCCCGTTATTGATAAAGGTGACTTTGAGACCAAGCTCCGCAATGGTCGTAAGTTCCTGCAAAAGGGCAATAAGGTCAAGGTTTCTATTCGTTTCCGTGGACGGATGATTACTCACAAGGATATCGGTGCCCAAGTCTTGGCAGATTTCGCTGAAGCAACCCAAGATATCGCTATCATCGAACAACGCGCTAAGATGGATGGTCGCCAAATGTTTATGCAATTGGCACCAATCCCTGACAAGAAAAAATAGGGATTTGTCACAATTAATACTTAAGGAGAAAAAAACATGCCAAAACAAAAAACTCACCGTGCATCAGCAAAACGTTTTAAACGTACAGGTAAGGGTGGATTGAAACGCTTCCGCGCTTATACTTCCCACCGTTTCCATGGTAAGACTAAAAAGCAACGTCGTCATCTTCGTAAGGCAGCAATGGTGCATTCTGGAGACTTCAAGCGTATTAAAGCTATGTTGTCACAAATGAAATAAGATAACGATTGCAAGATTAATCAAGAAGAATATTTGGAGGAAAATATAAATGGCTCGTGTTAAAGGTGGCGTTGTTGCACGCAAACGTCGTAAACGTGTACTTAAATTAGCTAAAGGTTACTATGGTGCTAAGCATATCTTGTTCCGTACTGCAAAAGAACAAGTGATGAACTCATACTACTATGCTTACCGTGACCGTCGTCAACGTAAGCGTGACTTCCGCAAATTGTGGATTACTCGTATCAATGCGGCAGCTCGTATGAATGGTTTGTCATACTCACAATTGATGCACGGTTTGAAATTGGCAGAAATCGAAGTTAACCGTAAAATGTTGGCTGACCTAGCTGTCAACGATGCAGCAGCTTTCACAGCTCTTGCAGATGCAGCAAAAGCAAAACTTGGAAAGTAAATGATACAAAGGACGTAAAAAAGACGTATGATTTTAGGAGTTGCCCAGAAAATCCTGATTTTCAAGGGAGACTCTCTAAATCACTAGTCTTTTAGTCCATGTTCAAATAGGGAGTCAGGTTCAGCCTGACTCTTTTTGTTTGCTAAAACCCGTCTTTTCTGCCTCATTGATGCTGGTATAAAATCAAAAGTGTAACGACGATTTTATCTTGACATTAGTTTCAGATGATTATTTTTCTGAGAGTATTGAGGCCTTGTCCTAAATCAGTTATAATAGAGCTAAGTTAGGAAAGGAATCTGAGCGTGAGAAAACAATTTTATCTCCTTTGTGCGGCAGTTGCATGTGCCATCATCTTGCTGGGAATTTTAATTGTTCAGTATGAGATTGTTAAAAGAGATTTGGCTCGAGTTACCAAGCGGGAATTGGCCTACAGTAAGGAACAGGGGGCGGTGACTCTTGTCCAAAAGGGGTCAACCTTTATTTACTATCCAAGTAGTGAGAAAGGAAAGGTTCACGATGGTGTCAAGGAAGAGTTGGCCAAGCTGGCCAAAAACTCCAAGGATGGGGACTATCGTTTTATCGGTCTGCAGTATAGCGACTCCAATTTCAATGGTGTTAAAGAAGCAAAGGTCTATCAGCATACCTACTATAAGAGTCTGTCTTCCTTGAGGGAGGGCAAGCGTAAGGTCTTGGCGACATTCTATGTGACGACCGACCATCAGCGACTGGATTTGCCAGATTTCCTATCACGAACGACAGATTTAAAGGCTGATTTGGCGACTCGGATTAGTCAAGACCAGACCCTCAGTCAAAATCAGCAAGAGAAGGTTTTGACTAGTCTGAAAGAGACTAAGTTGGCTAATTTGGCTTTCAATCTAGAAAGTAGCCAACTGTCCTTCAAGCTGGCTGGGGAGACCATTAATCTCCCTCTTACCGGTCTGTATAATATCTTGGATCCCAATTATCTTAAAGGGGATGACTTGGAGACCTACAAGGCCTACAAGCGAGGAGATGGACGTTTAGAAAAAATGTCAGGTCATGTGGTTGCTCTTACCTTTGATGATGGGCCAAATCCTGATACAACTCCCCAAGTCCTGAAGATTCTCAAGAAATACAAGGCCAAGGCCACCTTCTTTGTTGTTGGTAAATCAGTTGCTGGCAATGAGAAAATTCTCAAGGATGAACTAGATGACGGCCATGACATTGGCAATCATTCTTGGGATCATCCGCAACTGAGCAAACTGCCAACCACTCAAGCAGCAAGTCAAATCAATCAGACCAATCAGGCTATTGAGCAGGCAACTGGTAAAGCACCAATTTTGCTCAGGCCCCCCTATGGTGCGACCAACCCTACGGTTCGGAGCTTAACAGATCTCTATCAAGTCCTTTGGGATGTTGATACCTACGATTGGAAGTACCGCAATACCCAATCTATCCTCAACCAAGTCAAGGCTCAGACCCAGGATGGTAGTGTCATTCTCATGCACGATATCCATCGGACCACGGTCGATGCCCTGCCGACAGTTCTGGACTATCTGAGTTCGCAGGGTTACAAATTTGTGACCGTCAGCCAGCTCTATGGCTATGTTTAATGCAATAAGAAGGGATTTGGGACTTATGCCCAGGTCCTTTTCTTATATAAAATTTTGCTCAGATCCTTTGGAATTTATTGACCTTGATATTTTGCGGAAATTTCCGACCTCAGACCTAGGGAAAATCGGGAATTCCCCTAAAAAATGGTCGTCTTTTATGGTAAAATACTATTATATACTAGCCTTATTAGGGAGTCTTTCATGAAATTAGCAACCAATGTTCAACACCTCCGAGGGACCGTTCGGGTTCCTGGTGATAAATCCATCAGCCACCGCTCCATTATGTTTGGCAGTCTGGCTCAAGGTCAAACGACTGTTCGGGATATTTTGCAAGGGGAAGATGTCCTCTCTACCATGCAGGCCTTCCGAGATATGGGGGTCACGATTGAAGACGATGGCGATGAAGTGCGGATTCAGGGTGCTGGTTTTCATGGACTCAAGGCTCCACAAAAGGCTCTCAATATGGGAAACTCTGGGACCTCAATTCGCCTGATTTCAGGGGTCCTAGCGGGTCAAGATTTTTCTGTTGAAATGTTTGGCGACGATAGTCTCTCCAAACGCCCAATGGATCGGGTTTCCATCCCTCTGCGTCAAATGGGAGTTGAAATCTCTGGCCGTACTGAGCGAGACCTACCGCCTTTGAAGATTCACGGTAGTCGCTCTCTCAAACCTATTCATTACCACTTGCCTGTGGCTTCGGCTCAGATCAAGTCAGCCTTGATTTTTGCTGCCCTGCAGGCGGACGGTCAATCTGTCATTATTGAAAAGGAAAAGACCCGCAATCATACCGAAGATATGATTGAGCAGTTCGGTGGTCACTTGGAGATTTCCGGTAAGGAAATCCGTGTCCAAGGAGGGCAAAGCTTGATCGGTCAGGAAGTTCTTGTGCCAGGTGACATCTCCAGCGCAGCCTTCTGGTTGGTAGCTGGTCTCATTCTGCCAGATTCTAAGATTGTCTTGGAAAATGTTGGTATCAATGAGACTAGGACAGGTATCTTAGATGTTATCAAGGCTATGGGTGGAAAAATCAGCCTCAGCCAGGTGGACCCTGTGGCCAAGTCAGCGACCATTACTGTCGAAAGCTCGGATTTGCAGGGAACCCAGATTGCTGGTGATATTATTCCACGTCTGATTGACGAACTCCCAATTATTGCTCTGCTAGCCACTCAGGCTCAAGGACGGACAGTGATTGCGGATGCGGAAGAACTCAAGGTCAAGGAAACCGACCGGATCCAGGTGGTTGCTGATGCCCTTAATAGCATGGGGGCTGATATTGAGCCGACTGCAGATGGCATGATTATCCAAGGGAAGACCGCTCTGCATGGGACTCAGGTCAATACCTTGGGCGACCACCGCATTGGCATGATGGTGGCTATCGCCGCTCTCCTAGTCAAGGAAGGTCAGGTTGTTCTGGAGCGGGCTGAGGCCATCAATACCAGCTATCCAAGCTTTTTTGATGATTTGAAAGGACTAATCAATGGCTAAGATTTTAATTGGTTTTATGGGGTCTGGTAAATCAACCATTGCCCGTCTTCTGGATGAAAACTTCATTGATATGGATGCTATGATTACGCAAAAGATTGGCATGCCAATTGCTGATTTCTTTGCGGAAAAAGGCGAAGCAGCCTTTCGGAAAATTGAGGCAGAAACCCTAGCAGAATTGGCCCACAGTAACCGAGTCATTGCGACAGGTGGTGGTGTAGTTACCAGTCCAGCCAACCGAGAAATCCTAGCGGGAAATCCTGAAACCATTTATTTAAAAGCAGACTTTGACACTCTCTATCGGCGGATTTCTGAGGACCAGGCCAATGTTCGTCCTCTCTTTGTTAACAATAGCAAGGAAGATTTCAAGGCTATCTTTGATGGACGCCAGGCTCTCTACGAGGATGCAGCCACTATTATTATTGATGTGACCAATAAAACACCCCAAGAAATTGTTGAGGAAATCGGATGAAAATTGCCTATCTGGGTCCTAGTGGCTCTTTTACCCATAACGCTGCCCTCAAGGCTTTTCTTGGACAAGACCTAGTACCTTATGCCAATATTACTGATGTTATTAAGGCCTATGAAAATGCCCAGGTTGATTTCGCTATAATTCCGGTGGAAAATTCTATTGAGGGTTCGGTTCATGAAACTCTAGACTATCTCTTTCATCAGGCCGATATTAAGGCGGTGGCAGAAGTGGTTCAACCTATTCAACAACAGCTTATGGTCTGTCAGGTGGATAGGAAAATTGAAAAAATCTTTTCGCATCCCCAGGCTCTGGCTCAAGGCAAGGCCTATATAGACCAGCATTATCCAGATGCTAAGGTTGAGGTGACAGCTAGTACGGCTTATGCTGCTCGCTATGTCGCAGAGCACCCAGACCAGCCTTTTGCCGCCATTGCACCCAGCATGGCTGCTAGGGAATATGGCCTAACCATCATTGCTCAGGATATTCAAGAAATTGATGAAAACTACACCCGCTTTTGGGTTCTAGGGAAAAGGACGCCAGAATTGCCCCTACCAGTCCAGACCAGCAAGATTTCCCTGGCTCTCACCCTGCCAGATAATTTACCAGGGGCCCTCTACAAGGCCATGTCCGTTTTCGCTTGGCGAAGCATTGATATGACCAAGATTGAAAGTCGGCCCCTCAAGACCATGCTGGGTGAGTATTTCTTCATCATTGATTTGGATAATCAGGCAAGGGATTTGGTTGCCTTTGCCTTGGAAGAGCTCAAGACTTTGGGCATTGACTATAAAATTTTGGGCCAATACCAGGTCTATTCAATATAGACGACATAAACGATTGGAAAATAAGTAAACTATGGCAAATCACAATTTGACGCACCATGAGGAGCTACGCTACAATTATTTGATGCGCAATTATAACTACCTGTCACCAAAGGAGCAGGAAGAATTCAATTATTTGCGAGACAAGGTTGAAGCTTTTAATCAAGCACAGCGGTCTAGGAGTTCCCTTGCCTATGATAATACCAGTGATTATCAGGTTAACGATGATACCAACTCTTGGTACCAGAATTATTACCAAGACAAGGATGCGGATTATGGCTATGATGATTATGGTGACTATGACAACTATGAGGAAGACGAGGTGCAGTACACGGCTTCGGGTCTTCCTCTCTATGATGATGGTCGTTCCAACTATCAGAGCCGTCGCGCTAGAAAGCGGGCCCAAAGAGAAGCTAAGGCAGCTAGCCAAGTTGACCAAGGCCAAAATCAGGTCACTCGCCCCAGGAAACCTAGGAATAAGCGTCGCTGGGTAAAAAGAACTCTCTTAAGCATCTTAGCCCTTGTTTTGCTGGTTTTTGCGGGTATGGGATATAAATTCTATAAGGGCCTTTCAGCGGTTAATGGAGCTAATAGTAAGTACAAGCCAGCCATCAAGGAAAAATTCAATGGTGAAGATGCAGACGATGGTACTAATATCCTAATTCTGGGGAGTGACCAGCGGGTCACCCAGGGGTCGACCGATGCCAGAACTGACTCCATTATGGTGGTCAATGTTGGCAACAGCGACAATAGGGTTAAGATGGTCAGCTTTATGCGCGATACCCTGATTAATATTTATGGGGTTAGCGCCGATAGCTACACTCAGGACCAGAAGCTCAATACGGCCTTTAATCTGGGCGAACAAGATGGTAATCAAGGAGCTGAGTATATGCGCCAGGCACTCAAGGATAATTTTGGTCTCAAGATTAAGTATTATGTCATGCTGGACTTTGAAACCTTTGCTGAGGCTGTTGATACGCTCTTCCCAGATGGGGTAGAAATTGATGCCAAATTTGCCACGGTTGATGGCCAAAAGGTTGGCGAGGTGGATGTACCCGATGACCTTAGGGCCAAGGACGGCGTGACACCGCAACAGACAATCAAGGTTGGCAAGCAAAAGATGGACGGTCGAACTCTGCTTAACTATTCTCGTTTTCGTCACGATGACGAAGGCGACTTCGGTCGGACCAAGCGGCAGCAGCAGGTTATGAAGGCTATTGTTAGTCAAGTTAAGAACCCAACCAAGCTCTTTACAGGTTCTGAGGCGATCGGTAAGGTTTTTGCCATGACTTCAACCAACATGCCTTATAGCTTCCTATTTAGTAATGGGGCTTCTGTCATGTCGGATGCCTCTAAGGGAATCAAGCAAAAGACCATGCCTGAAAATGGTGATTGGGTCGATGGTTACGATATGTACGGCGGTCAAGGCCTATCCATTGACTTTGACCATTATCGTTCAGAGCTCAAGAAAATGGGCATGCGCTGATTGGTAACTGAAAAAACGAGGCAAGCTATTTCCTAAGATGGCTGGGCCAATTATTGTGATATGTTATAATGAGGAGACAAAAGTCTCCCCTTTTTATACTCATTTAAATGCAAAATTTTCATTTTTGATACTTTCTTAAAAAGTGTGGACGCAAGCAAACTCCTGATGGAGTTTCATTACTAAAATTTGAGCCTCAGTCTCAAATTTTCCGTTATTAGCAACAACTAGCTTGTTGCCAATAATTCCACTTTGGCGAAAGTATCAGAGTATCCTGCATTATTATCTAAAAAACGATGATATTGTTCTAGTTCGAATGCTAGACTTGTAAAACAGAAGTTTTGAAATTCAAAGAGTATAAAGTGGAGACAGTAACAAGACAGAAAAGAGAGACCATGTTAAGTAAGAATGATGTGATAGATGTTGAAATTGTTGATTTGACCCATCAGGGGCAAGGTCTGGCCAAGGTTGATGGGCTGGTTTTCTTTGTCGACAATGCTCTGCCAGGTGAAAAAATCCGGATGCGGATTTTGAAAATCAAAAAGAAAATTGGCTACGGTAAGGTTGAAGAATATCTAGAACTGTCACCAAATCGGGTGCAGGACTTGGATGCCAACTACCTGCGAACGGGAATCGCTGACCTGGGCCACCTGACCTACGATAAGCAGCTAGAATTCAAGAGCCAGCAGGTAGCAAACAATCTGAGCAAGATTGCAGGAATTAACGATATCGAGGTCTTGCCAACCTTGGGGATGGACCAACCCTATGCCTACCGCAATAAGGCTCAGGTTCCCGTCCGTCGGGTCAAGGGTCAGCTAGAAACTGGTTTCTTCCGCAAGAACTCCCATGATCTGGTTCCGATTGAGGACTTTTATATTCAGGACAAGGAAATTGATAGGCTGGTTGTATTTGTGCGGGACCTCCTGAGACGTTTTGACCTCAAGCCTTATGATGAGAAGGAGCAGACAGGTTTAATTCGTAATTTGGTTGTCCGTCGGGGGCACTACAGCGGTGAAACCATGCTGGTTATCGTGACCAGCCGGCCAAAAATTTTCCGAATTGAGCAAATTATTGAAAAAATTACCCAGACCTTTCCTCAAGTTGTCTCCACTATTCAAAATATCAATGAGAAAAATACCAACGTCGTCTTTGGGGCCGATTTCCGCACCCTCTACGGCAAGGCCACCATCACTGACAGCATTCTGGGCAACCATTACAAGATTTCTGCCCAATCATTTTACCAAGTCAATACGGTCATGGCAGAGAAGCTCTATCAAACAGCTATTGATTTTTCCCATTTGACCAAGGAGGACGTGGTCATTGATGCCTACTCGGGTATTGGAACCATTGGTTTATCCCTGGCAAAGCAGGTCAAGCAGGTTTACGGCGTGGAAGTAGTAGAGAAGGCGGTCCAAGATGCCAAAGAAAATGCCCAAGCAAATGGCATCAGCAATGCTGAATATGTCTGCGCTCCAGCCGAGAAAACCATGGCAGACTGGGTCAAGGCGGGTATCAAACCGACTGTCATCATAGTTGACCCTCCTCGCAAGGGCCTGACCGAAAGCTTTATCAGGGCCAGCGTTGATACCGCCCCCGCAAAAATCACCTATATCTCCTGCAACCCAGCCACCATGGCGCGTGACATCAAACTCTACCAAGAACTGGGCTACAAGCTAGAGAAGGTACAACCGGTGGACTTATTCCCTCAGACGCACCACATAGAATGTGTTGCTCTATTGAAACGTAAGGCAGAATAAGAGTTCGGCTTGCATTCACATTTTTGGGCAAGCTGCTCAAAAGGTTCACCAAACCTTTGGACTTCCGCAAACGCACCACGTCGAATGCATTGCCCTATTGAAGCGTAATGCAGAATAAGTGTCTGGCGATTTCCGACCTGCCGGCTCATTAAGGAGAAAAGATGAAAAGCAGATTCGAAATCAATTATTTACTGAAGTTAGACGAACTTTTTCGCCTAGCTTCTTTTTTATATTCACTTATTGAATATTATTTTCATAATTTGGAAATATATTGTAAGCGTTCTATTTGTTTGCTAAGATTACCTTAAACCTAGGTAAAATCTTTAGTGGAGGTACTCTTGATGAGCAGCAATTATGAAACGGCCAAACAAATCATTCAGATTATTGGCAAGGAAAATATTACCTTTATGACACATTGTGCAACCAGACTGCGTTTTAATGTTGTTGATGACGGTAAAGTTGATTTAGATGCCTTAGATCAAGTTGAAGGTGTTATAAAAGCACAGAATAAGGGTGGACAGTTACAAGTTATTATCGGTGCCAAGGTTGCTCAAGTCTTTGATGAGGCAAAAAAGTTTGTAGATTTGGCAGAGGATAATATTCAGAGTTCAGAAATTAAAAAGAATATTGTTTCCCGTATTGTTGAAGCGATATCTGGGTGTTTTGGTCCAGTTATCCCAGTTCTCATTGGATGTGGTATGGTCAAGTCGGTTACAGCAATTTTAGTTGCGGTAAAATTGCTTGATGCGGCAAGTGGAACCTACCAAGTCATTAGCCTGATAGGCGATTTACTTTTTTATTTCTTTCCCTTCTTCCTAGCGGTCAGTGCTGCGAAAAAATTTAGAACTCATGAATTCTTAGCTATTGCCTTAGCTGGTGCCCTGATGTATCCCACGATTCAGAATGGTGCACTTGCAGCTGCAAAATCTGGTGTAACCAGTCTTTCATTTTTAGGTCTTCCTGTACTCTTTGTAAACTATAAATCAACCATTTTACCTATTATTCTAAGTGTGTGGATTATGTCATATGTTTATAAATGGGTAAATAAAATTGTTCCTGATACATTTAAAGTGCTCTTTGTTCCTATGTTAGTTTTATTTATAATGGTACCGCTGGAACTTATTGTAATTGGACCTTTCGGAACTTATGTTGGTCAAGGGGTTGCAAAGGTTGTTACCTTCTTATATACCAAAAATGGTGTTGTAGGCTCATTCTTATTTGGTACATTCCGCTCATTATTAATTATCTTTGGTATGCACTATGCAATTACACCTATCAATGCCCAGTTGATTGCTGAATATGGATACTCAGTAATTTTTCCAGCAAATCTAACAGGTAATTTAGCTCAAGCAGGGGCAACATTAGCAACTTTCTTCTTACTAAAGAAAAAATCCGAAAAAACAGAATCCTTTACGGCCGGTGTAACAGCTTTATTTGGTGTAACAGAACCAGCAATGTTTGGGTTTAACTTAAAATATAAAAAACCAATGATCTGTGCAATGGTCGCTGGGGGTATTGGTGCGGCTTACATCAACTTCTTTGGAGGAGGAGCGACAGCAGTAATTCTTCCAGGACTGTTAGCATTACCGACCTACATTGCAGACAGCTATATTCATATTATTATTGGTATTTCGATTAGTATTGCACTTGCCTTTGGTGCTACATTGGTATTGGGAATTGGTTCAAAGAAAGATAAAGAGGATAATCCATCTGAAGAAATTTCTGCCACAAAATTAGATGTTATTCCGTTTGCACCAGGTAAAATAGTTGAATTAAATCAAGTTGATGATCCAGTTTTCTCAACGGGTGTTATGGGAAATGGTTTTGCTATTATTCCAACTGAAGGAAAAGTTGTAGCACCATTTACTGGTAAGGTCTCAATGGTATTTGAAACAAAGCATGCCATTGGATTACGTAGTAATAATGGTGTTGAAGTTTTGATTCATATTGGATTGGATACTGTAAATTTAAAAGGTCAATACTTTAAAGTTCACGTTAAAGAAGGCGACACTGTTTCAAAAGGACAATTATTGGTTGAGTTTGATTTAGATAAAATCAAAGAATTGGGCTATGATACGGTTATTCCATTTATCGTTACAAATGGGGCAGAATTTACCAATGTCACTCCAAAAATTTTACCTGATTCAGTAGAAATTTCATTAGTATGAGGAAAAAGATATGAGATTTCCAAAAGATTTTTTGTGGGGAGGTGCTATCGCAGCTAATCAGGCAGAGGGGGCTTATTTAATGGATAAGCGTTCTCTGTCTTTTATGGATGTGGTTCCCTTAGGTGAAAAGAGGCGTTCTGTGAAACAAGGGTTCACAATTATCGCGATTTAGATCAATCATCAGAATATTATCCCCCGAATTGTCAAGTTAAGTGCAACAGTTGTTATCTGATACCAAGTTGAAGAGGGACTAGGCTGTTTGATAGTTGAGTAGTCTTCTTGGTCTTTGGTTGATAGCTAAGGTCGCCTTAGCTAAATCCTCAGCTGTGAGAGTCTTGAGCGACTTACCTTTAGGAACGAACTCTCTAAGTAAGCCGTTGAAGTTCTCATTTGTCCCACGTTCGTATGAGGAGTAAGCATGGGCATAGTAAACCTGAACACCTTCTAATTCATTCAAGGAAGCGAACTCAGAACCATTATCAGCTGTAATGGATTTGATGGGATACTGCTGAATAAGCTCAGCTACCGCCTCGTTAACGTCCTCAGCTTTTTTACCAGCCAGGTAAGCTGTAATAGCGTAGCGGGTTTTCCGCTCAACCAAAGTCAAGATGGAAGGTTCTCCAGCTTTCTGAGTCCCTAATACGGAGTCAATTTCCCAATGTCCAAATACAGAGCGGTCATTGATGGTTTCTGGCCTCTCTTCAATGGAGACACCAAGGTGTTTCTGCGTTGAAGAGCGCTTCTTAGTCTTTTTACGAAGCCGTACAGCTTTAGGTAAATCAATGGCCTTAATAGCTAGCAAGCCTTGATGACTATAGTTGTAAACAATATATTATTGGTGTTTTTTGTTTTTTTTTTTTTAGCAAGCCTTGATGACTATAGTTGTAAAGGGTTTTGGTACTTGGAACGGT
>NZ_JMLC01000012.1 GCF_000686605.1 Streptococcus sobrinus DSM 20742 = ATCC 33478 | reverse complement strand
CTAGCTACCTTACTAATTCCCTTTTCAAAATAATATCGATTTTGAAAAGGGAATGTCGTTTAAAAGTGCGGACGCAAGAAGAAATTATCCAGTGGATGATTTCTTGGAACTCACGTAGTTTCATTACGACACGAGGTTAGGCTAGCCGATTTTACTGGCCTAACCGAGTTAATCAGGGGGCTAGTCAATTTTCGTAGAGATTGGCGTTAGATATTTGCTACTTTAGTAGCTGATATCTTTGCCCCGTGATAAATTTTGAGCCCTTCGCTCTCTAATTTTTAGGCTCAGGCAGATTTAGTCCACCGGACTAAATCTCTCTCAAAATTTCCGTTCTTAGCAACATCTGTAGTTGTTGCTAAGAATACCACTTTGGCGAAAGTATCGCTTTTAGAATGACTTCATTAGTTAATGATTTATGTTCATTTTCCAGATGTAGTCGTATTGAGATAGTAAATTGCTAATTTTGAATCTCAAAGGGTATTAACTAGAAAGGAGAGAAAAGTGGGAAAAATTGCCAAAGTAATTGTGGATGTTCCGCTCATGCAGACGGACAAGCCTTTTTCTTATCAGATTCCTGCCGACTTGCTAGGTGGCATCAGCCTAGGTAGCCGGGTTCATGTCCCTTTTGGTAAGGGAAATCGGTTGCTCCAGGGATTCGTCGTTGGGCTAGAAGAGGCAGAGGTTGACGGACTCAAGGCTATTGCTGCCCTCCTAGATTTTGAGCCCGTTCTCAATGAGGAGCAACTGCAACTAGCCGACCAGATGCGGCACACGGTTTTTTCTTATAAGATATCTATTCTTAAGTCCATGATTCCTAGCCTCCTCAATTCTAACTACGATAGAATTTTGGAAGTTGGAGAAGGTCTATCTGATAAGGATCGAGAAGAGATTTTTGCAGGACAAGCTCAGCTGTCTTATGTCAGCCTAGATGAGAAACAGCAGGCCAAGGTTGCTAAACTAGTGCGGTATGGCCAAATCAAGGCCAGCTATGTGGCCCAGGATAAGAAAAAACTCAAGACGGTCAAATACTATGAGGTCAAGCCTAAAATTCTAGCAAAGCTAGAGATTTCCAAGCGAGCCAAAAAGCGACAGGAATTGAAGGATTACCTTCTGACCAATCCTAAACGGGCTCTCTTGGCTGACTTGCATAAGCTTTATTCTCGGGACCAGGTCAAGTTCTTGGTCCAAGCTGGGGCCCTAGAAATTGAAGAGGTTCCTGTCAACCGTAGTCAGGACTATTTTGATAAGGTGCAAAAAACAGACTTCTTAAAGCTCAATCAGGAGCAGGCTCAGGCTGTCCAAACTATAGTAGCTGACATTGGTCAGCCTAATAAACCCTATCTGTTAGAGGGAATCACGGGTTCTGGTAAGACGGAAGTTTATCTGCATATTATTGATCAGGTGCTTAAACTTGGCAAGACAGCCATTGTCTTGGTGCCGGAAATTTCCTTGACGCCTCAGATGACCAACCGTTTTATTTCTCGTTTCGGTGATCAGGTTGCTATCATGCACTCGGGCCTCTCGGACGGTGAAAAATACGATGAGTGGCGGAAAATTAAGTCTGGCAAAGCCAAGGTCGTTGTCGGTGCCCGATCGGCTATTTTTGCTCCCTTAGAAAATATTGGGGCTATCATTATTGATGAGGAGCACGAAGCTACCTATAAACAGGAATCTAATCCCCGCTACCATGCCCGCGATGTCGCCCTACTCAGAGCCCAGTATCACCAGGCGGTCTTGGTGATGGGATCAGCGACCCCAAGTATTGAAAGTAGAGCTAGAGCCAGCCGCGATGTCTATCATTTCATCCACCTGACCCAAAGAGCCAACCCGCAGGCCAAAATTCCCCGAGTCGAGATTGTTGACTTCAGGGATTATCTGGGCCAGCAAGCTGTCAGCAATTTCACCCCACTTTTGCTTGATAAAATTAAGGATCGGCTGGAAAAAAGGGAGCAGACCGTGCTTATGCTCAATCGCCGTGGTTTTTCAAGCTTTATCATGTGTCGTGAGTGTGGCTATGTAGATGATTGCCCTAATTGTGATATTTCCCTGACTCTGCATATGGATACCAAAACCATGAACTGCCACTACTGTGGCTTCCAAAAGGCTATTCCTAGAACCTGTCCCAATTGTGGCAGTCGCAGTATTCGCTACTATGGGACAGGAACGCAAAAGGCCTATGATGAGTTGCAGGAAGTTCTGCCCCAAGCAAGGGTCTTACGGATGGATGTAGATACTACTCGAAAAAAAGGAGCCCATGAAAAAATTCTCCAAGAATTTGGTCAAGGCCAGGCGGACATTCTTCTGGGAACTCAGATGATTGCTAAGGGACTAGATTTTCCTAATGTCACCTTGGTCGGGGTGCTCAATGCTGACACCTCGCTCAATCTGCCTGATTTTCGCTCAGCCGAGCGGACCTTCCAGCTCCTAACCCAGGTTGCTGGTCGAGCCGGTCGGGCCGAGAAGGAAGGCCAAGTCATTATTCAGACCTATAATCCTAAGAATTATGCCATTCAATTGGCCAAGGAGCAGGACTACGAGGCTTTCTACACCTACGAGATGAAGGTTCGCCACCAACTGGCCTATCCGCCTTATTACTATACGGTGGGTCTGACTCTCTCCCACAAGAATGAAGAAGTTTTAGTGCAAAAATCCTTTGAAGTGCTGAATTTATTGAAGGGGCAACTGAGTGACCAGGTCAAGATCTTGGGTCCAACCCCAAAGCCTATTGCTAGGACGCACAATCTCTATCATTACCAAATTATTATCAAGTATCGTTTTGAGGACAAGTTGGAAGACGCCCTCAATCAGATTTTGGATTTAACTCAAGACAAGGGGAATAAGGACTTGCGTCTGATAATTGACCATGAACCACAAAGTTTTGTCTAGAAAATGGGCTAAGCCCGTCAATTTTTTCTAGCTGGACTTACTGTAAAATTTGCTAGGGAATGGCCTAGAGATTACTTTATACTGACTTAAAACCAAAATCACTCCGCTCTTACGTTATCGGCTATGGAGCTCTGCAGTTTTAGTAAGACCTGACCCTACCAGAGCCGATAGTTGAAAGGTCTGGACTAAAAAAGAGTATGATTCTTGGTTTCTGGGGCTTTGATGAATAGTCTTTTTGTCCTCCTAGTTTTGATTCCGTCGCACTATTCTAGAAAGGAAGGCCAGCAAGGCCGGAAGATAGATGAAAAAAATTATTTTTATGGGAACGCCCGACTTTGCGGCAACTGTTCTCCAAGGGCTGATTGACAGCTCGACTTATAAAATTTTAGCTGTTGTTACCCAACCCGATCGGGCAGTCGGTCGCAAGAAGGAAATCCGCCTGACACCAGTCAAAGAGGTTGCTCTCAAGTATGACCTAACGGTATACCAGCCTGAGAAGTTATCTGGATCGCAGGAAATGGCAGACCTGATGGACCTAGGGGCTGACGGTATCATCACGGCAGCCTATGGTCAATTTCTGCCCAGCAAGCTACTTGATAGCATGGATTTTTCCCTCAATGTCCATGCTTCCCTCCTACCCAAGTATCGCGGTGGGGCGCCTATTCACTATGCCCTCATAAATGGTGATGACAAGGCCGGTGTTACCATTATGGAAATGGTCAAGGAAATGGATGCTGGGGATATGGTCTCCCAAGCTAGCCTGCCTATCCTAGATGAGGACAATGTAGGGACCATGTTTGAAAAACTAGCTGTTTTGGGGCGGGATTTACTCTTGGACACCCTGCCCGATTATTTAGCTGGTAAACTGCAACCGCAAGCTCAGGACCCTGAACAAGTAAGCTTTTCGCCCAATATCACCCCTGAACAGGAGTGGTTGGACTGGGATAAGTCGGCCCGAGCCCTCTTTAATCAGGTTCGAGGCATGTATCCCTGGCCGGTTGCCCACACCCTCTTAAAGGGCCAACGTTTTAAGGTTTATCAGGCCAAGCCAGTAGAGGGTCAAGGCCAAGCTGGCCACATTATTGAGAAAACCAAGAAAAGTATGGTCGTGGCAACCGGAGACGGGGCCCTGTCTCTTCTGGAGGTCCAACCGGCTGGCAAACCCAAGATGCAAATCACTGATTTTCTTAATGGACTTGGTCAAAAGCTAGAAGTAGGTGATGCCTTTGGCGACTAAAGCGATAAGGTCTGCTCGGGCTCTGGCCCTAAAAATTCTTGAGGAAGTCTTTCAGGAAGGGGCCTATTCCAATTTGGCCCTCAAGCATGGCCTAGCTAAGTCCGACCTCAGTCAGCAGGACAAGGCTCTGGTGACCGAAATTGTCTATGGGACGGTAGCTCGAAAAATCACTCTGGAATGGCAGCTGGCTCATTTCATCGAGGATCGTGAAAAATTAGAACCTTGGGTCTATACCCTTCTCCTACTCAGTCTCTATCAGCTTATCTATCTGAACAAAATTCCCCATCATGCCATCGTCAATGAAGCTGTTAATCTGGCTAAGGTCCGCAGTCAAAAAGGTGCGGACAAACTAGTCAATGCCGTCTTGCGAAAATTAGCCAGGGGACCCCTAGCTGATCCGACCGCTATCAAGCGCAAGAACAAACGTTACTCTGTCCAATATTCCCTACCAGTCTGGCTGGTCAAAAAAACGATTGAACAGTATGGCGAAGATCGAGCTGTTAAAATTTTCGCGAGTCTCTTCATCCGCAACAAGGCCAGCGTTCGGGTGACCAATCCCGCCAAGTTGGCTGAAATTCAGGCAGCGACTGAGTCTGACAGGTCCCTGCTCTCGCCGGTCGGCTTGGTCAAAGAAACCGGCTATTTTGCTGGGACTGATTATTTTGAGCAGGGAGACCTGACGATTCAGGATGAATCCAGTCAGCTGGTGGCCCCTACTCTCAAACTTGAAGGGGATGAACAGGTCCTTGATGCCTGCGCCGCTCCCGGTGGTAAGACAGCCCATCTGGCTTCCTATCTGACGACAGGCCAAGTGACGGCGCTTGATCTTTACGACCACAAGCTGAAACTGATTGAAGAAAATGCCCGACGCCTGCATGTAGCAGACAGGGTTACAACTCGAAAACTAGATGCCCGTCAAGCTGATCAAGCTTTCTGTCCTGATAGCTTCAATAAGATTTTAGTTGATGCCCCTTGTTCGGGTATCGGCCTGATTCGTCGCAAGCCAGACATCAAGTATAGCAAGGGAAGTCAGGATTTTGCTGCCTTGCAAAAGATACAGTTTGATATTTTAAACAGTGTTTGTCAAACATTACGCAAAAATGGTATAATAACCTACAGCACCTGCACCATTTTTGAAGAGGAAAATCAGGATTTGATTAGCAAATTCCTTGAGGCCCACCCCAATTTTGAGCAGGTAAAACTGGAACATAGGCAGAAAGACATTCTGACAGATGGTTTTATCAGGATAACCCCTGAGTTACATTTGACGGATGGTTTCTTTATTGCCCAACTTAAGCGAGTTTATTAGCTTGCGACAGTCAGAAAAGAGAGCCGATAATGCTCGGTGATCTGGCTTAGTGAGAAGTTTAGGCAAGTCACCCTAGTGCTTGCCGTAGGAAATGGAGAGGTTTTAATCTCACATTTCCTTAACTTATCGAAAGGACAGTTACACACTTCATGGAAATTGCTCTGCGTACTGATATCGGTCAGAAACGTTCCGATAATCAGGATTTCATCAATCAATTTTATAATAAATCGGGTGTTCCTTTGATCATCTTAGCCGATGGGATGGGGGGGCATCGTGCTGGTAATATTGCTAGCGAATTAACCGTTACCGATTTGGGAAAAATTTGGGAGGAAACTGAATTTTCCGATTTAACCCAGATTCGGGACTGGATGATTGATGGTATAGAAAAAGAAAATAAAAAGATTCATGAGCTCGGTAAAGAGGAATCTTTTCGAGGTATGGGGACAACCATTGAAGCCGTCTCTGTTGTTGATAATGCCGTTCTCTATGCCCATTTAGGTGACTCTCGGATTGGTTTGATTAGGGATGGTCACTATCAACAGCTGACAACTGACCATTCCTTGGTTAACGAACTTTTGCGGGCCGGCCAGATTACTGAAGAAGAGGCAGCTGTTCATCCTCAGAAAAATATTATTACCCAGTCTATTGGTCAACAAAGTCCAATCGAACTTGATCTAGGTGTTCAACAATTGGAACCGGGCGATTTCATCTTGATGAATAGCGATGGTCTGACTAATATGATTTCTAATGACACCATTGTTAATGTCCTCTTGGCTGACGATGGCGGTGTTAAAGAAAAGGCAGAAGAATTAGTGGCCCAGGCCAACAAGGCAGGTGGTCTGGACAATATTACCGTGGGCTTGCTTCACGTAGAAGGTGAGGCTTTATTATGATTCAGATTGGCAAATTATTTGCTGGTCGCTATCGCATCCTCAAGTCCATCGGTCGAGGTGGGATGGCCGACGTTTACTTGGCTAACGATCTGATTTTAGAAGGAGAAGAAGTTGCCATCAAGGTACTTCGAACTAACTATCAGACCGACCAAGTCGCTGTGACTCGTTTTCAGCGAGAAGCGCGGGCCATGGCTGAACTCAGCCACCCTAATATCGTTTCTATTAGAGATATTGGCGAAGAAGATGGACAGCAATTCCTAGTAATGGAATACGTCGATGGTTTAGACCTCAAGCATTATATTCAAGAAAAGGCGCCATTATCCAATTCTGAAGTTGTCAGGATTATGGAAGAAGTCCTTTCAGCTATGACCCTGGCCCATGAGAAAGGAATCATTCACCGGGACCTCAAGCCTCAGAATATTCTTTTAACCAAGGAGGGAACAGTCAAAGTTACTGACTTCGGAATTGCCGTGGCCTTTGCGGAAACCAGCCTGACACAGACCAATTCTATGCTGGGTAGTGTCCACTATCTTTCGCCAGAACAGGCGCGTGGTTCCAAAGCAACGGTCCAGTCCGATATTTATGCCATGGGGATTATGCTCTTTGAAATGCTGACAGGTCACATTCCTTATGATGGCGACAGTGCCGTGACCATTGCCCTCCAGCATTTTCAAAAACCCCTGCCTTCCATTAGAGAAATCAATTCAGAGGTTCCCCAAGCCTTGGAAAATGTTGCCATTAAGGCAACAGCAAAAAGGTTGACGGATCGCTATCAATCAACCTATGAAATGAGTCGAGACCTCATGTCTAGTCTCAGCTATAACCGTAGCCGAGAAGCTAAATTGGTCTTTTCAGATGTGGCAGATACTAAAACCCTGCCTAAGATTGATACTAATACAGCTAACGCTTCCACAGAGCAGCTGCTGAAGGCTACCGATAAGAATGCTAAGGCTAAGGAGTCTGCAAATCCAGCACCTAAGAAAAAGGTTAAACCTAAGCGTAAGCATAAGGCTAGTGTCTTTAGCAAGGTTGCAATCGGTGTAGCCCTAGTGTTGATTGCACTGGTTGCCTTCTTCATGTTGCGAAATCCATCTTCGGTTAGTGTCCCAGATGTTTCTGGACAGGATTTATCAACAGCTCGATCAACTATTAAGAAATCCGGTTTTAAAGTCGGCCAAGTCATTAAGGTAGAGAGTGATTCTGTTGCTAAGGGTAAGGTTGTTCGGACCGACCCTGCTGCAGGAAGTTCGAAAAAAGAGGGAACCTCGGTCGATATCTATGTTTCTGGAAGTGGCAGTAAATTTAAGATGAAGGACTACACCGGCAAAGATATTGACACTGTCAAGAAGGAATTAGAGTCTGATTATGGTGTCAAAGAGTCCCAGATAGAGGTGACGGAAGTTTCCACATCTGATTACGATGAGGGCACCATCATCAGTCAAAGCCCTTCTAAGGGAGATAAATTTGATACCTCAGGTGATGATACCATTAAATTTACGGTTGCTGTTTCAGGGTCAACAACCATGCCTAATTTAACAGGGATGACTTATTCTCAAGCAATTTCTACCCTGACAGCCATTGGTGTTAAATCGTCACGGATTAAGATTTATTCATCATCAACAGGATCTGAAACCTCCCCTTCATCATCTAGCATCATTTCTGGACAAAATCCATACTATGGAGCTAGCCTAGATTTATCATCTAGCGACGAGATTGTTCTCTATGTACAGGATGCTTCATCGAGTTCATCCAGCTCATCAAGTTCAACGTCATCGAATTCGTCAAGTTCATCAAGTTCAGAAAATCCCCAACAAGATGATAGTGACAACTCAAATTCGTCTGAAAGCAACGGGAATCAATGAGCCCATTGTTAGTTTTCAATGAAAGTATTGTATTATAAGAAAAATCAGCCTAAGCCAGGCTGATTTTTCTTTCGGTCTCAGGATCGATATCAAGGTTCAAAAAGCCAAAGCCTACTGCAATTTGGTGGGATTTTTGGTACAATGGGCAAGTAATATTCAATGAAAATCAAAAGCTGGCGAGAACAAAGACATCAGTCGCTAAGGAGACGGACGTCTAACGGCGATCTGGCGATCTCTTAGCAATTGCCTGGTTTCCTCACTAACTTCACAAGGCTGGTAACATCGACCAACTTTGTTCAGCATCGCTAGGCGACGACCTTCAAGCGGGTCATAAGGTCTGGGAGATTTTTTGAGGTTAAAATGAGGGAGTTTTGCATTCCTCAGCAAGTACGTCAAGGTGAGCTAACGACGGAAAAATTTGATTTTCGAAGAGTATAAACTTAGCGACCTGCAGGCTGGTCCTTACAGAGGATATTTATGAAGAAATTTCAATTTTTCTTGTTAGTTGAGGCCCTTCTTTTATCTATGGCCCTGCTGACAATCCTGTCCAAAAGTTTAACCGCTTTTGTTCTTATTTTGGTTCTGACTCTACTGGCTCTTCTTTTCTTCAATAAAGACAATCGTGGGAGCTTCTTATTGACAGTCAGTTCCTTCTTTCTTTTTATGATTTTTATGCTGAACCCCTATATGATTGCGGCCGTCCTCTTAGCGGTGGCCTATACCATCATCAACCACTTTTCTGAGGTTAAGCACCGCAACCATTTTGCAGTATTGGAATTTGAAAAGGATAATTTGGTGGCCAACCCTCAACCTAACCAATGGATTGGGGCTAGCCGCCATATCAGCCAGGATTTCTATACTTTTGATGATATCAATGTCATCCGAATTAGTGGCTCTGACACCATTGATTTGACCAAGCTGATTGTAACAGGGCGAGACAATGTCATCATTATTCGAAAAATTTACGGACCCACAAAGATTCTTGTTCCAAGAGATGTAGCCGTTAAATTAGATGTTAGCGCGATTTATGCCAGTGTTTCCTATCTGGGCTTTCCTGAATACGACCTGCGCAACCAGTCTATCAAGTTGGAGCAAAAGGATGACCGTGAACTCCTGCGCTCCATCAAGGTGGTGGTTAATATCTTCGCAGGCTCAGTAGAGGTGGTGCGGTCATGAAACGAAATGATTTTCTCTTAATCTTCCTTTATGTCTGCGTGACCGTTGGCTTTATCATCTTTATCATTTTTGATAGTCTCAATCTAGATTCCAGACTTGTCTTCGCAGACCCAAGGGTTTTAGAACAATTCATTTTTTCGGTCGTTTTACTAATGTTTTCGGTTAGCTTCTTGCTAATCTTGGTTTGGCTGGTTGTCGATGATAATAGTAAACGCCACCTCAATAAGAGCCTCCGACGTATTATCAATAATCAGGCGGTAGGTAAGCAGCCAGAGTCTGAAGTTGGAAAGAATATCGAGCGTCTGTCAAAACAGATGAGCAGGATTACAGCTAACTTGCAGAAAACTGAGAATGCCTATATCTCTAATAGCCGGGCCATCGTTACCCAGGAGCGTAAGCGAATTGCTCGAGATTTGCACGATACGGTCAGCCAGGAGCTCTTTGCCTCTTCCATGATGTTGTCCGGTGTTGCTCAGAATCTGGAACATTTGGATAAAGAGCAGTTGCAAGAGCAATTAAGCCTAATCGAGACGACCCTGATCAGTGCTCAAAATGATCTGCGGGTCATGCTCTTGCACCTGAGACCAACTGAACTGCAGGGACGGACCCTCTCAGAAGGGATCTCCATGCTCCTCAAGGAACTCAAAGACAAGAGTAATATTGAAACAGTCTTTAAGGAGGCTGTTGATCAACTGCCTAAGGTCATTGAGGACAATCTCTTTCGAATTGCCCAAGAGTTTATCTCTAATACCCTCAAGCATGCCCATGCCAGTCGTCTGGAAGTTTATCTCTACCAGACCGAGAATGAAGTTCAGTTCAAGATGATTGATAATGGCCAGGGCTTTGATATGGATGCCAGTCGTGAACTCAGTTACGGCCTGAAAAATATTCAGGATCGGGTTGATGACTTGGCTGGAACCATGACCATGCTTTCAAGTAAGGGAAAGGGGGTATCCATGGATATTCGCCTGCCAATTTTAGATAATTTAGATAAAGACGAAGAAGAGAAAGTTGAGGATGAAAACGATGGACAAGACTAAAATTATACTGGTTGATGATCATGAAATGGTTCGTCTAGGATTAAAGAGCTTCTTTAATATGCAGCCGGACATTGAAGTTATCGGCGAAGCTGATAATGGTAAGGACGGGGTTGAAATGGCACTGGAGCTGAGACCAGACGTTGTCGTCATGGACCTGGTCATGCCTGAGATGGATGGAGTTGAAGCCACTCTAGCGATTCTTAAGGAATGGAAGGCTGCCAAAATTCTGGTTCTGACCTCCTATTTGGATAATGAAAAAATCTACCCTGTCATTGAGGCTGGAGCCAAGGGCTATATGCTCAAGACCTCCAGTGCTGCTGAAATTCTCAACAGTATTCGCAAGGTCGCCCAGGGCCAAGTGGCCATTGAAACCGAGGTTGATCAAAAGATTAAATACCACGATCAGCACCCCGACCTCCACGATGATTTGACAGCCCGAGAACGGGACGTTCTAGCCCTCTTGGCCAAGGGTTACGACAATCAAACCATCGCCGATGAACTCTTTATTTCGCTCAAGACGGTTAAAACCCATGTTTCAAACATTTTAGCTAAACTCAATGTTGAAGATCGAACCCAGGCTGTCGTCTATGCCTTCCAGCACAATCTGGTCCCCCAGGAAGACCAATAAATGCTATAATAAAAGGTGACGGTTCAGCAAGTCTATCAGTCAGCTGACTATTGTCCAGCTTCTTGGCTTGATGAACCATTAAAATAAGATAGGAAACTCTTTCATGGACGCAAAAACAAAATACAAGGCCAAGAAGATTAAGATTGTATTTTTTGATATTGATGACACCTTGAGAATCAAAGACTCTGGTTATATGCCTGAGTCTATTAAGCGGGCTTTTAAAGAGCTTAAGAAAAAAGGAATCTTGACAGGAATCGCTTCTGGACGTGCCATGTACGGGGTGGTTCCTGAGATTAGAGAACTCCACCCAGATTATTTTGTCACGATTAATGGAGCCTATGTCATTGATGGTAACGGTAAGGTTATCTATGATAACCCCATGCCGGCTTCGATTAAGGATTCCTATGTTGCCTGGGCTGAGGACGAAAATATCGAATATGGTTTTGCTGGTAAGGATGAGGCCGTCATTTCTACTCGTGTCCCTCTAATCGATGATGCCTTGGTACCTGTTTATGGCCAGACTCGTGTCAATCCGGAATTTCACAAAACTGATGATGTCTATCATATGTGGACCTTTTCAAAGGATAATCCGGATTTGCAACTGCCTGAAGATTTGGCGGACCATTTACGGCTAGTCCCCTGGCATCCGCATTCATCTGATGTCGTGCTTTATAATACATCAAAAGCATCAGGTGTTGCGCATGTCTTGGACAAAGTGGGACTGAGACCAGAAAATGTTCTCTTTTTTGGTGATGGTCCCAATGATCTGGAAATGTTTGACTATGTTGGCCTCAAGATTGCTATGGGCAATGCTGTTCCTGAGCTCAAGGATAAGGCCGATTTTGTTACAAAAAGCGTAGAAGAAGATGGCATTTTATATGCCTTGGAGGAATTAGATTTGGTTGAAAAAGAATTACACTTCCCACAATTAGATTTAGATAATCACGAAGGCCCCCTGGCCACAATTAAGACCAATCAAGGAGACTTGAAGGTTAGGCTCTTCCCTGAACAGGCTCCTAAGACCGTGGCTAACTTTATTGCTCTGGCTAAGGATGGCTATTATGACGGCGTGATTTTCCATCGGATTATTCCTGACTTTATGGTTCAGGGAGGGGACCCAACTGCTACCGGCATGGGAGGCGAGTCCATCTACGGTGAAAGTTTTGAAGATGAATTTTCAGAAGAGCTCTACAACCTGCGTGGTGCCCTGTCTATGGCTAATGCTGGTCCCAATACCAATGGCAGTCAGTTCTTCATTGTGCAAAATAAAAATTTCCCCTACTCGGCCAAGGAATTGAAGCGTGGGGGCTGGCCAGAAGCGATTGCTGATGCCTATCTGGCAGGTGGTACGCCTCATCTGGACCGTCGCCATACCGTCTTTGGTCAATTGGCCGACCAGGCTTCTTTTGAAGTTTTGGACAAGATTGCAGCTGTCGAAACCGGTGCCCAAGATAAGCCTTTGGAGGCTGTCACTATTGAAACCATTGAGGTTGAAGACTAATGAAAATTGGTGAAAAATACAAGGGGGTCATTACTGGTGTCAAGCCCTACGGAGCCTTTGTGGCTCTTGAAAACGGGACGACTGGCTTGATTCATATTTCAGAGATTAAGACCGGCTATATTGAAAATATTTTTGACACCCTCAAACTTGACCAAGAAGTCTTGGTTCAGGTTGTAGACTACGATGAATTTAGCCAAAAAGCCAGTCTGTCCATGCGGACCCTGGAAGAAGAACACCACCATTTTTCCCATCGCCACCGCTTTTCTAACAGTCGTTATAAGATTGGCTTCAAACCACTAGCTGACAGTATGGAAACTTGGGTCAAAGAAGGTTTAGATTATCTCAAATAGCCAAAGGGCCGAATGACAATTAGATCATTCGGCTTTGGCATCAGAGAGGCTGAAGTGAGCCTCTTTTTGTATGCTTAGAAAATGGCAGGTGAACTCTGACCCCTTCTACTTTAGTACTTTTAAAAATAATAATTGGCCTGAGCGGACTCGGGCCAATGATTATTTATTTCAAGAAGCCTTCACAAGGCTTCTTCTTTTATGTGATTTGTTAACCAAGCTTAATTTTCAAAGTCATAAAGACTAGTTGATAGATAGCGTTCGCCATTGTCAGGCAGGAGGGCCAAGACCTTCTTGCCAGCTCCAAGTTCCTTAGCTACTTGGAGAGCCGCATAGATTGCAGCCGATGAAGAGATACCAGGCAAGAAGCCTTCGTGGCCACCGATAACTCGACCGGTTGCAATAGCGTCATCGGATTTGACGCGGACAATGTCATCGTAAGAGTCAGTATCCAAGGTATCTGGGATAAATCCAGCAGAAATCCCTTGAATCTTATGGGGGCCAGGTTTATCACCAGACAGAATAGCTGATTCATCTGCTTCAACAGCGTAAATCTTAACATCTGGATTGACTTTTTTGAGGGCGTGGGAAACACCGGAGAGAGTGCCACCGGTACCAACACCAGCAACAAAGGCATCTAGGCCAGTTGGGCCAAAAGCATCAATGATTTCCGCTCCAGTAGTGGATTCGTGAATGGCAGGATTAGCAGGGTTGTTAAATTGTAGCGGCACCCAACCACCGATTTCGGCAGCCAAATCTTTAGCCTTCTGAATAGCACCCTTCATTCCTTCGCTACCAGGTGTGAGAACTAATTGAGCTCCGTAGGCTTGAATAATCTTGCGACGTTCAACGCTCATTGTTTCAGGCATTGTAATAATAACTTTGTAGCCCTTGGCAGCCCCAACCCAGGCCAGGCCGATACCAGTATTACCGCTGGTTGGCTCAACAATAATACCGCCTGGTTTCAAAAGCCCCTTCTGTTCAGCATCTTCAATCATGGCCAAGGCAATCCGGTCCTTAACAGAAGAGCCAGGGTTAAAGGATTCGAGTTTTACATAGACATCAGCTGCTCCTTCAGGAACACTCTTGTTGAGTTTAACAATCGGTGTATTGCCAATCAGTTCTGTCACGTTATCATAAAGTTTTGTCATACTTTCACCTCTCAAAGATTCTTAGAATTGCTAATAGTATAGCCGTCAAAGGAGCATCTGTAAAATACAAATTCCCTATCAAGTGATAGGGAATTGTTATCAACTATTTGAATCAAGAGGAACTTGGACAATTTTATGACCAGCCTTGCGACTGCTTACTTTCCCCTGGTAAAATTCAACCAAGGCGGAATAAGTGGGCTCCACCTTATCAGGGTCAACATAAATAGTCGTTAAAACCTTGTCCGTAAAGTCTGTGTCTTGCTCTTGCAGGCCTTCCTGGGCCAAAAAGTTGGCCAAGGTTTGATATTGAGGATAGGATAGTTCAAGTTGAATGCCCTCTTGTTCCTTGACCTCAACCAAGCCAGCTCGAAGAAGGGCGTGGGCAACCGCACCAGAGTAGGCACGGATTAACCCGCCCGCCCCTAATTTGATTCCGCCAAAGTAGCGGGTTACTACGGCAACGACATTGGTCAGCCTCTGCTTTTCTAAAACTGTCAGCATGGGAATTCCTGCTGTTCCACTGGGTTCGCCATCGTCACTGGAGCGTTTGATCTGTGAATCCTGACCAATAATCATAGCTGAGCAGGAATGATTAGCCTTATGATAGTCCTTCTTGATAGCTGCAATAAACTCTCTCGCCTCTTCCTCTGAATTCACCCGCTTGAGCTGACAGATAAAGCGGGATTTTTTGATGTCCTCTTCAAAGCTGGTATCTTTGGCAATTGTTTTATAATTCATAAGAAAATTTTATCACATTTCATTTCTACTGCGAATAGATAAGTAAATGAAAGATATGAAAAATTACTATGGCTGGCAGTTGACTGCCGATCAAGTCCCGGACGACTTACGTGATAAGGCTTCGGTCCTGCCTGCTACAATTAAAAAATCTGGGAAATATTACTGTGCTCGCTGCAACCATCTCTTATTGCCAGAGTGGACATTGCCAGACGGTTCGTCTTATTGTCGCAACTGTATTGTTTTTGGCCGCTTGACCACTCTGGATCACCTTTATTATTTTGAGCAAAAGCCTTTCACCAAAGGAGCTTATCTGCGTTGGCAGGGACAATTAACGCCTTACCAGAAGGAAGTTTCAGATATTCTCCTTGAAGCAGTTGAAAAAAGAGAAAATATTTTAGTTCATGCTGTTACGGGCTCAGGTAAGACCGAGATGATTTACCGTGCTCTAGCCAATCGACTTGCTAAAGGAAAGGTAGTCGCTTTAGTTAGCCCAAGAATTGACGTTTGCCGTGAGCTTTATCAACGTCTTAGTCGTGATTTTAGCTGTCCGATTTCCCTCTTATATGCCAATTCAGAAGACTATCACCGCTCTCCCCTTTTGATTTCAACCGTCCATCAACTCTTTAAATTTCGCCAGGCCTTTGACCTCATTGTGATTGACGAGGTTGATGCCTTTCCTTTTGTGGACGATCAGAGCCTCTACCATGCCGTAGCCAATGCCCTCAAGCCCCAAGGGTCAAAAATCTTTCTGACAGCCACCTCAACTGATAATTTAGAGAAACAAGTCAAGAAGGGGCAACTCAGAGAGGTTCATCTAGCCCGACGCTTCCATGCCAATCCCCTTGTCTCGCCATCCTTTGTCTGGCTGGGGGATTTGGATAAAAAGATGACCAAGGGCTTAATTCCAGTCAAGCTTGGCCAGGCTATCCGTCAACAGAGACAAACAGGCTTTCCGCTTTTGCTTTTTTATCCGACGATTGTTGAGGGAGAGCAGTTTGCTCGTCTCTTACAAAAATATTTTCCCAAGGAGAAGATTGGCTTTGTCTCCAGTCGCTCCCAAGACCGCTTGGAGCTAGTTCAAGACTTTCGAGAGGGCAAGTTAGATATCCTAGTTTCGACGACAATTCTAGAAAGAGGGGTTACCTTCCCCAAAATTGATCTCTTTGTTTTGAATGCTCACCATAAGCTTTATACAAAATCATCCTTGATTCAAATTGCTGGCCGCGTCGGACGCAGTAGTAAGCGACCAAATGGCCTCCTGCGATTTTACCACTCAGGGGTGACACGAGCCATGCGACGGGCTTTGCAGGATATTAAACTGATGAATAAAAAAGGAGGCTTTTAATGACTTGTTTACTCTGCGATACACCCGTTCATCAAAAAGAAAGTTTCACCTCGCTCCTCTTTCAGTTTCAAAAGAAAAACTATATTTGCGAGGACTGTTGGTCCCGCTTTGAAAGGATTGATAACCTGCACTGTTCCAGCTGTTACAAATCTGGTGTTGAAGGAATTTGTCAGGATTGCCTCTGCTGGCAGAAGCAGGGCCATGAAATCCATCACCAAGCTCTTTTTATCTATAATGAAATGATGAAGCAGTACTTTTCATCCTATAAGTTTCAGGGAGATTATTTGTTAAGAAAAATTTTTTCAAATGAGATTAAAAGGGCTTTAGCGGATTATAAATCCTATACAATTGTTCCCATTCCTTTGAGTGAGGAAAGTCTTAAAAAGAGGAAATTCAATCAAGTGACTGGCTTTCTGGAGGATGCTTCAATAAGCTACCAAAGACTATTAGAAGTCCAAGGGAAAAGTAAACCAACTCAATCCAATAAGACAAGAAAGGAGAGAATGCAAACAAAACAATTCTTTCAGGTTGCTAATAAAGAAATATTGCCCGAACGGATTCTACTGGTTGATGACATCTATACAACAGGGGCGACACTTCTTCTGGCAAGGCAAGTTTTGTATGAAAAAGGAGTGAAAACTATAAAAACTTTTTCATTGGCCCGCTAAAAATCCTTGCAATAAATTTCAAATATAGTAAAATGAAATAAAAGAAAGCGTTTTAACGCAAGAAAGAGGAAGCCTATGATTAAATTTAGTATTCGCGGCGAAAACATTGAAGTTACTGATGCTATCCGCAATTACGTAGAATCAAAATTAGCTAAAATTGAGAAATATTTCAATCAAGCACAAGAGCTAAATGCAAAAGTCAATCTGAAAGTTTATCGTGAAAAGACTGCCAAAGTTGAAGTTACTATTTCAGTTGATTCTATGACTTTACGCGCTGAAGATGTCTCTCAAGACCTCTATGGTTCAATTGACCTTGTATCAGATAAAATCGAACGTCAAATTCGTAAGAATAAAACCAAGATTGCTAAGAAGCATCGTGAAAAAGTTCCCACTGGGGAAGTCTTCTCGGCCGAATTTGCAGCTGAAGAAGTTGAAGAAAATCCAGAACCGAAAATCGTTCGGACGAAAAATGTTGACTTGAAACCAATGGATGCCGAAGAAGCTATCCTGCAAATGGATTTGCTGGGACACGATTTCTTCATCTATACAGATGCCGAAGATGGCACAACCAATGTCATCTATCGCCGTGAAGATGGGGACTTTGGTCTAATTGAGGCGAAGTAAATTATAAATATTTGAAAATAAGTTGTTAGGCTATGTATTAATGAGAACTCTTGAGTAAAAATATTTCAAGAGTTTTTTGTGTAAGTGGTAAGAGTTTTTAGAATAGTAAAAAGTTATAACCTTGATTAGAGGACAGATTAAAAAATCTGTTCTCTTTTTTGTTCGTTTAATCCATTCAAAAGGAAAGGAGATAGCGACCATGAAAGGTTTGGAAATTATCCTGGATATTGATCGATTAGAGATTTACCAGGTTATTGATCATGATGAGTCCCCAGCAGTAGAAAAAGAAACTGTAACGGCTAATTTATCAGATACAATGACCAACAGGTCTCAATCAATTCACCAGGAAGTTCAACTGAATTTATTTGAGACAATGGGATTATAGATTGGAGGAATCGATATGACGAGTGTTCGTCAGTTAATGACACAACTAGAAGGCTTAAATCCTGATGGGGGAGTGACTGAATGACAGGGATATATGAGCTCATTTTAAAGGATGGTCTCAGACAAACTCGATTTAAGAATAGTAAACTCAGGAGCCTTTCTTCAGCTGAGGAAGGGGCTAAGGGAGCTATCTTCGGGTATCGCTCTAAAGAGGCCATGATTGTGGCCAAGGGTCTAGTCTTAACGTCTCTGGAAGCCGTTGAAAGTCACCAAAAGGCTTTTACTCATTGGACCCCAAACGTTTATCGATACGGAACTTACAGCGATAAGAACCGTCAGATTACTAAGGGCCATAGTGAGGATAATCTGAGACAGATTAATACCTTCACTATAGACTTTGATGAAATTGAAAAGGCTGATGCCATGACTAGCAGCGACATTTTAACTGCTGCGATTGACTTGGGATTTATGCCTACAGCCATTTTAAAATCGGACCATGGCTATCAAGCCTACTTTGTTCTTTCTCAGCCAGCCTATGTAACGGCCAGCTCCGAGTTTAAGGTTATTAAGGTGGCTAAAACTATTTCCCAGAACCTAAGGCTTTACTTCCAAAAAGAGGGTTTGCCTGTTGATCTGACCTGCAACCACTTTGGAATCGCCAGGATGCCCAGAGAGGATAACTTAGAGTTTTATCATCCTGATTATTGCTACTCATTTGAGGAGTGGATTAATTGGTCGATGAAACAATCGGATTGGCCCGTTAAACGGCCCAATTTATCGGTTATCTCTGGGACACAGGGGAAAAAACAGATTGATGAACCCTGGTATCAAAAGCTGATGAATGAGTCGGTTATCAAAGGAGCCAAGGCTCAAATGGGAAGGAACAATGTTCTTTTCACTTTAGCCTTGGCTAATTACTCATCAGGTGTCTCTCAGGGCGATTGTGAGGTCGTTTTAGACCAATTCAATGACCGATTGGTCGAACCTCTCGCCTCAGAGGAAGTTCTCAAGATCGTTAAGAGTGCTTACTCGGAAAAATACGAAGCAGCTAGTAGTGATTATATCTTGTTGTTATGTAAGACCTGGGTTAACGAGAACTTGACGACAAAAGACCTCTTTATCAGGCAGGGCTGGACTAAGTTTAAAAAGAAACGTAGTCAACGGACCCGTTCTCATTTCTATGAGTGGAAAGAAGATGTCCTAGCCTATCTGAGGGAAGAAACTTCAGTGGATAGCCCAATGCTTCAAACCTCTAAGAAAGCCATTAGGGAGGCTCTTAAAATTCCTGAAAGAAGCCTGGATAAAGTCTTGCAACTGCTCAAGGAAGACCAAAAGGTCTTCTACAAGGTCAAAGCTGGCCGTGGTGGCGGTATTTGGATTGGGGCAGTTAGAACTCTACTATTGCAGACTCTCCAGCTGAGAAAGGAAAAGCAGGAGGCTTATATGAGTTATCTAGCAGGTCTCTTCGGAGAAAGAAAGGAAAGTGTCATGAGGATCATGGTAGAAGCCTTAGAAAGCCTAGAACAGGCTAAACAATTGTATTTATTTGAGGCTGATGTTGGCTAAAATTTTAAACCCGCAATCTGCCATTACATTTATATCTATGATAGGCCAAGCCATTTTGAAAAAGAAAGTGCCGATAAGGCAATTAATATTAGCAGGTACTAGCAGTAGTCAGAAAGGAAAAATTTTATGTGCTGGATTATTTTAAACTATGAGACTGGAGATTATGTCAGAGATCATTGTGGGGCTATTAAAGTTTTTGATAGCTTGGGGTTAGCTCATCAATATTTAGAGCATTTCAGATTAGAGATGCCAAAAGCTGTGACCAAAAGGGTTAGTGAATACGACGAGGAAAAAATTTGCTACTACAATGCCCCATTTAAGTTTTTGAGGGCTAGTTAGGAGGTTTTATGGTGGAACTGAGCAGTCGGCCTAAAACGAAGATTATTAAAGGCTACTATCTCACAGGTGCTGGTCAGGAAGCTAATCTTTACTATTTTAAGATAAATGAAGCCCATAAGGACTTTGACCAAGTGGAACCAGGACAGGTTTGCCTGACCTTTTATCAATCGGGCAAAGTGTTAACGGCTCTTCCTGCCTTAATTAGAGTAGATAGTATCATTAGTGCGGACAAGGGAGTCCGACACTTTCTCAACGAGGAAAAACAGCAACATTATCCCTTGATGCCTATTTTGGGAATCTATTCGGAGTTTGATAGTCTGGATTTTGAAAATATCCTAAGGAGCTATCATCACCTAGAGAGTGACATTCATCGCTTGGCTCAGGTGACCAGGGTCCAAGGTACTCTATTTGATTTTATGGAAGGAGAAGATTAGATGATTCACAAGATTAAATTATCTCATGAGTTTTGGTCAGACGTTGTCAATGGTCGCAAAACCTTTGAGCTGAGAAAAAATGACAGAAATTATCAAGTTGGAGATTACCTTTTGCTGAAAGAAGTGGAAAACGGTTCCCCAACAACTCGTGAGTGTTTGGTTGAGGTCACTTATAAACTTGAAAATTATATTGGCTTGCAAGATGGTTATTGTATTTTAGGAATTAGGTTGAAAAGAGGCAAAATATGAATTGGAACAAATTTGAATTAAGAGAGATGACAGTTGAAGAAAAGGATTTTTTTAAACAAGATGGGAGGGGTAGACAATGAAAAGTTTATTACGCTACCCAGGCTCCAAGTGGAACCTGGCTAAAAGGATTACTAATCTGTTGCCTGAACACAAGAGCTATTTAGAGCCATTCTTTGGTTCAGGTGCGGTGCTTTTTACAAAATCAGCCAGTCCTATTGAAACAGTCAATGATCTTTCAGATGATGTGGTCAACTTATTCCGATTGATTCAGTCTGAACCAAAAGCTTTACAGGAAAGACTGTACTTAATTCCGTATTCCAGAACTATTTACAATCAGGCCTGGGAGGTTCGGCCAGCAGACGAAATTGAAAAAGCTGTTAATTTCATTGTTCGTTCAACTATGTCTCATGGTTTTAGGATTTTTGAGAAAAGTGGTTGGAAAAATGATATTTCAGGAAGAGAAGCAGCCTATGCAGTAAAGCATTGGAATGATTTACCTGATATTATTAGGGAGATTGCTCTACGCTTAAAGCAAGTTCAAATCGAACAGCGGCCAGCCATAGAGTTGATTGATCGCTTTAATCGTGAAGAGGTCTGTATGTATATAGATCCGCCTTATGTATTATCAACTAGGACCAGAGAACAATACAGTCATGAAATGACTGATAAGGATCATGAAGAATTACTTGACTTGCTTAATCAAAGTAGAGCTAAGATTATTCTTAGCGGCTATGACAGTGATTTGTATAATAGACGGCTATCAAACTGGAACCATCTTGAATTTGCGGCTACTGCAGAGAAAGGACTTCCTCGTACAGAGGTCCTTTGGATGAATTTTCAGCCAACTCAACAGTTAGAATTATTTGGAGCTTAAAAGATATTGAGTTAGGAGAGTAGAAATATGGTAAGCACACTTCATAAATTTATAGAAAGTCGCTTGTCAGAATTTGGAATTTTAGAATTGATTTCAGAGACAGAAAGCGACAGGTTTCAGTTTCCTAAGTATCAGATAGCCTATAGTCTATCTTTGACTGATGTGATTTCTGATTATGGTGAACTTGGTGATATTGACATTGATGTTTATTATGACGACCATCAAAAAATCACTTACGAGTTAGGAAAGTACAGCTTGCCATTTTTTATTAACTCTAAAAGCAATTTAAAAAGATTCCTTGACCTGCTCATTGATTTGCCTCTGGTACTAACGGTTAGCTATGAAAAAATAGCTGCTGTAGATTGGGATAGGTATTCTATTTCTATCACTGGAGCTGAGACAACAAGTCTCACTGAACTGGTATCAATGATTGAGGTATTCAAGCAATTTCTACTACAAGTCTCTCATGAGCAACTAGATAGCTTACCTAAAAGATGGAAATAAATAGTGTTGGTAGATGTCCAAAATGATAAGGATATGGAAATAGTTAATGTTAAGGACACGGATTTTGTTAATTTTAGAAATGATAATAATGCCCGAAGTAAAAGAAAATCCTAGTTGGACAGAAACTTTCATTGATTTGAAAACATTGGACGGGGATCTCTGGGGAAATTATTTAGCCATTAAATGGCCGCTTGAGAAGTTTGCCAAGGATAAATTGCAATATGGTTATATTCATCATTTCAAATAAGAAAGGATAAATTTTATGAACTCATCAAAAAAGATTTGGCTTGTTTTCCTGGCTTTAGTCATTGTTATTCTGGGGGGAGTTAAGCTTGGAATGACTTATTTTGTCAAAGACTATGACAGCCATTTATCAGCTGCTGTCTATAAAAAGACAGTGATTGATCAGAATGTCAATCTAGTCTTTTATAAATCAGGCTGCCCTTATTGTAAGGCTGGAAAGCAAGCTGTGATTAAAGCAGCAGAGAAAAATCAGTACCCTACTTACTATATTGATGTAACCTCAAAAGAAGGTAAGAGGCTAGTTGATCACTATGGCATTAAGCATGCTGCCACGATTATCAAAATCAGGAAGGGAACAACTAGGACCTACACTTATGCTAAGAAAACCAAAACAGGCAAGAAGGTTGCTGATAAGGAAGCGATCAAGGAGGCATTGGAATGAGTCGGGAAGAACTAGTATTGAAACCTATCTTTTCCTCTGGTTTGTACTTTCTGTGTTTGTCCTTTTAGAAAGGAGATTCTAATGTCTGATGCTTTAATTGAGAAACCAAAATCTAGGATTGATATTTGGTCTATTCTATATCGCACAACAAAGACCACAGTGGCTTTGTGGGCTGTAACATTCTTTTGTCTGACACTATATTTTGTTCTATTTATTCCATCTACGATTGAAAGTAAGAATATTTATTATATTTCTCATACCGATGTTCAAAACCATAAAATCTATTTGAGTAAATCAACAGATAATGCCGCTAGAAGGTTTGTAGCCAAACGTTTTATAATTGATTATCCTTCTGAAAAGATGATTAGTGGGGTTTCTATTGGTGACTTTAGAAAGATTTATGGCCCAGTAATAAGTATTGATAGGGAAGTAGATTTCGTCTCCTATACTCCACAAAAAGGCTTAAAATTCTTGTCTAATAATGAAGCTAAAAAAATTCATTTTTCGGACAAGGACCCTGTTGATTGGGCGATTAAGCAAATTAAACTCTGGATGATTTTAATGACTGCAGGTTTAATCTTTTTGCTTAGGCTTGGAAGTGCTACCTTCAAGAAAAAAGGCAGAGATGATAACAAGTACCAAGGTGTTCCAGTAGATCAAGAAGTAGAGGAATCAATTATCTTATCAGATGAGGAGGAGAATAATGATAAAGCTTTTTATTGAGGTTTTTGGCCTATTTCTTGGCTCGTTGACCCTGTTTTTATCTATTGCATCTAAGTATATTTTCGCTAATCCTTTGCGACTTATGATATTTGTGGGTGTGATTTTATTTCTGATTAGTCTCTCTTTTGATAATAACCGAGGTGGAGATATATGATTGATTTTCTATTTCACAATATATTTGATTTAATTCTGCTTGGCTGTTATTTGCTGCCGATTTGTCGGGTTACTTTTTACTGGCGTGATGAGGAAAAGAGTAAAATTTTTAGTCCTATTCTGGTCATTATCTTAATGATTTTTCAGCGGTTACTAGGGACAGAGTTCCAGGGATTTACCTGGGACTTTTTTAGAAAAAGGTGACTCTGAGCTGTCGGTAAATTTTCTAAAAGACGATTATTATTTATACTCAATTTATTAAAAAATAGAAAGGATTGTAAGCCATGGACAGTCTCAAAAAGGTCCGTGACCGTCTGGAAGAGTCTAGGATTCTTCAGGCGGTTCTTTGGCCCTTTCAGTGGTATAAGAGGAATAAAGTAAGACGGAAACTGGTCAATGTTTTTGCCCTCCTCTCTCTAATCCTGTACTTAGTTGTAGGCTCTTATTTCTCGCCCACAAAACAAAAATATACCGATGCCCAGCTGGCAACTGAACAGACTTTCGGTAACAATTCTGGAAGTATCAAGATGACTTCCCAGACCTATGATGAGAAAAAAGGAGCCATTGTTCTACAGTTTGAAACGTCCGACAAGACGACTGATGTGGACCTGGGTATTAACTCTAATAATCTCTCTTGGCAGATGTTTGCTAAGAACCCTTCTGAGAACTTGCAGATGGAGGTGGTACCAATTATTGATAATAAAATCTCAGTCATTATCACGGGAGTCCCTAAAAATTTTGAAGCAATAGCGGTTGACATCACTAATCATTCTGTTGATGCTTCAGACATTGATGTGGATCTTAAAGACACTTCTTCGTCCTCTTCATTCAATTCAAAACAAACTCAAAAATCAGATGATGATGACAATATTGTTGAGTTTTATGTGACGACTCAGGGACCAAAATTGAAGTACCGTGCTATCGATGGAACCTCACGAGAAGCCTTCACGTTGTCAGAGCTTGAGAAGGAAGTTAAGTTCCAAAATGGACAAATTAAATCACTGAATGGTTCAATTTCTAAACTAAATCAAGCTATCACTGATGATGGTACAAAGATTGACAGTTTGAACAAGGATGCCAAGTATCTAACTGGCCAAGACCTGGAAGATAATCAAACCAATGTAGAAAAAATCCAGGATGACATTGACTCAAAAAATCAAACGATTGATCAGGCCAATACCAATATCACGACAATTCAATCCAAGCTAAAAGCTTTGGATGCCAAAAAGAAAGCAGTAGAAAATGGGACCTTTGAATTTTCAAGTTCTGTTCAATCTATCAAGCTAGGTTCGTAATAAAGAAAGGAAAATTTATGTTTAACTTAAAAGATTATCGCAAAGAGAGCACCAAATTGAATATCGTAGTTACTGCCAATTTGTTACTTAAAAAACTGTTTAAGTGGCAACTTTATTTCTTTGCTTTTGTTTATTTTGGTTTTATAGGTCAGCTGACGTTGAGTTCATTTGGCTTATTTACGTTTAGTATAGGAGCAGGTTTCCTACCTGCAATTTTGGGCATGATTACTTATAGTAAAACTCATAATTTTACCCCTCTTGTCTTCTTAAAGCTGTTTTATTTCTTGCTCATAATTCCTTTTCAAATAGGAGCCCATTTGTCTGTAACGAATAATCAATTCTGGCAGATTAATATATTGGCCTTATTGTCAGCTGTGCTTGGCATCGCAGGTAAAAAGTTTTCAAGAATGATGTTTGAAGATTATCTGTTTTTCCATGTTTTCAATAAGGATTACTTTTCAAATTTTGAGCTTGCTGGGGCTGTAGATAAAAATCATAATCCTGTTAATATTGATTGGATTTATCAAGATGTGATAATAAGAAATGTTGAGGAAAGGATGGCTGCGATTTCTAATCACTCTGTTAAAGAAAAGTATCAAGACATTGTTGAATGTAGCCGTCTAATCAAACAAGAGACGAGTAAGATTTCATATTGGACTGAAGCTTCATCACATAAAAAAACTAAGGAAATTGACAATGACTTACTTACGTTGATACCCGAATTTAGAGCTTATCCTTTCGGGAAATTTGGACCAAGTTATCATCTCCTAACTTATCCTATAATAGCTCGGCCAAGAGCAGTTGAGATGTCTAGTCATTCAATGAAATTATCCAAAAATAAAACAGAAAGTGAGACTAAAAACTATGGCAATGAAAAATCTAAGTAAGCTGGATAAGGACTATGCAGCACAAGCAAAAAAATTAAAAGCGATTGAAGCAGAACGCAAAAAAGCTGAAGAGGCTTACCTGCTAGACCTAGGGAGAATTTACTTCCAGATTCGCAAGAAAAAGGACAAATCTGCTGAACTGGTTTCAGTCCATTCTGAACTTAAAAATCAATTACTGACTCTCAAAAATGAGGAGAAAGCAAAGCGGCAGGCAAGTCAAAATGTGGCTGAAAGCTAACCTTCTTTTCAGCTGGAAATGGGCGGAATCTAATTTTTAGATTCGGCCTCTTTTCGTAAGAAAGTAGAGGTAACATCTAGCCAAAAATGGCTTGAATGTACCAAGTGTACTAGGTATGCTATCTATTATTTAAGTATGTTTACAGTATGCAAAACCGCTAAAATAGCGGTGTGCCATGAGTATGCGATAGCAGAGAAAGTTCCCGGTACGGGAAACCCCGTCACTGACGGGTCCACACAGAATGTGGGGACAGTTTCCCTTATGCTCTTTTCTGACTCTGAGACCTCTAAAAAGGCCTTAGCCTTGGAGGGGAGTCTCAGACAAAGGAAAACCGCACAAACAGAAATTTTATATTTCGTTGTGGTGCGAGTCCGAGTTTTCTTTTTTGCTTCTTTTGGCTTTTTCTCCGTAAAAAGAAAAAAGAAGGGCGGCCATTTTTGGCTAGATGAAAAATTTTCTTTGTAAGGGAATTGACTGAAAAGGCCTTATCCCTTATGATGTACTTGGAAAAAGAAGTGGAGACAATTTTTATGGCAAATCATAAAAATAGAATTGAAATTTCTGGCCTTTTGGACAGCGAAGTAAATTATTTAAAATCTCTCGCGAAGAAAGAGAAGGCCACCTCGTTTAATCAGTTTCTTTTGAAGATGTGTCGGGAGAAAATTCAGTATGGTGAATTTAATCGGGCTGAACATTTGTACTTGGCCCACCTGACACAGATGGCAGAAACAACTGCCTTTCTCAAACAACAATGGGAGAAAAAACAAGAGCAGCTTAGACAGATGAATGAGCGACTGAAAAAAATCAATGGCCATATTTCTAAGTGGTTAGAATATGAGGAAATGATTGAATCGGAAAAAGGTGATAATCGAAAAAAACAAGAAAATGATTTACTGATGTCTGGCGATTTCGAAAGTCTACAAGACCTACTATTGGAGGATAGCGATTTATGACTAAAGAAATAAAAATCAGAAATGTCCCTGATGAGATTTACGGCCAGCTGAAAAAAATTTCATCAACCTATAATTATCCGTCCTTTAATCAATTTATGTTGAGTCAATGTCAGATCATTGTGGCCAATGATGGTTTGAATTATTATCAAAATAGTTTTGCTAAAGAGCTGAACAAAATCAAAGAACAGCAGAAAATTTTGGTGGAAAGTATGGTCAAAGAAGATGTAACTGAAGCAGCTATCTTGGCCAATCTGGATATTACTGAGGAGTTAATTTCGGATTGGTTAGTCTTCATGGATGATGTCGATGCATTGGAGGCGGAAAGAAAGGTAGGTGGGGGCATTTGAAGAGGGGAAAGATTGCTTTTATTATTATTGTGATTCTAGCTATTATTTTAATCCAACCTCATAATAGAGCCGCAATTTATGACTGGTTTACTCATCAGTCAATTGCAGAGCAGTTGGGATTCAAATAGCTAGCTGAAAAAAATTTGGAGGAAGAAAGATGGGAAAAAAAGAATTGCGGATAGGGGTAGTCATGCCCCCTGAGGTGGAAGAAAAATTGACAGCTCTGATGTGGTATAAATATGGGCCGACTGCTCAAAAAAAGAAAGGAGTAACGGTTAAAGATTGTATCAATCTTTGTTATGATTTGCTGATTGAAGATAATCCAGAACACCTTCCTTTTGATGTTAGAGTCCAGGAGCTAAGAGAGCAGAATACAGCAGCTGAAAAAATTGAGCAGCGGCTCAAACAGATGCAAAGGAAACAGGATGAGTTAATGTATCTGGAGCTGGCTAATTTTCAACTTGGCCAACATGGACCAGGTTGGGATCCATTTGATTTGCTAAGTCGTGACTCTGGTCAGGATCCAAAACAAAGAGATTTGTTTGCTCAGGTTGATGAGCTGATTAAGGAAGATGTGGCCAGAGGTCAAACCACAAAACACTCTCACTAAAGTAAAGGAGCCAGCTTGTGACAAAGAGCCAAGAATTATATCAAAAACTCATCCATTATGACTTCGTTGGTTATATTGATCCTTTTGAAGATTTGGGAACCTTTGATCGGGTTAATCAGACCTTTAAAGAAGATGTTGCTGACTTAATCAATCCTCATTCAAAGAAAACTTATTCTGCTCAATGGCAAGAAACTATTTTACAAATGAGGAAACTCTACTGCGATTATCAGAGAGCTTTACATGAAGAATCTGAGGATGGTCGTGCGGAAGTCACTCACTACTATTTGACCTCTGAAGAGGATAAGGCTGCCTTTAATAAAAAGGTGACTACTTATTTGAGCTTGGGATTTACTTTTCCTCAAGTGGCTAAAAAAGTTAATCGAGCTTCTTCTAGCTTACGAGAAAATTTTAAGCGAAGTGAGGTTATCACTTTTAATAGTCCCAGCTTCTTTAAAAAGGATGATTTGGCAGATGGAGTCATTGCTCCCCTAAATCAGTTGCCGTTGAACTGGAATTAGAAAGGAACCATTGTGATCCGTTTGGAAGCGTTATAAGGAGGAGCCAAAGAAGATGAGTAAACAAACTAGTCCAAGCATTACTTTTATGTTGCAGTACACAGAAGCCAATGCTCAATACGTTGATTATACGAACCGTGATGAGGCTGTTGAACTTGATAATGATATTGTCCTTGATCAAACAACCCAAGCTGTAGAGGGGCTATCTGAGAGCCAGATAGCTGCTATCAAGGAGTCGGTTCCAGAACAAGGATTGGATTTTAAAAACTATATCAACTACATGAACCGTTCCTATGCAACCGAGAAACAAACCGAAGAAGTGACGGCTATCTTTAATCAAGATACTAACTATCTGGCATCTGACCAGGTTGCTGACTTGAAGTCTAACCTTAATGAAGCTTACAAGCATGGCTCTTTATTGTGGCAAGGCGTTATCTCTTTTGATAATGCTTTTTTAGCTAAGGAGGGGCTTTATGATGTGGAGACTGGAAAGGTTGACCAGCAGGCTATAAAAAATGTAGTTCGGGAAGCCATGCCTAATCTGATTAACCAGGAAGGATTGGATAGCTCAGCCTTTTGGTGGGGAAATATTCATCTTAATACTGACAATGTTCACGTGCATTTTGGTCTGTCTGAAAAAAATTCGGGCCGTGAACGGTTCTTCTATGAACCGAGAGGCCGCTGGGAATATCGAGGAAACTTTTCTCAAAAGACTATCAAGCAATTAAAAAGCCAGGTCTTAAATGGGCTGCTTAATGAGCAGACCAAGGAACAACATTTGAGGCAAGAACAGATTTTGGCCAACTTAAAAACCAATCTGATCCAGGATGTCTTTAAACCAGAAAAGATTACACAGTCGGCTGAAAAAAATTTTTGGAACAAGCTTTCAATCATCTTCCTCAAGATAAAAACTGGCGATATGGTTCTAATGCTAGAGACTTTGCAGTCAGTAAGTTCTTCTTAGACAAATACATTGATTCTTACTTAGCCAACGATGGCAAAGAGGACTACGAAGCCTGGCAAGCGGAGACTAGAGAATTTTTGAAGTTTTACCAAGACAACTACACGAGCTCTGAAGGTAAAGAATATGAAGCCTTCCGTAAGGTCAATGGAGAAGTTCAGCGAAGGAATACGACCAGCCAAGGTTTTCAGCTGGAAAAATTTTTCCAAAAGCGTGAGCAGGAGCTAAGGGATCGATTAGGCAATCGGATTCTTAAAGAGTTTAAAAAAGAGGCTCCCCGAATTGCTACTGAAACCCTCAAAGCTAACTTGGATTCTTTTTCTGAACGAAACCAAGCACGGATTTTAAGACAGCTACCAACGGCCAGCTTATTAAAGACGGCTGAAGCCTGGAGATATCAAGGCTATGAAATTCCGAAGAATACTCAAGCTATCTCGGTGTTGCGGCCAGTTTATGAAAGCTATGATAAGTATGGTAATGGCCAAGGTAAGCCAACTCATTTTGAGTCTCATAACTATTATGATATTGGTCAAGTCAAGCAAAGTCTGGCTGAGAAAAAATTGACTGTTAAAGAGCTGGATGTTTTAGGGAAAGACGATCTTGGACGGTTAATCGATGCTGCTAGTAAAAAAGACCATAGGAGTGAAAAGGAAACCAAAGAGCTTGGACTCTTTCGCTATGCTCTGAGACTGAGAGGTTACCAAGAAGAGCAGGCAAGTTTACTAGTTACCCAACGCCTTCTTGGCCAAATTGAGCCAACGAGGAACAATCAGAACTATCTGATCTTTAAGCAGCAGGAAATCCAAGAACGCCTGGAATTGACCAAGTTAGCTTTAACCCCAGGTTATAAGTTGACTGACCAGAATAGACAACGAAAAGAGTATTTAGCTAATACTTATGCTAAGAGTCGGCAGTTTCCACTTGATAAGGCCACAAGAGAGGAAATTGATAAACCTGTTAGTCGGCTGAAAAAAGAATTAGAGCTGGTTAAGAGGACTCACGATCCTGAATTAATTAGGATAGCCTCTGGACAAGATATGGACAAAAAGGCTTATCAAGAACACTTGGAGACTCACTTGGCTGTCTTTGAAACCAAGCACAGAATTCACTCAAACAATGAGGCTATGAAAGAAACTACCGATGAGCAGCTGAAAAAAACTTATCATCAGGAAAATGGCCGCTACTTTAAAGAACTGATTAGCTATTATGATAAATTGGCTAACAAGCCAGCCTCTCCTTCAGCTGAAAAACAAAGACCCGAACTTCAAAGAGTGGTGGCTCATCAACTGGAGCAGAAGAAAGTTCAGAAGCACAGTCAACTTCAGTCAAGCCAAGGTTTCAGAGCTACCAGCCAGTTTATGTCTGGATTGTCTAAGTCTCTGAAATCTGCTGCTAGACAAGAAGAACGAGCTTACAGGAATAAGCGAAGAAGTGATGACCGTGAGGAAGAAGAGAACTTTAGCCGTTAAAAACACACGTTTATATAAATATAAAAATAACCATTTTAATATTGATTAAAATAGTTATTTTTAGTATAATAAGACTATAGAAATAAGGAGAATATTAAATTATGAAATTAATCTTACATGAATGTACTGAAGAAGTTCAGAAATACCTAAGTTCGTCTAGGTTTAAATTTAGAAATGATTCATTAGAGTTATTAAATAAGTTACCTGGTTCAAATGATCACTTTTATGAGGTAGTTTCAGAAGGTCCGTTAGTGTTTGGAGACCTGACATTGAATTCAGGAGATATTGTACATGGTGAGGAACTTAGAAAACAGATTCTAAATAGTGACATTTCCGTTGCAAAAACACTAAAGGCTCTTAACGATAAACATTTTAATGGCAAGGAGAAAAATGATGACTAACGAAAATACAAAAGCAAAAGGCGAATTTTTAACCAACCCGCAAGCATTTGGGGGATTTGGGATGAATAAGTCGGACATGATGATATTGCCCATTAAATATGGTAATCGTGCGTTAGCTAAAGAAGAAGCATTAGATTACCTGATTGAAAATGGAGTGATTGAACCACGGAAAGTAGTTGAAGCGGTCAAGGATAATCCTGCATATTCAAAGATTTTGAAAGAGGAATATAAGGATAATTTTTAGTTAGTTTAACCCATTAAATAAAATGATATTTAAAGGGTCTCACGGTTGTGAGGCTCTTTTTTGTCCTCGACTTGTCGGTAAATTGCTGGAAATAGGGTTATCTCTTATGATTGTGAAATACTAAAAGAAAAGGAGAACTCTTATGTTTTTATTTCCAGATGTCGCTGAAGAAGCTTTTGACTTCTCAGCTGAATGGTTAGTTAGCCAGATGGATGATACCAGTCGGATCGTTACTTTTGAGGGGACAGGTCAAAATGCAGACCTGTCTATGAGTATTTCTTATGAAAATAATCCAGAAGACTACCAATCCCTTGGCATTGGTGAGTTGGTAACTTTTCCTAGGGAAACTTTTTTTGATTTAGGTCATAATCTTGCTTTGTAGAAAGGAGTTCCATTATGGCTAATAAGCTTAATCGTAAGGAGTTGCGTGATCTCGCTAAGTCTCGTGATATTGTTGAAGTGGCCCAAAGTATGGGAATGGAACTCTTTCGGTCGGGTAAAGATTACCGCTGGAAAGACCATGACAGTTTAGTGATCAGTCCAAATAATGGCCTTTGGAATTGGTATAGTCAGCACAAGGGCGGTGATGTGATTTCTTTAGTTGAAACGATTAAGGAGATTAACTTTAATCAGGCCATTGACTATATTACTACTGGCAATTATAGCCAACAGTCGGTTAAACCCGTTGAACATGAGGAGTTTAACTATTACCTGGAAAATTATGAGCAGCCCCTAGATGAAGGTAGGAAGTATCTGAAAGATAGAGGACTATCTGATGAAACCATTGACTTTTTCAGCCAGCGGGGACTGCTGACCCAGGCCAATATCCTGAATCGGGATGAGGTGGAACCAGGACTAGTCTTTAAAAGCTATAATGCTGATGGGGAGTTGGTCGGGGCCAACCTACAAGGTATCCGTGAAAATCGGATGAAATATCCTAAACGTGGCTACCTCAAGCAAGTTATGAAAAACTCTGACGGTCTTACTGGTCTCCACGTGGATGTTGGCCAACCAAACCGCTTAGTCTTTGCAGAAAGTCCTATTGATTTGATGTCCTACTATGAATTGCACAAGGACAGCTTACAAGATGTCCGACTTGTTTCCATGGATGGTCTGAAAGATGGGGTTATCGGTCGCCACTTATCAGAACTGACAGCTGAACAAGCTGGCCGCTTTATTTCTTGGTCGCCTGAAGAATTGGCTAAGGGGTTAGAATTAGCTAAGGAAAATGGCTATTTTGCCAATGGTAAGCACGCTGACATGATTACCTTAGCCGTTGATAATGACCAAGGTGGTCGAAAATTTATTCAGGACTTGGTAAAGGAAGGAATTCCCGTAGTGGCAGACATTCCTGATTTACCAGCTGGAAAAAATAAGATGGATTGGAATGACCAGCTTAAACAGTTTAAGCAGGAGCCACAAATAGAAGATAATCCAACACTTTATCAAGCATCACCAGTTGATCCATTTGAGGGACAATTTGACCAAGGAATTGAAGAAAGTGAAGGATCACTCTATATTAATCCTGAGACAGGTGAAGCCAGTGAAACACAAGAAGGTGCCCAGGAAGACATGGTCTTTTTGGATGCTAATGGCTATCCACATGAAACAGAAAAAGAGGCTTTAGAAGCCTCACAAGAAAAAACTAATTCTGAACCAGATTTACAAGTCGCTTTTCGCTCGTCTGATGAAAATTTTCTATCGGAGAAGTATTCATCAGGAGAAGTAGTCCCTTACAATATTTTTGTAAAGGATCTTTATCTTGAAAATAATAAACGATTAGAGGTAATAGAAGAACCTCTTGTTTTTCCAATATTACATACAACAAATCAAGGAGGAACCTGGTTTGATCTGCTAGATGAAAATGGGAAACCCTTAGTAGACAATTTTCGTTATGACGTTGGAGAAGAAAACCAAACAATTTCAGAGCGGTTAGAAAGAACATTACCTTCAGACTATTTAAATATTGCTCAGCGAGAAGATGCTACTTTCCCTAGGCCTGAGCTACCATCGTTCAATCCAGATTCAGGTATCCCAGTTGATTTATATACTGGACACCAAAATTTTGGAACAATTGACTTTAATGATTTGTTCAATAATAGTGATTTTGGAAGCCAAGCGGATGAATTAGGCTATGGTTGGGCAGTAAATCCAAAAGAAATGTTTGCAGTTATTCATGGCGAAACGTTAACACAAACTCAAGTTGATCACATTATTGATCGGATGTTTAAAGAAAATATATCCAACCAGCAGTTGAAATCTCTCTTAGAAACAGATGATTTCACCCTAAAAGATTATGCGGCTGGGACTGATAAGAGACCAGATGAACAAGAAAAAGCCCTTGACCGAAGTCAAGAGCTCAATAACACTGGGGGCGAACTATTCAATCGCAATTCCAGTTTTTTAGAAGCCGAAGCTTCAGGGACAGCACCGCAGCCCGTTGAGAAAAATTCTCAACCTGATTTTCCTGCCAATGTTCAGTTACATTTTACCACTGATACAGACAGGAAGTCAAATAAAGTCTATAGGAAAAATTTTCGGACTTTGAATCTGTACTCTAATACACTTAGAGATTCTGCTCAGTGGTATCTCTCTGAATTAGCTGGGTCAAAGATACACTATGTTTACAAGACTCCTGATACTGATTCTTTGCAAGTATTAAATATCAGTTTCGAGAAAAGAAATTGGATGCACTTAACGGGAGTTACACCAAGGTATGAAAATTATGTAAATTCACTTTCAGAGTCATTTGTTGAAGACGTAGCTAATGGTAGAGGTCATTTTAAAGATCTGAAGTTCGCTCCTGGAATGTCAGATAAGTTGAAAGTATTGAATTTATTACCTGAAATTATTGAGTCAGATTCATTTGTATTTAATGATTTAACGTCAGTAGAAAAACTAAATAATTTGAATTTATCAAAAGCTATTACTCCTGAAGACAGCGACCTTCTACTATTGTTTAGAGAAGAAGAATTTGCTCATGTACCTGCTTCACTTATGAGAATAAAAGGTAGTTTAGGTGAGCAACTTTCTTCACTTGAAAATGGTGTTGTCCTGGGTGTTTACCTTGAACGAAATGGAGAAATCAGTCAAAAATCAATAAATAACGATTACATAAAAGATGGGGGGAAAGAAATGTTCAATACCTTAAAGGCTATGAACCTTTCCGATCAGGAAGATGTGGACTATAACCTTGTTGAACCCCCTCAAGTGCCCTTAGAACCTCGTCCTAAGAGTTTGGCCCAACAGGCTGAAGAAATCATGGAAGAGGACCGCCTGAAGGCTGAGAAGCAAGCTCATTCCCCTTCAGCTGAAAAGGACTTTGATCCTACTAAGGCTAGTCCTGAAGAATTAAGTGCCCATGCCTTAGACCAAATTAGGAAGTATTCTACTGACCCTAAAGCCATGAAAGAGTACCTTGATTTCATGAGTCATTTCCCTGGAATGTCACCAAGAAATGCTGCCTTGGTTCAAGAACAATGGCCAGGTGCCCAGGCAGTCGCAACTTATAACCAATGGCAGGATAGAGGCAAAGCCTTAGGTATTAAACCAGAGGATGTTATGCAGTCAACCCGTACTTTTACCAATAAGAAAACTGGAAAAACCAAGACTGTCCACTATGACCGGTTGTCTGTCAAGGCAGGTGAAAAGTCTAAGATTACCTTGCTGCGGCCAGTTATGGTTGATATGATTCCTGTCTTGGACGCTACAGGTAAGCCTGTTAAAACCTCACAAGGACGGACCAAATATAAGCCACGGTCGGAAGCTTCTCCAGCAGAAAAAGCTAAAATCCAATCAAAGGAACTACCCGTCAAAGAGTTTATGAGTGGGAAATTCACGACTTACAAGGTCTTTGAATTATCGCAAACCACCCTGAAGCCTGAAAGCTATCCTAAGGCTATGCCTAACCGCCAGTTTGATTTTGACATGGATAAGGTACAGACAGACAAGGTCTTAAAAGGACTTTGTGATTATGGCCAAAAAATCGGAGTGGACATGGCCTTTGATAATGCTCATCAGCTGGGTAATGCTAAAGGGGCTTACTATCCCAAAGCTCAAAAGATTTTAATTAATCCCGATAATACACCTGGTGAACAGGTATCTGTTGGCATCCATGAATTGGCTCATGCAACGCTCCATAATCCAAAGTTTATGAGTAAAGGGGATGTCAACTTAGATACTAGTCATAAGGAGCTTGAGGCAGAGATGACCGCTTACATTGTTTCTAAGCATTTTGGTCTTGATACAAGTGAGGAGTCCATTCCTTATATGGCAAGTTGGACGGATAATCTCAATAAAATGACGGATAAGGAATTGGATTACTCTATGAAGCGAGTTCATAAGGCTGCGGATCAGGTTGTGAAATGTGTTGAGAATCGAACAAATCCGACACCCCCCAGAACAAGGGACAGAGGGATTTCACCAAGTCCAAAAAATTCTGTCCCTAAACCTTTAAATCCTTAATGAAGAGTTCCCACGTGGGACTCTTTTTTGATGTGTCCGTGAGCTGTCGGTAATTTTTCAAAAGAGCCATTATCCCTTAAACTCTATCTATCTTAATTAGAAAGGAATTATTTTATGAATGCAAACAGTAATATTAACCGAAAAATCTGATCAGCGGAAGGCCTATGCCAAGGCTTTGGGGCAGGCTACCAATGATGGACCAGTCTCTATTGTCCGTTCCAGTCCTTTCTTTGAAGGAGAGGTTCATGTAATTGCTCCTGAGGGGCACTTGTTTGAGTATCCTCTGCCTCAAGATAATTGGGACTTGTCCAAACTGCCTTTGTTGGACATTTCCTTTAAGGATCTCCAACTGAAAAAAGATAAGCGGTCTAAAGACCTCTTTAAACGGATTTCCCAGGAAGTTCAGGCAGCGGATCAGGTGATTATTGGGACGGATGCCGATCGGGAAGGGGAACGGATTGCTTATGCGATTCTATCTCATATTCCTGGAGGACTAGATAAGGTTGCTAAACGGCTATGGGTCCAGTCTATGAGCCCTGAAGGTATTCAGGAAGCCTTCCAAAACTTGAGGGATCCAAAGGAAACTTATAACTATTTTTTGGAAGCAGAAGCGAGAAGTCAAAGTGATTGGCTGGTAGGAATGAATCTATCGCCTTTTACGACCCTAAATCTGCAGTATCAAGGAAAGTTGAGGAGAGGAAAAGGTAGCTCCTTGTCAGTCGGTCGGGTTCAAACGCCAATCGTACGGCTGATTTGTGAAAACGACTTAGCTATACAGACTTTCCAGCCGAAGCCCTTTTATAAGCTTGACCTACATGATACAACTTATCAAGTGACTTTTACTTATAAAGACCCCTTAGAAACAAGCGAGGAGGCTTTGGGGCTCTTGCGAGGACTAGATAAATCGAGCCGAGTCATTGGAATAGAAGGGAAGAGGGTTACGCAACTTGCCCCCCCTTTATTTTCTTACTCTAGTTTGACAGCCTTAGCTTCTAAGCGGTTTGGCTTGCGAGCAGATGAGACCCTGAAACATTTGGAAAGTCTTTATTTGAAAGGCTATATCTCTTATCCAAGGAATCAGGATAAGACTCATATCACTTTCAAAGAATTTGATTATTTAAAAGGTTTAGTAGCTGACTACCAAAAACTCATTGATTGTCACTTTGAAGTCGCTCATCCTGAACCTAGGGAGGCTTATGTAGACCCTAGCCAGGTCGGGTCTCACTACGCCATCATTCCAACCCAAAAAATTCCAGACCTCTTTCAACTTCCTTCAGCTGAACGCTTGATTTATCAAGCGGTTGTCAAGCGGAGCTTGCTGATGTTTGCCAAGGATTATAGTTATGAAACAACTCAAATGACCTTACTGAATAAGGGGCTTGAGTTTAAAACGTCGGGCCACCGTATTCTAGAGCCTGGTTGGCGGGACTTACTGGAAACAAAAGTCCGTAAGGATAGTCTATTACCTGACTATCAACTAGATGATTTAGTACCAACTAAAGCAGTGGTCCGCTCTGAAATGACTAAACCGCCAAGACGGCTGACCGAAAGCCTACTGATGGGTCAGGTCTTGCCAAGTTATGGTCTGGGGACTTCAGCGACCAGGGCAGCCATGCTGAAGAAAATTCAAGAGGTCGGCTATGTTCAGATGGATAAACAATCGGGTCAATTATACCCTACACAAAAAGGTTATCTTCTGGTCTCTGCACTTAAAGATAATGATTTCTCAGACCCCAATACAACGGCTGGCTGGGAAAATTTCTTAGAGCAGATTGGCAAAGGAGAACTTTCACCAGGGGAATTTGTTGAGGGCATCAAAGAGAAGTTGGTCCAGCAGATGAAAGGAGGAATTTATGGCAGGTGAAACCGAACAGAAACCAAGTGTTTTAGAGGAATTTGCGAATAATTTATCGTCCAAGGTTTTGTCTAAACCTGACGATTATGAAGTTTATGGCCGTGATGAAGAAGTGGAAGATGTTATCCTTGCCCTTCTGAGAAAGGGAAAGAATAGTCCTGTTTTAATCGGTGAGCCAGGTGTCGGTAAGACTGCCGTTGTTGAAGGGCTAGCTCTAAGAATTGCTAGGGGACAGGTTCCTGCCCGATTACAAGGACTAACCGTCTATAACCTAGAACTCTCTAGCTTGACTGGTGAGGGTGATTTTATTGCTAAATTTAAGCAGATTATTGATGAACTAGTTGACCGACGAGGCGAAGTTTTAATGTTTATGGATGAAATTCATACCATTGTTGGGGCTGGCGGTCAGGAAGGCCAAGCCCTTGATGCAGGGAATGTTATCAAACCAGTCCTCGCTCGTGGGGAAATTCAATTAATTGGTGCGACTACTTTGGATGAATATCACCAATACATTGAAACAGACAAAGCCCTAGAGCGGCGGATGCCACCAATCATGATTGATGAACCGTCAGAAGAAGAAGCTATAACAATTCTCAACTTGGCCAAGGCTCCTTATGAAGAGTTTCACCAAGTGACCTATTCTGAGGAAGCTATTCGTCAAGCGGTTAGTCTATCTATACGCTATATCACCGATAAATACCTACCTGACAAGGCCTTTGATTTAATTGACGAAGCAGGAAGCCTAGCTGCTAGTAGAGGACAAATTGAAATTACTGAAGCTGAAGTTGCTGAAATTCTCAGACGAAAAACAGGTATTCCAGTTACCACTATCCTTCAAGGTACTGATGACCGACTGGAAAAGTTATCTGATGCCCTTCATCAAAGAGTTAAAGGTCAGGATGGTGTGATTGATGCCATGATTAGGGCCGTCTCTATCGCCCAGGAAGGCCTGCAGGATGAATCTAAGCCCTTTGGAACATTCCTTTTGCTTGGTCCTACTGGGGTTGGGAAAACGGAGTTTGCTAAGGCAACAGCTCAAGGTCTCTTTGGTTCCGAGGAGTCTTTAATCCGCTTTGACATGTCTGAATATATGGAAAAAGGAGACGATAAGAAGCTGATTGGGGATGCTAAAACTGGAACGAAAGGGGACTTGACCGAGAAAGTCAAACGGAGACCTTATAGTGTTTTGCTCTTTGATGAAATTGAAAAGGCTGATGCCAGTGTTCTAGACTTGTTTTTACAGATTTTGGATGATGGTCGCTTGACAGATGCGACTGGACGGCTGGTAAGTTTCAAGAATACCCTAGTTTTAATGACGACCAACCTGGGTGCTCGGAAGGTAAATGATCAGTTTGACATTAAAGGGGATATTGACAAACTGGACAATGAGCAATTGAAAAAGCTTGAAAAGAATATGAACAGGGTTCTAAAAAATGACTTACGTCCTGAGTTTATTAACCGCTTTGACTATAAACTGATTTTCAATGTTTTGACAGAGAAACTTATTTTGAAAATTGTCGATAAGGATATGGATTTAGTTGCCCAACGCCTAGCTAAACATGGTATGAGTGTTAGCTATGATCAGGCAGTCGCCAATTATTTATCTCGTAATGGAACCGATGAGAAAAATGGTGCTCGACCATTGGCCCGTCTTATTTCAGACGAAGTTGTCGCTCCAATCGCTGATTTAAAGCGACGACTCAGAAGAGAACACGGCTCATCTGCGGGCTATCATATTATTATTTCGGCGGTTGGGGAGTTAAAGGATGAGTCCCACAGAAAGGAACGGCAGCACTTGGAATTTGAAGCCATCTTGCAAGAAGTTGCGTAAAAATGTCCGTGAGCTGTCGGTAAATTTTCTAAAATTCTTTTTTCCTTTACTATAGGACCGTCAAAAAAATAAATTATTTAAATAAAGGAGACATTCATCGATGAAAGAAATTTTGACAACAAAAATTCAATCAGCTACTTTTGAAGTTCAGAAGGCTGGACTGACATTGGCAGCTGGAAATAACCCATTTACTCCCGCTAAAAATGGGATTGATGAGTTAAGGGGCTGGATTATTCCAGTTGGTCTTGCAGGGTTGGCTGTTGCTGCGGTAGTTACACTAATTATTTATGGTGTTGCGGGTCGTGAAAAAAAGCAAGCCATGAAGGATAAGCTTGGTGGTATAATTTTGGCAGCTATGGGAATTGGTATAATCCCTGGTGCACTCTTATGGGCTTATACTTGGGGTAAACAAACATTTGGATACTAAGGAGGTATAGCTAATGGCTTTTTCCCTATTTTCTTCAGGTGAAAAGACCGTGATCTCTGATAAGCTCTTTATAAAAGTTGACTGGGAAGAAGGTTACTCACCTGAAACCAACGAGGCTTTGTCAGCTTTGATTCAAGGGATTGATTCGGTAATGCCAGAAACCAGTTTTTTACTAGAAGAAACCTTACCTTATCTGACCTTTTATCAGACAATGGTCTTGTTAGATAATCTAAAACGGCAGTTTGGCGTGTTTCAGCTCAAGGCTCTGAGGGTTTGTCATAAAAAGGATGGGCTTGCTTCTACACAAGATGAGGTTTTTTTGGAACCCTTGGTTATTGATGACCAATTTAATGATTTGTTATCCTTACTCATGGAGGCAGTCTTGATCCAGGATAATTTCAAATCCTATCCTTATGCCAAAAAGAAAGCTTATTTTACAGATCAAGTATTTCCTGATTACGTTGACAGTCTGAATAAAAACAACTGGGCTATCAGCGAGGAAGACTTACCAGAATTTCCTGAGGCAACCGAGACAGAGAAGTTGAAGGAGGAAGCTCAGGAAGCACAGACAAGACTACCAGTAGCTAGTTCGACCAAGACTCCGGGTTGGTTGAAAATTGTAGCTATTTCTGGTCTATGTGTAGGTTTGCTTGGCCTATTCTTTGGTTTTTCTTTTTTGGGGCGAGCTAGTAAGCTGGCTAAACAGACAAACTATCTCTATTCAGAGTTCACCAATGCTAAACAAGTTCAAACCCATGAGCACCAGGTTGATACCTTTTCAAGGTATTTCTTGTCCGCTTATTACAGTAATAACAAGGACACTTTAAAACCTTTCCTAGATAAGGGAGATGCAAGATACACAGCTCCAAAAGATGCGACGATTACTTCGACCATCCTGGAAGGGGTAAGCTATGATGAACAGTCTAAGACCTATACCCTTAATTATGTATTGGGGCTTAAAACCAAGGATGATACGAAGCAATCTCGCTTAACCTTCAAGGTCAAGGAAAACAAAAAAAGTGATTATGGTTTTGTTCTAACAGCAGAACCAACTGAAGAAACTTATCCAAAGGATAAGTAATTAGAAAGGAAAGTAAATCATGACAAAAAAACAAGTATTGACTAGCGTTCTCGTTGCTGGTTTTGCTCTATCAAGTGGTGGTGCAGCTTTTGCGGATGAGGTTCAATCTCAAAGCGTTCAACCACAAACCTCAGCTGCGACAGTTGTTTCTCAGCCCGCAGCTGATAATTCAACGCCGACTGTTCCTGATTCAGGACAAGCCTCAAATTCAGATACTCAACCTGCAGGTGGTGATGTGAGCCAACCAAGTAGCTCAACCCCGTCAAGTTATGACACAGGAAGCAGTAGTAGTCAAGCTAGTCAACCATCAGAACAGCCATCACAAGATAATTCAGCTCCTGCCTCATCGGACACTCCAAGTGTACCAGAGGCTTCGCAGCCAGCTGGCAACCAGGGAGATACAGCTCCAAGTGCAAGTGGTGATAACTCAGGGGCTTCAACTCCTGATAGCTCTGCTCCAAGTTCTTCAACCCCTTCCTCATCATCAGATAAGGACAAGGAGAGACAGCCACAAGCAGCACCGGATCAGTCCACTCCAGATGCTAGTGACTCCAACCAGGGAAAACCTGATAGTCAGTCACAGCCTGGTAACCAAGCACAAGCTAAACCAGCTGATAAAGGAGACCAATCTTCTCAGCCAACTAATCAGTCCAGTCAACCAACCGCTGGCCAAGCCTATGACCAAGGTCAAAGCCAAGTCGGTTTGACCAGTGAGGTTACTGGACAAGTAGTTCAGGATGTCACCCCAGAAGCCCCTGTCACAACTGAAAATGGCTCTACTATTGTCTCTGTCCAAAATGGCCAACCTATTGTCAGCCAGAGTGATGGATCAACTCAAGCGGTTGACCCAGGTAGCGTTGGGGCTACAGTCAACTCTGATAAAACGCTTAGCGTTAAGGGAGATGACGGAAAAATGAAGACCTTGCCTCATACAGGTGACGGTGCTAGTTCAGCCGTTATGGCTTCTGGATTAGGCATGGTCCTTAGTGCGGTATTGCTTTTCATGCAAAGCAAGTTCAAACTTTTTACTAAAAAGGATTAAATTAAATAACAGTATATTGAGGGAGAAAAAATTAATGAACAAACAACTTTTATTCAATGCGACTGATAAAATCAACGGCCATGGTTCTTACCGCAAACGTGGTAAGACTCTGCTTGGTACTTTAGCCGTGGCTGGAGCTTTGGCTTTGGGAGCTGGTACAGTAGTATCTGCTGATGAAGCGACACCAGCACAAGAGCCTCAAACAGCACCAGTTACCTCACAGACGGCTGAACAGGCTAATGTGCAGTCCGTTTCTGTTGATAATTCCACAGTAGAAACTGCTGCTACCAATGCCCAAAATGCAGGCGTTGAGGTCACTCAAGAGCCTGCCAAGGACATGGGAGTGGCTCAAAATGACCAAGATTTAGCTAATAAACAAGCTGAAATTGCTGCTGATCAGGCTAATCAGGTTCAGTCTCTGCAGGAAGCTCAAAAGCAAGCTACCGAAACGAACCAAGCCTATCAGGAAGCTAAACAGGCCGTAGATACTACCAATGAGCAGGCAGACCAAATGGCTAATGGCCATAAGGACTACGTGGCAGAGGTTAAGACCGAGCCTGTAGACCAAGGTAAAACGCCTGAGGCCTATAAGGCAGTTACTCAAAAGGCCCAAGATGTCCAAAAGCAGAACCAGTCTGCGGTTGATAATCTCAATAAACAGTTGGCTGACTATCTAAATTCCACGGCCTTTAAAGCTAGTATGCAAGAAACCACTCAAAACGTGGATAGCTTGCAATATGGTAATTCCGAAATGCACGCTACCGTTAATTCAGAAACGGGTGCTTTCCAACTTACTCATGATATGAATGACGGGGACAATGATCGCTTGGGAAACCTTGGTACTGGTGTCCTGGACGGTAAGTTGAATTGGCACTCTACGTCTAATGGTGATGGTAGCCAATCCATTACGATTGATAGCGTAGACCTTGGTAAGTACGTCTATACCAATTACCGTCCAAGTACGGCCGTCAATAAGAATGCTGAAATGGTTGTGAAAGACCTAGACGGTAATATCATTTGGCGGTCTGGTATCTACAATGTTGACAATAACCTGTCACAAGACATTAACAAGAATTCTGCTATCAATAAGACTGTAACCGTTGCTGGTAATGGTACAAAAAGTGACTTGCTGGAAGTCTTGAAGGTAGATGATAATTGGATTATCAATACTCATGGTCAGGTTCAAGTTCAGTTCCAAACTGACAATAAACAACCAGACAAAATTACCCTTGTTAAGCTCTCTAATCCAGCTGAACCAGAACCCGTTAAGGCTAATTATCATACATATCAGCTAGCTGTTAAAACGCCAGCCCCTCAACCTGGTCAAACGACACCAGCCCCTCAAAAGGCCCCAGCTCAACCTGTTAAGGCTGCTGCCTTACCTCAAACAGGTGATAAGAGTTCTGTAAATGCTGTAGCCTTGGGAGCTATCTTTGTTGGTATGTCAGCTATGGGAGCTGCCCGATTTAAACTCAAAACAAAAGAAACTGAAGAAAACGACTAGAAAGGAATTTTGATAAGACTACTAGGGCCATCTCAGAAAATTCTGGGGTGGTTTTAGTTGTCTCTGGCTTGTCGGTAAATTTTCTGAGGGCCTATTATCCTTTATGCTAGAGTCATAAAATTAAAAGAAAGGAGCTTTACTATGGCACTTGACTCTGAAACTATGGATGATTTGTTGGCTGATTCTCTTCAGCTGGAAACTCAACTAAGACAAGAAGAGAGACAGCAGTTATTTTATTGTGGCGATCTCTCTCAACTTGTCCAACAATTTAAAGATCGATTTCTCTCGTTGACGGAATCAACTCAGTTCCAGTTGTTCCGCTATTCCAATTTACATCTAGGACAATTAGAGCGGTATTCACTCAAGCATCAGGAACAGGAGGAAGATACTTATGTCTAGTATTAAACTACTAATTGATTGGCTATTAACCTTCGCTTTTTCCAGCTGGTTAAATGGGCTTCTCAGTCTTTCTGTTATTGGGTATCTAACCTATAAGTTCTATCACTGGTATAAGCTACCACTAAGCAGATTTATCAAAACAATCAGGTATTGGTCCGGTCACCCTCAGGAGTTGAAGTCAAACCTATCTCCTAAACGGTTGAGCCAAAAGGTAAAACAAAAAGGGCCAAAAGAAGTGGCTCGTTTAATTTTCTGGCCTGTGACTTGGCTATTTTTACTTGTTCTAAACGGCTTTGTCCGTTTAACTTATCAAGTGAGACAGTTCTTCTTTCGTACCTTTTCAAAAGAAGGCCGTGAGTCTAATCGTTTTAATCGAGAAATGAAACCTTTCTTACGCTTTCGGACTTACCGCTCTGTCGTTAATATGGGACTGGTTTTTAGTCTCAGTGCCCTATTTCTGACCTGTTATGCTGTCTCAGTTATTCGAGCAATTAATCACTTTTTATATCAATCGGTTACTAGTCATTTAGATTTGGTCCAATTTAATTGGTCCAGTATTCTTTTGAGTAGGCTCTTTTATTTTGAAGCATTTAAGATTGCTCCTATCTTAGCTTTACCGTTATTCGCTATTGGTCTCTATATGGCTTGGCGCTCTGCTTGGGTCAATTTTGAGCAGTATCGAGATTATAATAATAACGAAAAAGGAAATGATCGTTTTACGACAATTAACGAGGTTAAGCGACAATACAAAGCTATCCCTAACAAAACTAAGACCTATCCTGGCCGTGGAGGCTTTCCTGTAATGCACTTAAGAAAAAACTCTTTACCTGGTCTTACTCTTGGCAGTCAAATGCTCTGGCAAAATCGCAAACTAAGCAGTTGGTTAAGCAATTGTCAACGTTTCTTAGGAAATTTCTCGACCCCATCAGGTACCTATTTTATTGACGATGGGACCGTCAATGTTTTATCAGCTGGGATGACTCGCTCAGGTAAAGGGGAAGGGTGGATTACAACGACTATTGAAATGAATAGTCGGGCTGAATTTCAGCCCTCTATGATTATTGGCGATCCCAAGGGGGAACATTATCAGTCAGAGTATGAAACCCTGCGAAAACGAGGCTATGATGTTGATGTGCTCTCGTATCTCAATATAGATTACTCAATGTCCTATCAGCCTTTGCAGCTGGCTATCAATGCTGCAAAAAAGGGTTACTATGAGAAGACTCAAAGCTATATCAATTCAGTTGCGGAATCCATTTATCGTCATACGAAACCAGGGGCAGGCAATGGTAATGCTAAATACTTTGAAGATAGCTCTATTGCTCTATTTACAGCAGTATCTATGGCCTTATTAGACCGTGCTCATGAGACAGTAAAAAATGGAGAAGAGGATGCCTGGTCTACAGTTACCATCCGCAATATTGCCAAATTCATGACTAATTTGGGTTCTGAAACGGTCTATATGGATTCAGACGGTAACTTGATTGATAATCCAACTCAAGATATGATTGTCGAACGTTGCTCAAAAATTACTGCCTATTTTGATAACCTGCAAAAGGTCAATCAAGTACAATTTTCTAAATTTAGAGAACAAGCTATTTTAGCTTTTGCCTCGTCAAATTTTGCGGTCGGAGAAACCCAAGGGAATATCTATTCTAGTGTGATGTCAGGGATTAACCTCTATCTCCAAGATAATATTGCTAAGATGACTTCAATGAATTCTGTTGACCTGGCTTCCTTTGGCTTCCCACGTCGTTTAGTCATCTACTTTAAGTCCAGTACCAATAAAGAGCTGGCCAATAGCTATGCCTACAGGAAAGCTAAGGTTACGATTAAAAGCACTAAAAATTTTGCTGGGATGACAAAAGAAACAATCCACGTTGATCACCAAGCAGCTGATGTGGACGGTTATGGTTATCTTAACTTGGTAATTGAACCAAAACTCCCAAATCGGTTTACGATTATGATTGACTTTGAAGATGAAGTCTTTGAAATTGCAGCTCAAAAGGTTTATCAGTGTCATGAGGGCACTAAACGCTATATCTTGGATGAGTACACGAAGCAACCTATTCTAAACAGGATTGACCTTTCTATCCTTTCTCAGCCTGTAGGAAGCCTTTTAGAGACTTCAGACATTGATCTGGTTTATTCAGATAAACCTAAGGCCATCTTTCTGGTGACACCACCAAATAAAACAGAATATAATGCTCTGATTTCTCTATTCCTAGATCAGCTCTTTAATGTCAATGCAGAATTGGCTGGCATGGCTCCTGGTCGGAAATGTGTCAATCAAATTATCCAAATTCTTGATGAATTTACCAATCTTCCAGCCATTCCTAATATGGACACTAAGATTTCTATCAATCTGGGACTCAATATCCTTTATTATCTTTGGGTTCAAAACTTTGAACAACTGGATGAAAAGTATGGAGAGAAGATAGCCCAGACCATCAAAGATAACTGTTCTTTACAAGTCTATATCAAATCCAAGGGTAAGACAACTGAGTATTTCAGCCGTGAGTCAGGCCACAAGACAATAACAGTTCGCAATCGCTCCAGTAATATCCTAGGTGATGAAGCTAATCCCAATGTTAATGTTCAACAGGACAAACAAGAACTACTGGACAAGAGCCAATTAGCTAAACTGCAAGAAGGGGAGGCTCTTATCCTACGTGGGGTTAAAGCTAGGGATAAAATGGGCTTTAAGGTTACCACTTACCCTATCTTTCTAACAGGAAAAACAGCTATGCCAATGCGGTATATGTTCTTGCAGGATGAGTTTGACCAAACCAAGAGCTTCTCAGACATTCCAGTTGATAGTCCTCACCGTCATCTGGATTTGCAGGATGTCGCTGTCCCTGCAGACCAGGCTTTAGATAATCTTATTAGCTGGCGAATGTTGCTGCTAAATCCAATGCGACAAGGAGAAGCCCCTAAATTAGCTCCTCGTAAACGGCCTATAGCTACACAATTTGAAACCTATGAGGAACAAGTAGCCTCTCATGTTGCTTCCGTCCTGGGCGGTGATGTAGCTCTTCCAGCTGAAGAAGAAGCCCCTAGTTTTGAAGATGATTGGGACTTAGAAGACATGAGCGATGTCCTTTAAAGTCGGTATTAAAATAAGTATTCTAATACTATTATAAATCATTATAAAAATAATGATAAAAAACAAAAAGTAGTTATTTTTATATTGATTATAATCCTCATCTTTGTTATACTTACGATAAATAAAGCGGAAATAGGAGAAATCTAATGAAAAGAGCATTTAAAGTTTTATTAGCTGTACTATCAGTTGCGGCTATATTTACCTTGGCGGCCTGTGGTCATAAGCATACAAAAGAAGGTCTTTCAACTGATTTGAAGTCCTCTTATACTGGTATTACAAAGGGAATAGGCTATACAAGCTCTGTGTTTAATGATGATAGTGGAAAAGATACTTTAAAATTTGATACTAAAAAGCATACGATAACAAATTCATCTGGTGAGAGTATCTATTTTAAAGTTATCACTGAAAAGGACTTTAGCAAGGTTGAAAATTTCACCAATATTCAAAAGGTATTTAATAAACATAAGTCAGAACTGAAAGGAAAAGATTATTTTTTAATTAAGACTGATACATTCAAAAAGGACTTGAGGAACGATGCAGACGCTGCAGAAGTATATTGTATTGTTTTGACAAATGGCGGAGAAAAGATGCACATGTTTCAACTAGAAGCAGATACTCAAGATGAGTGGTTTGATTTTAATGGTACCGCTAACTAATTTATAAATTTGGAGTCTCACAAATTGTGAGGCTCTTTTTTTCTTTTCCTTGAGCTGTCGGTAAATTTTGTAAAAATCCATTATCCCTTATTCTTTAGCTATCAAAAATAGAAAGGATAAGTCTATGTATGGATTATGCCAAATTTTCTGACTTGATGAATGATGTCAAATCTTTAAATGGCGATATTGATGGGGACAATGCTAGTAAATTGTCTCAGTTCTATCACTATTGGTCTCAGTATCTTCATCCTCAGTCGACCTTCTGGGCCTTTATTTACATTTTACCAGGAGGCATTGCCAAGGCTATGTACCAGATTACGGCGGCTTTGGAACATGTCTACAACAATCTCTTTAAGCTCTTTGGCCTTTTCGGCTACCTAGGGGATCAAAAGACCATTATTGGCCAGATTTACCATTACGGTCAACTCTTTGGTTTATCAGGATTCTTATTGGTCTTCACTTATAAGATGATTTCAACAGCTTGGGGGAAGAAGCCCAAGTATGGGGAGTACATTACCAACTTTCTGAAAGTGACTTTTATCATTTGTGTTTTACCGTTTCTAGTTACGACGGTGTCGACGGCCTTCGCTAAGGGTGCCCAAACAGCTCAAACCATGTCGAGTAATGGCAAGCAGTTTAGTTCTTTAGCTCTTCAACCAATGAAGTCAAATGTGGTTGACCTTAAGGCTTTGATTAACAACGACTGGGACACTTCCAAATTTGAGTTGGATGACCAAGGAAACCTCAAGCCTAATCAAAAATCTGGGGTGCAGCTCAACTACATTACGGACAGTACCAAGAAGCGAACCAGTTCTAACTTTGTAACCAATCTTGACTTTACCGCAAACTATGGGGCGACTGATACAGCGGTGCTTGAAGATATGGACTCTGAAAATAATGGAGCTTATAAAGGTGTGAAAGGTCTTATGCTTCATAAGTTGGATGCTAATGGTTCAGGTATAAGTACCATTGATGAGCATCGGATGATGAAGAAACTAAATGCTTTAGAGTCTGTCTACATGCGTTATCAAGTCAACTGGATAGGAATGTACCTGCAGTATGGCTTGCTGATTTTCCTGCTCCTCTTTATGTCGGTTAAGTTGGTTAAGTCTGTGGTGGATATTTTGATTCAAGGCATGCTTTTCCCAGCCTATGGCTACTTTACTGCAGCTTCGAGTTCTAAGAAGCTTAAGGAGTTTGTGATGACCATTTTTGGAGCCTTTATGGGCATTCTCTTTGAGGTCATCATCATGCGGGTTGTGCTAGAAATTTGCCGAGACTTCCCAAGTATTAGTCTGGCAGCTGTTAAGGGTCTGGACTCCAGTTTCTTCAGCGGATTGACCATGTGGGAACAAGTCATGGCTTCTGCTCTGGTTTACCTCGGAACCTTCCTCGCTGCGATACAAGGAACATCCCTTATTGAGCGTTGGCTAGGTGTTTCAACTGGTCATGCGGATGCGATGCAACAGGTCGCAGGTAGCTTGCTGATGACTGGTGCCTTGACTCAAGGAGCAACGGCAGCTGGTCATGGTGCAGCTGCGGCAACAGCAGCTGGTGCTAAAGCCGCTTGGGCTGGAACTAAAGCTGCTGGTCGAGGAGCCAAGAAAGTGGCTGGTGGTGCTAATAAGACAGCTGCAGCTCTCAAAGGTATTAATGAAGCCATGCGGGAACAAGGCGTTGGCGGTGCTCTAAAAAGCGGTGCTACAAACGGTTGGCAAAAAGTTTCCGACTCTATCCAATCAGGAATGGATTGGGGCAAAGAACAGGCTAATGGTGTCCTAGATAAAGCTTCTGACCAATTTGACAATGCTTCAGTCGGTGCTCACAATGCCTTTACAACTGATCCGATGGATAAACAACAAAGTGCTTCTGACATAAGAGATAACTTCAGCGGTGATAGCAGCGGTATTAATAATGCTCTAAATCAAGGGGCTAAGCAAAACCATCCCCCTAAGAAAGCAGGCCTTGCTTATGACCCAACCAAGGGTTATGCGAAACGCCATGCTTCTCAAGCTCGGTCTAATCTCAGTCAGGCTAAGAGTAGTCTCCAACAAGGGAGCCAACAATTGAGTAGTGGTCAAAATCATATCAAGGGTTATACCAGTGATGAGGATTAATTATGGGAGTTTTTCAAAACCAAGTTGTGGCCATAACAGGAAGTCTACGACCAGTCACGAGAGACCAAGCCATTCACTTTGTCCAGGACCAAGGGGGAACTTATCAGGGCTTTGTCTCTGATAGGACTACCCTCTTAATCGCTGGACACAAGCAGTTGGACCTCTTTAATCCTGATAACCGCTCACTTAAATATCAGGCAGCTAAGACCAGGCAAGCCTCTGGTCAAGCACTCACTATTATTGGTGAAGATGATTTCTTCAGCTTGATGAAGAGTCTCCGCTAGGGGACTCTTTTTTTAGTTTGTCCGTGAGCTGTCGGTAAATTTTTAAAAAGACCATTATCCTTTAAACTCTTTATATCTTAACCAGAAAGGAAAGAATTCATGGATGAAAATTTTGAACAATTTGGGATTGTCAAAGATATTAAGACCGTCTCCAAAATGTGGATGTTCCTGATAAGGGACTTCGTCATTGTTGCAGTAACCATTACTGTGACCTTTATGTTTGCGACTGGTTTTTTTCCACCAACAATGTTGGTTCAGATGTTGCTCTTTATTGTGTTAGTTCCTAGTCTGGCTATTTACTTATTGCTTCCCTATAACGGTGGTAAGCGAAATTATCATGCCGTCTGGCTAACCCTTACCCTTCGCCGTCATCGCTTTACAGCTTTAAATCCTATAGAAAAAAAGGAGGAAAACCCCCATGCCAATTGAAAGAAGTAGCCGAGAGGAGCGGCAAGGCTCTAGTTTGCTGACAAGACCTTGGCGAAATGCCAAAATTGATAATCAAACCTATTTTGACCTTCATTCCACTGTTGAAGGGATTGATACCAAGGCTATAATGACAACTCGTAAAGGATATATTGACCTGGTTGATAATGGGTATCTTCAGCTGATGGAGATTCCAGGAAAGGACCTAGATTCTTTGTCTGAAAAGGAAATCTTACGGGTTCTCTTGAATTATCGCTTATGGTTGACTCGTTTCACCCCTGACTGTCAGATTGAAACAACCACCTTGCCAACAAATACGGATCCTCAAATTAAGCATTTACGGCATATCCTGGCGGATGTCCGTCAAAATCTTAAAGAGGTCTCCGAAGGTAGCCAACGGTATCTTCAGCTGAAAGATCGAGAAGACGGCTTAAAGGTCAGAATTCAGGTTGAGCAGGTTATCCGAAAGAAAAACTACAACCATGAATTTATCCTATGGCTTTGGGGGAAAACGACCGAGGAATTAGATGAGGTTGTCTCTAAAGCTAAACGCTATGGTAATAGTGGCTTTATGCCTAGGGAAATTCCTAGCTGGAAAAAATTCCAGATTATTAAGCAGTACAACAATATGAACGAAAAAGTATAGGGAGGATAGAAATGCCAACAACGCTTTCACTAAAACGCCAACGGCAGCTAAAAGAAGACGGTTACGATTTAGATTTTCTCTGGCGGATTCAACCGCAAGGAGGAATTATCTTTCATGCGGATGATTATTGGAAAAGCGGTGATGGGTATCATACCTGTTTACACTTTTATGCCTACCCTTCTGAGGGCCTTGAACGTTTCTGGCTACAGGACTTGACTCAGTTGAAGGATACTCAATCTTTTGTTTCTATCTTGCATCGAGATAGTGATGAGGTTAAGAAGGAGCTTGAAAGGTCCATTGAAGAAAAGATGACTCGGATTTCGGAACAAGCTAAGACAACTACAAACATGAAGGAAATTGATGAAGTAGCTGACCTTCGGCAGATGTTCCGAGAAATTGATAAGCAAAACATTGGGGTCTTGGCCTTCTATGTTCGGGTCTATGTCTCTGCCTGGACTGAAGATGAGCTTTTCACAAAGGTTGAGGAAATAAAAGATAAAACGTCTGCTTATAAATGCACGATTTTGTTAGGCGAACAAGAATTGGAATACCATGCACCTTTTGTGCCGACTTCTAAACAAATCCTCTTGCCTAATGGACGTAAGCCCCAAACTGTCCGTGCTCATGATTTAGCTGGTGGTTACTTCTTTAATCACACAAAGCTAGAAGATGAACGTGGCTCCTTATATGGCTTGACCAAAACTGAAGGAGTGGTCAATTTCAATTTTTTGACACGTGATGATAAGCGAACTCGCTCCTTTATGATTATTTCGGGTAATCCTAGAATGGGGCAAACAACCTTCCTACTACGCCATACTGATGACCTTTATCATCGTGGTCATTTCATCAGAAATATTGATGCCTCAGGTGCTTTTAATGATTTAACCCGTAAGCAACACGGAAAAATCCTTGACCTTTCTGGTGGTGAAAATCGGATTAATATCTTCCAGATCTTTCCTCAGGCAACCATGGAAAATGGGATTGATGTTGATGAGAAGGAGTCTTACAACCTTCATATCAGTAAACTTAAGAACATTCTTAAGTTGATGAATGCGGATGTCACCAATGATGATTTAACAACCTTTCAGGAAATTCTCAATGATTTTTATATTGAAGAAGACCTTTGGTTTGGTAATCCTGAGCTTCATGAGAATGAGCTTAGGGCTACGAAATTAGCTAGGGAAGAATATCCAGTTCTATCTGATTTCATCATGTTTCTGGAAGATTATGAACAAGAACTACTGTCTAAGTCTAATGTTGATAAGCTTGAGGTAGCGGCGACTAGGAGGATTAAGAAGACCTTCCGAGGGATGTTAAGTAGTCATGCTGCTATCTTTGAGGGGACAACTGAGTTTGAAGATATTTCACAAGAACAAGTTGTTACCTTCGATTTTTCAAAATTGAAAGGTAATGATAATCTCTTTAACGCTCAAGTCTTCAATGTCCTTTCTATTATCTCAGCAGATGTGGTTAATAATGGGAAACGATGCAAGCAAGCCATGCGTGAAAATCCTCAGCTAGCAGAAGAAGATATGCCTCACTATATTGTTAATATTAGTGAAGCCCAAATATTGCTTGATCCCCGGTTTGAATTGAGTGTAGAGACCTTGGCAAGTGTTATTGGTTCCATGGGGAATAACTTTGCTGGCGTTGTTCTCTCCGTCAATTCTCTCCAGGGTATTATCTTTGGTTCAGGTGATGGGATTGACCGAGACCCCTATGTTATTGCCGTAAGACGGATATTTGGAATGATGCAGTACAGGGTACTGGCTCAAACCGATGAAACTTCTGTTCCCCTGTTGGCCAATGCCTTAGCTGGCTCTATGACTGAATCGGAATTGGAGTCTTTACCTAGCCTAGAAAAAGGCGAGCTCTTCTTAAATATAGCTGGTGTCGGAAATATTGTGTTTACACAAAGCTATTTGGATTACGACCAGTATCGTTATGGTCAAATGTACTAAGAAAGGATAAAGGATGTTTAGACGGAAAAATGACCCTTACTATGGTATGGGTCCCATTGAAAAACGAAAAGCTAAGTTTCATGATTACGTTACCATTCGTAAAGAAATGGGCAGACGACAAAAGGAATACTTTTCCTCTGAAGGGGAGTCCGATCCTGAACGCCTCAGAGCTCAAGAAGAACGAGACCAAGAGTTTATCCGCTCGCTTAAAATAGCGGGGATTTGGATTGGTATTCCATTTTTATTGCTCTATTTATTATTTATGACTATGGCAGGCCTTTGGTAAGGAGGTGGAGCCATGTATGAAACCATGCGAAAGCTAAGAAAGTGGCTCTTTATTAGTACCTTTATTGGTAGCCTCTTTGTGGCTATAGTTCTTGTGGTCTCTATCCTTGGGGCGGTGTCAGGAGCTGTGGGTGGCTCAGGAGCCAACTGTAATACAGATGATACCAGCTCCAGCGTTTTTTCAGCTGATGATTCGCTTTCATCCGCTAATGCTTCTGTGGATGATTTCGTCAAGAAACATAAAGAAGCCTACATGGATAGCTGGAAAGAGGCTGGGGTACTCCCGACTTTTTCTATCACTCAAAGTATGCAGGAGACTAGCTTTAGTTCAGCAGTTCCTTCCTTTGCTCAGGCCCATAATATGGGGGGTGTCAAATGGACCTCTAAGGCAGATTATCCTATCACGATTAAAAAGTATGGAGATGATGCTGTAGCTGGTAGTGGACCAGGGACAACTGTTGGGGATGGTCCTGGGGTATATACCTATTACAAAAGCTTTGATGCTGGGATCTTAGGAAAAGCAGAGTTTCTTTATAACAACTCTAACTACGCTAAAGCTATTAATAATACAGATGGCCATTCTGTTATTAAGGCAGTTGTCGAGGGGCATTATGCCCAAGCACCTGATTATCAAAGTAAATTAGATAGTCTTTACGATTCCTTAGGGAAAAAGTATGAATGGCTGGACAAGGAAGCCATCAAGAAATACGGAGAGAAGCCTGTCAAAAATCCAGGATCTAAAAGCGATAGTGGAAGTTCTTCTTCTGATAGTTCAGATGATGGTAGTAGTGATTCTGATAGCAGCGTTGATTTTAGCGGAGCTGAACAATGGTATAAGGATAAGATTGGCAAGGTTACCTATTCTATGTCCGCTAGGACAGGCCCAAACTCCTATGATTGTTCTTCATCACTCTACTATGCACTAACGGCTAATGGGGCTTCTAAGACCAGCGGTAATGCTCCAGTTTCAACCGAGACCGAGCACGATTGGCTGATTAGTAATGGCTACGAGAAGGTCTATGAAGGCAAGTGGTCCTCAAATGATGACACCAAGGATCGTCAAGAAGGAGATGTCTTTATTTGGGGGACTAAAGGTGGTAGCGGTGGAGGAGATGGCCACACGGGTCTCTTCCTCGACGATAAAGAGATGATCCATTGTTCTGCTTCTAATAATGGTATCCAAAAGAATAACTACAAGGACTATAAGTCAAAAGTGACCTCTGATCACGGAACGGTTTATATCTATCGACTGAAGAACGCTGGTAGCTCAGGCCTTGCTAATTGTAGTACAGATGATGATGACAGTAGCTCTTCCTCAGACGGCAGTGGTTCCTCTTCAGATAAAGGAGGTAAAGTACCAACAGATGCCAAGGAATGGGGCTATAAACCTTCTGATGCTCCAAGTAGCTTGAAACCTTATATTCATGACCCTGAAGCTTTGGGTCTGAAATATGGTGGCCCTGATAACTGGCAAGAACATAGGGGGCAATGTGTTGACTTGAGTCAAAGTCTCGGTAATTTGATTTGGGGACATCAAGGTGTTGTTTCTTCGGGTTCAGGGGCCAATCAGGCTAAAACTTGGGCTAGCACTATTTTTAAAAATCAGGTTAAGAAGACCCCTAAGGCTGGAGCTATCTTCTCAACTCCAACGGGAGGAGCTGGAGCTGGTCATACAGGGATTGTCTCTCATGTCTTTGATGACGGTTCTATTCTCATCATTGAACAAAATAGCCCTCTCTCAGGCAGCCAATATGGCCAAGTTGATACCTGGAATTATCGGATTATTAGTAAATCGGACTTAGACAATGGCCAATATGAGTTTGCTTATCCTGATAAGCAAGAACCAAAATGGTCTAAGCAGTAAAGGACAGAAAAAATATGGAAGGAAAACAAAAGAAAATGCTGACCCCTATCATTATTGGAGCCCTTTGTATCATTGTTGGAGCTTTAATCATTATTGTGGCCGTTCGCCAGAAACCGTCTGATAAGCCTCACCAAGCACGGACAAGTCAGACAAGTTCGTCAGATGAATCAATGAAGGGACTGACCAAGAATGAGCGAAACCATCTAAAGCTTAAGAATAAGCTGGAACATCCCTACCAAAAGGTTTCTGAGGATAAAGCCCAGAAATGTCAGGTGGCAATTAAGGATGCGGTTGACTATATTTCAACAGCTCAAAATCTCTCAAAGGTTGAAGCCTCTTATGATCACCATCTTAGCTTTACCCATGGGGGTCAGCTTTCTCAGCTAGCCATGGTTATAAAAGTTAATGGTTATCAGTTATCTTCTGTCGAAGTATCAAAATCAGATAACAAGGATGTTGTTCAGTTTATCTGTACGTTTACAAAATCGGGGGAAGATAACTTTTATTACGCTGGTAATTTCAATCTTGATGTTGACCAGCTTCAATTCTCTCAACATTTGGGAGGAAGTCATTTAGGTGGGACCTATGGCTAATTCACTAAGGTAGTTACTTGGTAACTACCTTTTTATCGTTATTAAAAACAATATAAAAAACATTATATAAATATGTATTTTAATATTGATAAAAATAAAAAGGTGTGGTAAAATAAGACTATAAAATCAAAGGAGGCAACTTATGCCAGTTTTACGTCATCCATGGCCAAAGACTATGAGTGAAATCGCCCTAAAAGGCGGTGATGGAAAAACAACCATTACCCTACTTTGTGCTACTCGCCTAGCCGCTTTTAAATTGAAGGTTCTCTTGGTAGATTTGGATAGCCAATGTAACCTCTCTCATTATTTTGATGTCTATCAGAATACTGGTACTGTAGCTAATATTTTTACAGGAGTTGGCTCGGTTGAGATTGTTCCTGTCTCTACTAATATCGACCTTATCCCTGGGTCTATGCGACTGGATGAAGTCGAAGCTAGTCTAGCGACTAAGTCTAATCAGAATACTATTTTTTACGACTGGCTGAGTGAACATTGTGAAGAATTGAATCTGGCACAATATGATGTCATTCTTATTGACACTCACCCCGACTTTGGCATTATCACAAAGAATGCCATTGCCGTTAGTGATGTCACTTTGACTCCTGTTGCTCCAGGAAAGGACTTCTCAGCTGAAGGGAAAGCTAACTTAGAGCTCCGACTTGAAGCCTACCGCAAGGAAGAAATCATGCGACCAAGTAGAGAGTCTTTGATTCAAGCAGAGTCCTACTTTATTCTTAATAAGATTTCTAAGTCTAAGAAGAAGTCAAAAGAACTTCTAGCGGAATTGAAAGATGACCCTAGTGTTCTTGGTCAGATCCCTGAAAAGGAACTGTTTAACCAGGATACAAGAGATTGGACTATTGTGGATATGATGGACGATCCTAAGATGTTTAGCGAGCATCGAGCTTTCTTTGTTCAGCTGAAGAAGACCTTGAGATCTATCTTTAAGGTTTTAAAACTTGATTTAGAGTAGGGATTAAAATATCTATTTTAATATTGATTAAAAACAATAGATTTGCTACAATATGGCTATCAAGTATTTTGGAGGTTGACAGTGGTCAGTAGAAAAGAAAAATTACAGGCGGCCTTAAATGAACAACTTTCGCCAGCTAAGCGAAAGGTTGGTCGTCCAAAAGGAAGAAGTACCAAGCCTTATTCGTTCACGTTAAAGCCAGCTAATCGGGATAAGTTAGACAAGATGGCAGCTAAAGCTGGATATACTGCTGCGGCTACCTATCTGGATCATTGGATTGAAAATTATGACCTAGATAATGACTAAAGAGACTAAGTTTTAATCCTAATAAAAATAGTGATTAAAATAATTATCAGAATGTAGGAGGTTCCCCATGTTTTATATCTTAAGAGGAATTTATTGGCTATCATTTATTTTCTTCATTCTATTTGGCTGGAATTGGGGAATAGCTGCCTTTGGAATTGACCAGATGATGTGCCTGGTTTTAGCCTTGCTGTTGTTGAGATTTTGGCCGAGTGGGGGCTTTATCTTCACGGTCTGCTGGTTGAGCTATCTGTTCTTTACAAGGTTTCAAACTGCAGTAACAGCTCTTAATTGGGTCTTGGTAGGGATTTTGGCCTTGGAAGGTTTCTTCCTCTGGAGAGAGGAGTACAGCTTTAAAAAGACTAAGGCTCTTCTTAGAAAAATTCGTCAAGGATTTTTAAAAAGTATTACGAATAAATAGATATGAGGTTCTGAGATACTCAGGCCTTTTTTCTTGGGCAAAATAGTTGCGTGTCCGTTCTTCCTCTTGGTACAATACCCAACAAAAATAGTAAAGGGGTTTAGTATGATTGATGAAAGTTCACTCAAGGCCAGCTATGCAGAGACGACAAAAGAGGACTTTAGAGCCTGGTTGGCTAAGTATGATGACCAGGTCGCTTCTAGTATGCGAGCTAGAGGCTATAGCTGTGTTCACTCAATGGAGCGGACGGTCATCTTTACCTTTGGTGAGATTAGTTTCAGTCGTAAACGCTGGAAAAGAGGGAAGGAGTGGGCTGTTCCAGTTGATGACATGCTAGGTTTGACTAAAAACTCTAGGTACTCTTATGAATTTCTCTATCAGATCGCCAAGCTCTCTACCATGATGCCCTATGATAAAGTGGTCCAGGTCATTGATTTACTTTACCAGGTGACGATTACGAAACCGACAGTTGTTAAGGCTACTAAGTTAGCAGAAAAGTTGCTGGATGAAAAGAAGGATTATCGCTTTTTCAATGAAAACAACCAGCCTCAAAAGAAGCCGGTTGATGTTATTTACATTGAAGGTGATGGAGCCATGATTAAAACCAAGTCAGGGGACCCTGAGAAACGAAATACAGATTTGACTCACTTTGTCGTCCATACAGGCAGTCAGCAGATAGAGCCTAAACGTTTCCAGCTGATGGATAAGAAAGAGTTTGTTTCTCCTAGCCATAGATTAGCGAGAAGGGAACTGCTGGATTATCTCTATAATACCTATGAGATTAAGGACACGACCTTGCTCATTACCAACTCGGATTGTGGTGTTGGCTATACCCCTCAAGTCTTTGATGAAATTTCCAGGGCTCTTGGCATCATTCATCATGAACATTTTTGGGATGCCTATCACGTGCATAAAGAGTTACGGGCCTTCTTTAGGAATTATCCTGAAGACTTGCAAGAGCAGGCTTTTACTGCTGTAAAGAGTCATAACAGACATAAACTGAAAGTTGTCTTAGACACCGTTGAGTCTATGATTACAGATGAAAAGGAGCAGGAGGACTTTGAGAATTTCAAGTCCCGCTTTCTCAGTCGGTTTAGATATACCAAACCAGCTAAGTTAAGAGGGTTAGAACCAGCAGGTATTGGGATTATGGAAAGCCAGCATCGAAAGATTACTTATCGCATGAAAAAGCGGGGAATGTACTGGACTCAAAGAGGATTAAAAACTATGAGCCAGTTAATAGTTCTGACTTATGAGAATAGCCTTGAAGAGCTATTCTTTGGTGACTGGAGGACAGACTACAAGCAACTAATTGCTAAAGAGCTTGAAACACCAGGGGACATCATTGCCCGTCAACGTCGGCTTAGTAAGCAGTATCAGCCCCTTGATGGTAGAAGAAAAAGTCACCTGCCTGGTTTAAAAACTAACCTTGCAAAACGGTAGAAATAAGTTTATAATCTGCTGTAAAAGTTTTATAAAAAGTGCTTAAAAAAACTTGCTATAGTGCGGATGGTATGCTATAATATACCTATATTAAATGAATAAAAAGAGCGATGGCTGGAACCACCGCTCACCGAGCAAGATCACTTCAACTCCTGCCTTGCTCAGTCTAATATATTTTAAAGGATAACCTTTTGAATGTCAAGACTGGGCGAAGTAAAATTTGTTCAGTTTTTTATGTCTCGGTTAAAAAGAGCCTCTTTTCAGGGTTATCAGATGCTTTCTAAAAAATTTTTCCACATACGTTTTTTGTAATTCTATTGACAGTCGAATTAGTAGATGTTAAACTTAAAAAGCTGAAAAATTAAAGCAAAAGAAAATAGTTTACGAATTTTTTTCAAAATTGTTGACAAGTGTTTAAAAAGATAGTAAACTATAAAAGTTGCTTTTAAGAAAAGCACAAAGACCTTTGAGAACTGAATAGCGAAGCAACCAAGACGTGCGGGTTAAGGAATTAACCTGTCAAAAAAGCAATAAATCTGTCAGAGACGGATTGAGTAAAGATTAAATGAGAGTTTGATCCTGGCTCAGGACGAACGCTGGCGGCGTGCCTAATACATGCAAGTGGAACGCATTGGTAACACCGGACTTGCTCCAGTGTTACTAATGAGTCGCGAACGGGTGAGTAACGCGTAGGTAACCTGCCTGATAGCGGGGGATAACTATTGGAAACGATAGCTAATACCGCATAAGAGGAGTTAACTCATGTTAACTGTTTAAAAGAAGCCA
>NZ_JMLC01000011.1 GCF_000686605.1 Streptococcus sobrinus DSM 20742 = ATCC 33478 | reverse complement strand
ATGGTAATAATACCCAGAGTTGAAATTAACTGGTCTGGAATGTATTCATCCAGCATGCCCTGGAGATAGTAAGAACCAACAATATCAATCAGGGTTACCATCAGACTGGCTAAAACAATGTAAGTCAAGAGGGCCTTCTGCCTTAAAATAATAGGGAAGAAGCTCATGAGACCATTTTTTTCGTCTTTCTTGGGCTTATAGTTAGGGGTGGGCGCTAGAAAGATAGCCAGACCTGTCCACTCTTCCTGAAAATCTCGCTTAGACATGCGGGTGACCTTGACGGTAGGATCTGGGTCCCCAATAATCAGGCTATCACCGGCATTGGCATAGACGACATAATAGTGCTGGAGACGCTTATTCTTAACCACATGGACAATAAAAGGGTATGTTAAATCCGTATAGTCAAACAAAGTCATATCAGCCTTGATCGAGCGGGTTTCAAAGCCAATGGCCTTGGCAGCTTCTACTAAACCAAGAGCTGTCGTTCCCTGCTTGTCAGTCTTTGAAAGCTCTCGCAATCTAGCCAGAGAATAGTCCGAACCATAGTGCTTGGCTACTGAAGCCAGGGCTGCCGGACCGCAGTCTCTGGTATCCACTTGGGTCACTAGCTTATAGCGACCACCGAAGGACACCCGACCAGAAGCAGAGCCATTTGAAGCCGATGCCCCTCGTCGCATCACCCGCTTGATCACTTCAATCAGAATATTGACCAAAATCACCAAGCCTACTATGGCGGCAATATACAATGATTGTTTCATAAAATCCTTTCTATGAAATTAGAGAAAGCTAAAGAGTGCTTGTCAGAAAGATACCCCGACACCATAACGGAGTCGGGGTAAACAAGAGGGACTAAAAAAATTAAAATTTTTCCTTTCAGAAGGTGATAAACCTGTGCATGACAGCGTCGAGTTTCTCTCGATTATAGTATTTAGAGTTTCCCTTGAAATAATATTTTAAAGTAACTAAAATTGAGGGCATGCTTTATCACTCAATTTTTACTAATGCTTTTCCACCTAGCAATGCCTACCAGTAGGATTACTGTTATCGTAATAAATGCTATAAGTGCTACTATTATTGCCAATAATCCAGAAATAATATTAATTCTGTAGAGCATCCGTATAATTGACAGTATCGTAAGTGTAATCAACAATACAAATTCTAATTTAAACCAAGAATTATCTACTACTCGAGAAAAAGTGGAGAGTAGGACTAAAGTAATACCAATCAAAAGTAGATTGGAAAATATTACTTCTCCCTGATTGAACGGCCGAATTAGTAATAAGTTAACTACAATATTCAAAGACGACCAAAAAACAAAAGCCCATTTTCTTGTCATTATGCCAATACCTCGAATGAATGAAAATTCTTAGGTTCTTTATTCGCCGTAAGTTGCTGCTCCATATCCTATCATTCCACCTGCAACCGCAGAAGTAAGTAAATAAGCGGCACAAACTCCCCAGCCAACTGGATTACTAGCAGCCACCAAGAAGCCAGCAGTTGCGGCACCGTATGTAGCCACACCTGCAAGAATAGAGTCCACACCTTTTCCAGCTTCTACATTTGAGAGCAGTTGATCGTCCACTACTTCAAATTATCAAACGCCATTGTATCCAATGTTGCTGTGTTCATAAAAAATTCTCCTTATTCTAAGTTACTAGAGGTATCAGCAAGCACCTCTGGCAACAAATTTATTTTACGACACTTATCCTATCACTTGAATTTTTCTTAATCAAGGTCTTCTGGCACTTTTCATTAGAGTATTAATGCTCCATAAAAATAATATAAAATTTCTGATAATTCTCTTTATTCCCCTAAGAGCTCCCAAATCCTTGTTTCCCCTTGCCTTTTGAGAAGGCCAATTTCTGTTTTCTCTCTTCTTAAAATTGACAGGAAAATTTCCAGCTCCTTGCTTTTTCTCGCCTCGGTAACTATAGCAGCAATATATAATGCTTATTTTATAAAATCCTTTCTATTGGAGTTGGAAAAGGAAAAGACACTTGTCAGAAAAAGACCCCGACACCAAAATGGAGGCAGGGGACGTATTGGGGGACAAGTTTACGTGCTTGATCCTTAATTACCTGTTAACTTTTTTAAAACAGATAAACATTTGCAAGCATTAATGAAACGAAAAAAGCAACTGATAGAATCTTTGATATAGGCCACAAAAGAAAAGTTACTGCAATTGTACTGAATGTCCCTGCGATTACAGTAGCAATTCTTTCATTAACACTCCTTTTTTTCATAAGATAATTGTAATCCCCTTATTCCGCAGCGTAAGCAAATTCAGCAGCTAACGAAAGTCCTTCGGATCCGATAAGCAACCAGCCTGCTGATGTTGCTCCAGCAAGTAACGCTTCTAAAACAAAGCGTGGCGTTTCAGTCTAGGAAAATATCATAATAATTCTGTAATTCGACTATTAGCTGAGGCAACGTAAGCCATATTCTTGCCACTAATGTAAATAAATAACAATACAGACACATGCTACAAGAAATAAAAAAGAGAAAATAAATGAAATAATTATATTTTTACTGTAATAGGAGGCTAATGCTAAGGCACAAAGGATAAGCATCACATAAAATGCAAACATAAAATATCATCACCTGTTCTATATATCCAAATTTGGCTTCAATCACCCAATGATTTTACATATTAGCCTCGACTGAATTTAGGCTTATATATAAACTTTAATATTAATTTAAGCTAGCAAATTAAGGTATAGATTTTACCAGAATCCACCATCTCCCCATCCGGCTTTAGCACCAGTATACATTCCTGCTAATCCACCCACAATTTCCATTCCAGCAGCTATTTCTGGTCCCACTTCGGGAATTGTTGCTACGAATTTTGCTGGTCTATACATGGCTGTAACTCCTGTACCAAATCCTACGATTCCACCGGCGACTGCCCCTACAAATCCAGCTCCGTCCATATCGGCAAGATATTCCCTATCCACTACTTCAAAATTATCAAACGCCATTGTATCCAATGTTGCTGTATTCATAATAGAAAGTCTCCTTATTTCTAAGTTACCAGAGGTATCAGCAAGCACCTCTGGCAACAAATTTATTTTACGACACTTATCCTATCACTTGAATTTTTCTTAATCAAGGTCTTCTGGCACTTTTCATTAGAGTATTAATGCTCCATAAAAATAATATAAAATTTCTGATAATTCTCTTTATTCCCCTAAGAGCTCCCAAATCCTTGTTTCCCCTTGCCTTTTGAGAAGGCCAATTTCTGTTTTCTCTCTTCTTAAAATTGACAGGAAAATTTCCAGCTCCTTGCTTTTTCTCGCCTCGGTAACTATAGCGGCAATATACAATGCTTGTTTCATATATTTTATCAAAATTGATGTTTTTAGAGGTGCCCTTATGTTCAGGAACCCTTTTTTCTGTTGCATTCGGCGAAGGTTGTAAAAACGGAAACATAGAAACCTCCTTCTAAGCAATTGGCAACAACTCTATTCCTAAATTGCATGCGCCTACGTTATAGTTCTTATTCTCTCCACCTTCAACGCCACTGCAAAAAATATTACTAAAGATAAAGAATTCTAAGTATTATTAAAAAAGACCCTCTCCTAAAGAAGAAGGTCTAGATTGAAATATCATGCTAATTTTGTTTATTCTTAAAGCGCCATTCAAAACGAAGCTCATCGTAGAATGGGTAGACTAAATTCAAAACACCATAGCCAAGGATAAAACTTGCAATAACGTCCGTTGGGTAATGAACACCAAGATAAATCCGTGACAGGCCAATGAGGAAAATAGCCAAGCCCAGTAAAAACTCTACTAGATAACGAACAGACTTTCGACTAATCCGCTGATGGGCAATGATAATCATACTGCCAACAATCAACATCAGTACGAGAGAGTGGGCACTAGGAAAGGAATAGCCTGTTTCTGTCACCAAATGTCGAATGGACGGACGAGGACGCTGGTAGAGATTCTTCAAGCTAAGTACTAGAAGCACATCAATTAACCCCATTAAAGCCAATAGACCTGCTTCTATATACCATTTTCTACCAAGAAAAAAACCGACAACCACTACGAATAAAACCAATAGGGTTGATGAATGGGTGATGGTTCTAAAGAAGGCTGTCCAAAAGCTTGGTAAATCACCGCGGACTGATGACTGAATAAAGCGATCAAAGCCCTGAAGCATTCTCGGATCAAACTTAACAATATAGCCTAAAATAACGAAAATCAAGGCCGCAAAGCTAGCCCGAATAAAATATTTTTGTCGATTATGCATAGTGGTATTATAACACAGCTGCTACATTTTGGCGATAAGCGGTCTGATTGCCAGATAGAGTAGATAGAAACTTACTGCAAAAATGGCCCCTTCAATTAGGTTGAAAGGGAGAACCATGGCAAAAAGATAGTTCGCTAAGCCCAAAATAGCCTTAATATCAAAATTGGCAAATTTAGCATAGAGAGGCACCGCATAGACATAATTCAGAATAATCATTGCGACGGTAAAAGTTAGAGTGCCCAGGCTAGACCCGATGATATAGGACTTGAGCGTTTGCTTTTTCTTCCATCCCAAACCCAGAGCTAGGATAAATAGGCTCAAGGCGATATAGTTCATGGGAAGTCCAATTAGGGTGCCCACACCGCCATTATTTAAAATAAGTTTTAAGAGTGTCCGAAGGGTTAAAACCGCAAAAGCACTCTTGAGGTCAAAAATCAGTAAGGCAACCAAAGCAGGTAGAATTGAAAATTCAAACTGCAAAAAGTTAGCACTTGGAATTAGTGGAAACTGAACATACATCAGCAGAAAAGATACTGCTGAGAGGCTGGCAATATAAACCAGCTGACGCGTGTTAGTCGTTGATGTAGACATAAAAAATCCTCCAATTTTTTTCAAATTGAAGGAGGCTAAGTATTTTTAGGACAAAACTTTCTAAGTAAGCTGACTGAATCACCTTCGCCAGAAATCTTTTGCAACACCAAAAAACTTGTCTCCTCCCTTCCAGACTATACTGTCGGTTGTGGATTTTCACCACATCAACCCCGTAGGGTTCGCGGACTTCTGCCTCTCGTGAAGCTGTTACCGCCGGTCGGGAATTTCACCCTGCCCTGAAGACGCTCTAAGAGTAACAAAAATAGCTGTAAAAAGCAAGAGTAAAGTTTTCGATAAATCGGCAAAATTTAACAATACAGGAATGGAAGGGAGGAAAAATGTAAAATGCTCTTGACATTTAAAGTAAAGTCAGCTATACTTATATTGTAAAGTTGACTTAACGTATTTCGGGAGAACTATTGCTTATGAAAAATCGCATTCAAGAATTAAGGAAGGCTCAGAAATTGAGCCAAGCTGAACTGGGAACCCAACTTGGGGTTACCCGCCAAACCATCATTTCTTTGGAGAAAGGTCGCTATACGGCCTCTCTAGAATTAGCTTTCAAAATTGCCCGTTTTTTTGGCCTGACCATCGAAGAAATCTTTATTTATGAGGAGGAAAGTCATGTTTAAATCACTAGCCAAGAATGCTCAAAACCAGGCAGAATTTAAAAAATCGCTAACCAGATATATCACACCGCTAATAGGCTTCACTGCGGTTTATCTAACAACCATTTCGTCTTCAGATTATAGCGACTGGCTCATGCTCTTATTAACGATCCTAGAAATTGCGACCGCTACTATTTCCATTTACGGCTCAGCCTTGCTCGCCAATCCAAAATCCTTAAGTCGCTACTACGAGAAATTTCACTAATTTTAGTAAGGAGATTATCATGTTAAAATATTTATTAAATCCAAATTCTAAAATGTCTAGGAAGGCTTACAAGGCTTATTTAGTCATCTATAGCATTAGCTTTATTGTTGTTGGGATAATTATCTTCTTGACTTCCTCTGCAACGGTGAGAGATAAATATTTTGGCTATGGTTTAGGTACAGGGCTAGTCATCGGTGCCTTACTAGTCTTATTCCGAACCCTAAATGAAAGACAATTTGAAAAACAATATTTAAATGCCTTTGATGAGCGGCATCAGTATATCGACACATTATGTTTTAGAATTATCTATGGTCTAGAATTACTTTTTCTTATTCTTATATTCCTTATCAATCTCTATAACCCCCTCCATCTTCATTTTGAGAGGGTCCTAATCTGGTCTTTAATTTTTCTCTCCTACGGATTCTTTATTATCCGTGCCATTCTTCGCAAATTGGTTTAAGGATTAGGGACATTATTTTCATAAACTTAAGTATTAGGTTAAGTTCGATTCTTTTGCGACTGACTAAGAAAAATGATGTATCTTGCTGATAGTGATTGATAGTTTTGATATTAATTCAGTATAAACTTAATAGGCTACAAAAGCCCTAGTCATACAAAAAATCTCAAGTCGAAAGAGCGACTTGAGATTTTTTATGGCTTATTTTAATTTATCATGCTCATAGGTGTGGACTAGGTCAAGATTGGCGAAATTTTGTTGCCGCAGGGCCTCATAAACTATCATGCAGACGGTATTGGAAAGATTGAGGCTGCGAACGTGCTGGTCGTTCATGGGAATCCGAATAGTTTTTTGAGCATGCTCTCGCATAAAGGCCTCAGGCAACCCTTTATCCTCACGGCCAAAAATGAAATAATGGTTTTTGTCATCAGCGTAATTGACATCGGAATAAGTTTCTTGCGCAAACTTGGAGACCAGATGCAGTTGCCCTTGGCATTTCCCCAAAAATTCTTCTAGGCTATCATAGAAACTAATATCCAGCTTATCCCAATAATCAAGGCCCGCCCGTTTCATCTTGCGGTCATCAATGGGAAACCCCATGGGCTTGATGATGTGCAGGGGACTATTAGTAGCCGCGCAAGTTCTGGCAATATTCCCTGTATTAGCTGGAATTTGGGGCTGAAAGAGTACCACATGATTGCGACCTTTGGTTTCATGATATTTCTCTTGGATGAAGGGTTGAACGACCATACTTACCTCACAAATAATAATCAAAGAAAATCGAAAACAGGAAGGCACAAAGACCTCAGCCACCAAAGAGACAGCAGTTTAACGGAACCGCTATAATGGCTACTGTAGCAAATTCAAATGTAAAAAGGGAATTTGCTTTTTCGTTAACTTTTTTGATTTTCAAAGAGTATAAAAATAACCACACTGCTCGGAGTCAAGCTCAGCAAACAGCATGGTTGGTGGTGGCTCATTAACTTAAATCATAACAGGTTTGATTTAAATCAACGAATTCCTATAGTCAGTATAGCACTCCCTTGCCAGATGTCAACACTTACGCAGTAAAAATTTTAAAGAAAATTGGGACTTCCACACGATTCTCTGAAGGCCCTACTTTACAGTCTTAAAACTTGTTCATTTCAATCTTATTTCAAGTGCTATTATTTTAAAAAAAGGGGTGCTTTTTCTGCAAAAAAAGAGTAAGATATTTTATTAGCCTAGGCTTTTTGGGCTAATTTTTTAAATTATCTAGAACCATCTCTAAAATCTGGTTTCGTCCAAGGTAATTAGGAAAATTGTGACAGATTCACTGAGTTTCAGCCTTAGTCCCTAGAGTAAAAAGACTTGGTTCGCATACTATAACATTTTAAGGAAAGATAATGAAAGTTATTGTCGTTGGTGGAGGCAAGGTCGGTACCGCCCTTTGCCGGTCGTTGGTTGAAGAAAAGCATGATGTAACCTTGATTGAAGAGAAGGAAGAAGTCTTGGGTCGCGTCAGCAGACGTCTTGACATCATGGGAATTGTCGGCAATGGTGCCAACTATAAAATTCTGGAGCAGGCTGATGTGCAGCACTGTGATATTTTTGTAGCCATCTCCGATCAAGATGAGGTCAATATGATATCGGCCGTTCTGGCTAAAAAAATGGGGGCTAAGGAAACCATCGTTCGGGTCCGTAATCCAGAATACTCCAATGCCTATTTCAAGGATAATAATTTCTTGGGCTTCTCCATGGTAGTCAATCCAGAACTCTTAGCGGCTCGCTACATAGCTAATAGCGTTGACTTTCCAGGCGCCTTGTCGGTTGAACACTTTGTTAACGGTCGTATTATGTTGATGGAATTTAAAATCAGCGAGAATAGCCGGCTCTGCGACCTCTCTCTTGAACAATTTCGACGAAAATTTGGCAACATCTTGGTCTGTGCAATCAAGCGGGCAGGTCAGGTTATCATCCCAGATGGTGATGATATCTTGTTAAAGGGAGATAAAATCTACGTAACAGGCGATCGAATCGAGATGATCCTCTTTCATAATTTTGTCAAAAATAAGGTCATCAAAAATATGATGATTATTGGAGCAGGACGGATTACCTATTATCTACTCAACCTCCTGCGCAACACCAAAATTAAGCTCAAGGTTATTGAAATTACTGAAAAGCGTAGTCAGTACTTTAGTCAAGAATTTCCAGAAATTCCCATTGTTTTGGGAGATGGAACTGCAAAAAACATCTTGGTGGAGGAAGGGGTTGAAAACTATGATGCCGTCGCTACCTTGACAGGAGTCGATGAAGAAAATATCATCTCTTCCATGTTCCTTGATACCTTGGGAATTGAAAAAAATATCACCAAGGTCAATCGGACTAGCCTTCTGGAAATCATTGATACCGATGACTTTTCCAGTATTATTACACCAAAGTCCATCGCCGTCGATAGCATGATGCATTTCATCCGCGGTCGCGTGAATGCTCAGGAATCTTCAACACTGGATGCTGTCCACCACATTGCCAACGGCAAGATTGAAACCCTTCAGTTTGAAATTCGGGAAAAGAACAAAATCGCAGGAAAACAACTGGCTGATGTGCAACTCAAGAAGGGAGTGCTGGTAGCAGCTATTATTCGCAAGGGCAAGCCGCTTTTCCCAACTGGTCAAGACACCTATGAGGTCGGTGATAAAATTGTTGTTGTGACCCTACTGACTAACATCGCAGATATCTACGATCTTTTGAAATGAGGTGGCATAAATGAATCGTTCTATGGTTCGCTACCTCTTAGCGAAATTACTTCTGATTGAAGCTGGTCTGTTGGCTGTGCCTCTATTTGTTGCTTTAATCTACCATGAATATTGGCGGGTCTTTGCCAGTTTACTAGCAACCATGGGGATTCTTACCTTTCTGGGCCTTGCGGGTTCGATTTTCAAACCCAAGAACTATCGGATTTACACCAAGGAAGGGATGTTGATTGTTGCCCTCTGTTGGATTCTCTGGTCCTTTTTCGGGGCTCTCCCCTTCGTCTTTTCCGGTCAAATTCCCAGTCTGATTGATGCCTTCTTTGAAGTCAGCTCAGGCTTTACAACAACTGGAGCCACTATCCTTCCTGATTTAGCGGTTCTCTCCCATGCCTTGCTTTTCTGGCGGAGCTTCACTCACTTAATCGGTGGGATGGGAGTGTTGGTTTTTGCCTTGGCCATTATGGAAAATTCTAAAAATGCTCACCTGGAAGTCATGCGGGCGGAAGTTCCCGGCCCTGTCTTTGGTAAGGTAGTCTCTAAACTCAAGGATACTGCTCAAATCCTCTATATCATTTACTTAGTTATGTTCGCCATTTTTGCAGCCATTCTCTGGGTTTGCGGTATGCCCTTCTTCGATAGCCTGGTAACAGCTATGGGAGGAGCAGGTACTGGTGGCTTCGCAGTTTATAACGACAGTATCGCCCATTACCATAGCAGCCTGATTACAATAGTCGTTTCAGTTGGGACATTAATTTTCGGAGTGAATTTTAACCTCTATTATTTCCTTTTGATTCGGAAATTAAAGGTTTTCTTTGGCGATGAAGAATTGCGAACCTATCTGAGTATTGTCGCTGCAGCGACCGGTTTAATCTTCCTAAACATTCTTCACCTCTATGGTTCTTGGTCTCAAAGTCTGCAGTATTCCTTCTTTGAAGTATCAACAATTATAACAACAACAGGATTTGGGATTACTGATTTAACGAAGTGGCCACTCTTTTCACAGACTGTTCTTCTAATCTTGATGATTATCGGGGGATCCGCTGGCTCTACCGCAGGGGGCTTCAAGGTTATGCGCTCACTGATTGTTAGTAAGATTACCAAAAATCAGATTCTAAAAACACTCTACCCCAATCGGGTCATGTCCCTCCATGTTAATCACAGGCCACTAGACAAGGCTACTCAGCACGGTATTCTCAAGTATTTGGCTGTCTATGCTATGATTTTCCTAGGACTGATTTTAGTCATCAGTTTAGATAACAATAACTTTATGATTGTGGTCAGCGCTGTCGCCTCCACCTTCAATAATATTGGACCCCTGCTAGGAACAGCAGATACCTTTGCTATTTTCAGCCCTTGGGCAAAATTCCTCATGTCTCTAGCCATGATTGCTGGACGTCTGGAAATCTATCCCGTTCTTCTCCTCTTCATTCCAAAAACTTGGTCAAAATATTAAAAATCAAAGAGAGTGGGCAAAAAGGCTATTGAAACTGTAATTTTTGTCTCCCCCTCTTTTTCTTATCTGATACTCAATGAAAACAAAAAGAGGGGCACAGAGAACTGCGATGATAGTTCTTGTAGCAAGTTTCAGAGACAAAGTTAGGGACTTGCTTTATCCCTTCTATACTTTCTTAGATAGTGCGGACACAAGAACTTAAGAAAGTATCGCAAATGCTGATTTTGATTTGATAGAGTCTAAATGAGTATAAACTGTTTTGAGACTATAATCTAAAAGAACTAGCAACCGTCAAGCTGCTAGTTCTTTTTATATATCTGTCAGAGGAGTTGCTTCATCCGGCGAAGTGTCCAAAACTTTGAAGTCATGGCCAACGCCAAAATCAGCTTGTGTCAAATTTGATTCCATGGTCATATGAGCCAGCTCTTTAATATTGTTTTCCTTACTGAGATGCCCCAGATAAATCTTCTTGGTGCGGTTGCCAATTGTGCGAATCATGGTTTCAGAGCCATCTTCATTAGACAGATGCCCCTTATCAGACAGGATCCTTTGTTTAAGGCTCCATGGATAGGCTCCTGAACGCAGAATTTCAATATCATGGTTGGACTCAATCAGGTAGCCGTCCGCATTTTCAATCAATCCAGCCATCCGATCACTGACATAGCCTGTATCCGTCAGCATGACAAAGCTCTTATCGTCCTTCATAAAGCGGTAGAATTGAGGGTCAATGGCATCGTGGCTGACGCCGAAGCTCTCAATATCAATGTCCCCGAGGGTCATGACCTTACCTCGCTCAAATGTGTGCTTTTGCTCGGGGTCAACCTTACCAATCATATTGTGGGCATCCATGGTCTGCCAGGTCTTTTCGTTGGCATAGATGGGCATGCCGTACTTACGGGCCAAGACCCCGACACCGTGGATATGGTCCTTGTGCTCATGGGTGACCAAAATAGCATCCAAATCTTCTGGCTTGCGGTCAATTTCAGCAAGGAGACTGGTAATCTTCTTACCTGAGAGTCCTGCATCAATCAGGAGCTTCTTCTTGGGCGTTTCCAAGTAAAAGGAGTTCCCTGAGGAGCCCGAAGCTAAAATACTGTATTTAAAACCTTGATTAGTCATCGACGGACTCATCTTCCTCCCATTCATCATCAAAATCATCAGGCTCCTTGTCATAAGGAAGCACAATGGTAAAGGTTGAACCCTTACCGTACTCGCTCTTGGCCCAGATAAAGCCCTGATGTTGCTTAATAATTTCCTTAGCAATGGCCAAGCCCAGACCAGTTCCACCTTGGGCCCGACTGCGGGCCTTATCAACACGGTAGAAGCGGTCAAAAATCAGAGGCAGGTCCTTCTTAGGAATCCCCAGTCCTTGGTCAGAAATGGAAATAATCAACTGAGTCTCTGTGGTTGTCATTGAAACGGTAATTTGACCACCGTCTGGTGAATATTTAATGGCATTGTTGAGAATGTTATCCAGCACCTGGGTCATCTTGTCGGTATCAATTTCAACCCAGATGGGATTCAAGGGATAGTTGCGAACAATTTCATAGTCCTTGTCGGAATCCTGCTGACTCTTAATCTGGTCAAAACGATTCAGGATAACCGTAATAAAGGCCGTAAAATTGGTCATTTCGACCTCAATATGGCTGGTATCATTGTCAATCCGCGATAATTGCAGGAGGTCAGAAATCATCCGCATCATGCGATTGGTCTCATCTAGGGACACCTGAATAAAGCTCGGTGCCACCTCTTCATTGAGGGCACCTTCATTGAGGGCCTCTAGGTAGGACTTGACCGAGGTCAGCGGCGTGCGCAACTCATGACTGACGGTCGAGACGAAGAGACGGCGTTCTCGCTCTTCCTTTTCCTGTTCGGTCGTATCGTGAAGAACGGCAACCAGACCAGAAATAAAACCACTCTCCCGACGGTTGAGGGCAAAATTGACCCGCAAGGTGATAAATTCATCGTATTCATTGCGACGATAGAGGGTCACCTCGGGGGTCTGGGTAATCAAGTCACGATAATCATAGTCATCTGAGTCAATCAAATCCATGATGTTCATCTCAAGCGCTTCTTCTCGGGTTAGATTGAGCTGCTTGCGGGCCGTATCATTGATCATGGTAATTTTTCCAACCCGATTGGTCGCTAAAACCCCATCACTCATATAGGACAGGACGGAAGCTAGGCGATTGCGCTCTTGTGAAAGATTTTCATGGGTCAAATGCAAAACATCTGACAGGTCATTCAAGTTGGTCCCCAGCTCAATCAATTCAGAATCCCCTTTTAAGTGAAGATCCTCCGTGTAATCACCAGCAATCAGGCTGGTTACCTTTTGGCTAATAGCACGAACGGTCTTAGCATTGCGGTACTCCCGCACTGCTTGATAAATAAAATAAAGGGCAACTAGGGCCAAAAGAATGAGCAGGGCTAATTCAAAGGTATTGAGATTTTCAACAACAGGATTATTATTCATAAGACTTCATATAATAACCAACGCCACGACGGGTTAAAATATATTCTGGTCGGCTTGGAGTATCCTCAATTTTCTCACGGAGACGTCTGATAGTAACATCGACTGTTCTGACATCACCAAAGTAGTCATAACCCCAAACAGTTTCCAGTAGGTGCTCGCGGGTCATTACTTGACCGATATGAGTAGCCAGATGATGGAGGAGTTCAAATTCACGATGGGTCAATTCCAACTCTTCCCCGCGTTTTTTGGCAACAAAAGCATCAGGAATAATCTGTAAGTCTCCAATAGTTAATTCGCTATCCGAGGCATCGTTTTCTTCAGCAACAGCTGTCTCGATGTTTTCAGTTCGGCGCAGGTGAGCCTTGATTCGAGCCAAAAGTTCACGATTAGAGAAAGGCTTGGTGACATAGTCATCAGCACCAATTTCCAAACCAATAACCTTATCGAACTCACTGTCCTTGGCAGACAGCATAATGATTGGCACATGGCTGCTCTTGCGAATTTCTTTAGCGACTTCTAAGCCTTCCAATTCTGGCAACATCCAGTCCAAGATGATCAAATCTGGATTTTCATCGTCAAACCGTTTCAAAGCTTCCTTACCATCAAAGGCAGTCACTACTTCATAACCTTCTTTAATTAAATTAAACTTGATAATATCTGAAATCGGCTTTTCATCGTCGACAACAAGAATCTTTTTCATCATTCTTACCTCATTATTTCCTATCTAATTGATACTTTTCCCTTTATTATAACAAAAGTCACGAAATAATAGAAATACTTAGGGTTTACAAGTCTATTTCAAGTCTGTATAAATTTTCTGAAAACATTGACAGAAGTTTTTGCTTGTGGTAAAATCTATACCACGTTAGGTTTTCTGACATCAGAAAAATTAATTCCGCTAACGTCTTTGTCAAGGGAGGACTCTATGGCACTTATTGAATACAAAAATGTCGAGAAATACTACGGTGACTATCACGCCCTTCGTCATATCAATCTTGAAATTGAAAAAGGTCAAGTGGTTGTTCTCCTAGGCCCTTCAGGCTCTGGGAAATCAACCCTTATTCGTACCATGAATGCTTTAGAAAGTATCGAAACTGGCAGCCTCAAGGTTAATGGGCACGAGGTTTCCAACGCTTCCAATAAGGAACTGGTTCAATTGCGCAAGGAAGTCGGCATGGTCTTCCAGCACTTTAACCTCTATCCACATAAAACGGTTCTGGAAAATGTTACCCTAGCTCCTGTTAAAGTTTTGGGTATGGACCAAAAGGAAGCCGAAAAGATCGCTGAAAAATATTTAACCTACGTTAATATGTGGGACCGCAAGGATTCATACCCAGGAATGCTCTCCGGTGGTCAAAAGCAACGGGTTGCAATTGCGCGCGGCTTGGCAATGAATCCTGAGCTTCTGCTCTTTGACGAACCAACTTCCGCTCTAGACCCCGAAACCATTGGGGATGTATTGGCTGTTATGCAAAATCTCGCCAAGGAAGGAATGAACATGGTGGTCGTTACCCACGAAATGGGCTTTGCTCGTAGTGTGGCAGACCGCATCATCTTCATGGCAGAAGGAGAAATTTTAGAAGACACAACTGATGTTGATGGTTTCTTTGATAATCCGAAAGAACCTCGGGCTAAACAATTCCTCTCCAAGATTATCAACCATACCAGCGACAAGGTCTCAGCTGAATAAGAGGTATTAATATATGAAAAAGAATTTCTTCCTTTTAGTGGCTCTGCTACTTGCTTTTGGGGGAAGTTACTTCCTGACCATGGGGGGAACCACTCAAGCGGCAACACAGAGCAAACTACCAGCTCAAGTTCAAAAGATTAAAGATGCCGGCGTTCTAAAGGTTGGAGTCAAACAAGATGTTCCAAACTTTGGTTACTACGATTCTAAAAAAAGTAAATACACTGGCATGGAAGTTGATTTAGCCAAAAAAATTGCCAAAGAACTTGGGGTTAAGGTTCAGTACACGGCCGTAACAGCTCAAACTCGGGAGGCTCTCCTAGACAACGGCCAAACAGATTTGATGATTGCTACCTATACCATCAACGATGAGCGAAAAAACAACTACAGTATTTCTAATCCCTACTACTATGATGAAATCGGATTTTTAGTGAATAAATCTTCTGGGATTAATAGCCCTAAAGCCTTAGATGGCAAGACCATTGGAGTGGCACAAGGGTCAACGACCAAGGCATCTCTAGAGGCCTATGCCAAGGATAACAATATCAAATTCCACTACATGCAGCTGGGGAGTTATCCTGAATTAGCCATAGCTTTGCGGGCCTATCGGATTGATGCATTCTCAGTTGATAAGTCTATTTTATCGGGCTATGTCAGCAAGAATAACAAGATTCTTAAACAAGGTTTTGATACCATGGAATATGGAATTGCCAGCAAAAAGTCTAACAGCCAGGTGACTGAATATGTTAATAGTCTCTTAGCTAAATGGCAAAAAGATGGTAGTTTGCAAAAGCTTTATAAAAAATACAAACTCACACCAGCCAAACCTGCTAATAACTAGAAAGGAGCTAAGTTTATGTTTATTCTAGCAACAGATACAACCAATCCTTACGCCCTTTCACGTTGGGCGGATTACTTTGCCAACTTCGGACAGTTCGCCAAGGGATTCTTTTATACCCTGGGCATGGCTGTTTGTGCTCTGATTGTGGCCCTGCTTTTGGGACTGATTTTTGGAGCCATGTCTTCTTCTCGCAATAAATTAGCCAAGGCCATCGCTCGGGTTTATGTCGAGATTTTCCAGAACACCCCCTTACTGGTTCACTTTGTCTTCGTTTTCTATGGTTTATCCATCTTAACCAATGGTTTGATTAAGGTTCCAGCCTTCTGGACCTCTGTTCTCTGTGTCGGGGTCTATACCGGTGCCTACATGTCAGAAGTTATTCGCTCAGGGATTGAGTCAATTCCCCGTGGACAAACCGAGGCTGCTCTCTCTCAAGGCTTCACCTATCGGGAAACCATGTCTATTATCATCCTGCCACAGGCCGTCAGAATTATCATTCCACCGATGATTAATCAGGTCGTTAACTTGATTAAGAATACCTCTACTGTTGCTATCATCTCTGGAGCTGATATCATGTTTACCGCCAAGGCTTGGGCTTATGATACTACCAACTATGTACCTGCCTTTGCTGGTGCTGCCCTGCTCTACTTTATCATGTGTTTCCCAGTTGCAACTTGGGGCCGTCGAAAAGAAGAAGCTAACAAGAAGACCTATAGCTTATAGAAGGGAGGCAAGCGATGTCAGATTTATTAGCACCTTATAATCTTAGGTTCCTTGCCCAAGGGCTCTGGACAACTATCTATCTTTCCTTTATCATCATTGTTCTCTCGACTATTTTCGGGATGATTTTGGCCGTTATGCGGAACGGAAAGAATCCAATCATCAAACTCATTGCCAGCATCTACATTGAATTTGTCCGCAATGTTCCCAACTTGCTCTGGATTTTTATCGTTTTCTTGGTTTTCCAACTGCAAGCAACTGTAGCTGGTATTACTGCCTTCACCATCTTCACTTCTGCTGCCTTGGCAGAAATCATTCGTGGGGGACTCAATGCCATTGATCAGGGGCAAACTGAGGCTGGTCTAGCACAGGGCTTCACACAATTCCAAGTCCTACGGATTATCATTCTGCCTCAGGCTATCCGCAAGATGCTACCGTCAATCATCTCGCAGTTTGTTACCGTCGTTAAGGATACCAGCTTCCTCTACTCAGTCATTGCCCTTCAAGACCTCTTTGGTAAGAGTCAAATTTTGATGGGAAAATACTTTGAAACTAGTCAAATTTTCACTCTTTACTTTATCGTTGCAGCAGCCTACTTTGTTGTCAACTTTATGATTTCCAGTTACTCCCGCCACCTCTCTAAGAAGTGGGAGCAAGCAGCGGAGTAACGGAGAAAGCTTGACTAAGAGCTTTGCTCTTGTCAAGCTACGCTAGGCACTAGAGTGCCCTAGCTATCTCCCTTACTAACTACGAAAAGGAAGCTGGATCGGTTTCCTTTTCTTCGTATCGTGATGGATAAGATCAGTTAGCTAGTAAAGTAACTGCTGACTAACGGCAAGCACTAGCGTGCTTTGCCTACCCCCATCACTAATTCAAAAGGAACAGTATTGTCGACTGTTCCTTTTTCATGTCGTGTCTTTTTTAAAATCTAAGTGCTAAAGTAGCTGATAAACTACGCTAATCGCTATAACGATCAGCCACCTCCACCGCTAACTCGACCCCAGCAGTATCATCGGCTGCCGGGGTCTTGTGTTATATCAGAAAATTTGTCTAAGATCTTTTGCTCTTGTTAAGCTACGCTAGGTACTAGGGTGCCTTAGCTATCTCCCTTACTAACTCTCCCCTGGCAGTATCAACTACTGTAAGTTTTTTGTAATGACAAAGTAATTTAAGACGACTATCCTCTATCTGAGTGACGTCAGTAATTCTTGATGTTGAGCTGTCAGATCTACCAAGAGAGAAAAAAACGAGCTTGAAATTCCTTCAAACTCGGCTTTCAGATTTATTTTAACTATGGCAGAGCGTATTTCATACGGAGAACCCGCTCCTGTTGCTTGGTCAGCCGCAGCAGGATAACAACCTTATCTACACTCATATTACTTTCTAAGAGCCGCTCAGCAGCCATCATAAGACCATTTTCAATCCCCATTTTAAGGACTGGATTTTCCTTGTCATTGGCATCAAAGAAAAACTTACTGTTAGGTAGGTCAAAGAGAATTTTAACAGCTCCGAAGAGTTGCTCAAAGCTATCAATTGCTACATCATAAACAGGCTTGGTCCCTGGCTTAAGAGTCCGACCACGATGGTTAAACCACATAGCCTGCCAACCACTTGTCTTGGCGCCGACTACATCATTGTCATAGGAATCACCTACGTAAAGCGTGGTAGCTGGATTCATGCCAAACTGCTCAGCAGCCAGATTAAAGATTTCCTTCTCAGGCTTTTGAAAACCAGTTGCCTGACTGACAAGTACGTGACCTGGCTCAATATAATCATAGAGACCCAATTTACGAACCTTCTTGAGTTGGTGCTCGGTTGGACCATTGGTGATAATACCCATAGAGACACCTTTCTCCTTGAGAAATTCCAAAGTCATCCGCATTTCATCCAACATGGTGATATTTTCAAGCTCTTCCTCATAGATTTCTTGAAAATGCCGTCCTGTTGCCTCATCAATTTCGTGATAATCAAATTCTAGCAATGTCTCTTTACATCGCCAAAAGCGGAAATAGTCTGTTGTCCACTCACCAGCCATCACTCGAGGAAAACCAACATCTGAATAATGGCGGAAACGAATGTAGGCTTGGTTGATTCGGCTCATGTCAAAATCGGGAAAGCACTTTTCTACCGCCTGGCGATAGGGTGCCTGTTGATCATAAATAGTATCGTCAACATCAAAAACAATAGAAGTAATCATGATAGACCTTTCGAATTTATTACCCAAAATTATACTATCTTTTACTGGGAAAGACAAACTCTGATAAATCTTTAAAAAGTCAATTCAACTAAAATTTAGCTCCCTTAATAATTTTGTCAAATCCATTTTTAAGGGCTATATTATCAGTCTCTGTAACGGTGTACTTACTGCCACTATTATCTTGGGAGTAAAGAACCTTACCCTTGCCAGTAGAATCAATCACAAAAATATAACGGTGGACTTTATTGTCGCCATACCAGTATTCATAACCATCAACAATGGTTTCATCCCTAGAGAGTTCGCTACCATCTTTCCAATAAACGGGGAGGTCAACCGAAATTTCTTTATAATCCGGTTGGTTCATTTTCTGGCCCCAATAATCTATAAAGTCTGCTAGACTAGCTGCCTTGTCAGAATTCCAGTATTTAGATTTTCTCTCTTGACTATAGACTTCCGAGGAAGAGCTAGATGAATTCTCCGAGTCTTTCCGACTTATTGAAGAACTTGTTGAGCCGCTGGAAGCGCCTGATTTTGAAGAAGAACCGTCCTTTTTTGTGAGCTGTGCCTCCTTGCGAGACTGGGCCAGCTCTTTTTTATCATCTCGCAGCTGCAAGACTAAAATTGTCAAGACCACTAATAAGGTAAAAATTAAGACAGTAATAAGAACTTTACTAGTATTAGAAAGGCCAGCTCTTTTCTTCCTTAAGGCCTTTTTCCTTTGGGCAAAGGCAGCTCGCCTTTCCCGAGTAGTTGGCTTACGGTGATTGATTTCTTCAAACTTCCTAACCCATGCCAATTCTTTAGGACTTAATTTTTTCATCCAAGTCTCGCCTTTCATATTATTATTCCTATTGTAGCATAGTTTAGAGCCAATTGGAGAGAGGTCCAATTAAATGGTCAAACTCAGCTAGAAAAATTCTCCAAACAAACTTTTTAGTCGAACTGTCAAGAATCTTTAATTTTTCTTAGATAAAAGACAAGGCAAGTGGACTCCTGCTTCTGAGCTAGCTATTAACCTAGGGCTCTAGGGCTGACACCACCTATCAACAATCATCATAAATGATGAATCAGATCCGCTTGTTTTCTGTTGACTTTTTGACCAAGATAATAACTAAAAAGGACCTAGCGTCACTAGATCCTCTATTGTAATATTTTTACGACTTCAGCAAGATAGCCATTGTTCAAAGGTTATTTTTTACTAGTCAATCTGCTTAAAGGTCATCTTTTGTTTAACCTGACCCTGACCAGCTTTGGCAATCTGGTAGGTGAAATTACTAGAACTAAAATGCTTTCCAAAGGCTAAGATACTGTTATACTGCCATTGAGAAAGTTGCTTATTTTCAACTTTCCCTAGGGTCAGCTTATTACCATTAGCCTTATATTTCCAACTGGCGTTCTTGCTTTGTGTCTTATAAATTTTTTCAAATTGGTCATCACTCTGAATAGCCTTTAAGACTTCTGATTTGTCCTGGGTGACAATTGCCTTATCACTATTTCCCGAAAAAGCAATATACATAGTCCGGCTGTTATCTTTTCCATCTAGCCTACTCGTATACTGATAGGCATGACCTAGAATCATACTGGCCACATGATGGCTAGCATAATAATAAAAGCTACCACCTGCTACAACACAGGCAAGGAGTACTGCTGCCACAATAGACATTATTTTACGTTTTGTCATGATTTCTCCCTCTCCCTTTTATTGATTACTCATCATAGTCTGTAACAGAGTCAGACGATTCTGTCTGGCTGGAGTCTGAATTTGAATCATCGTAGGAATCATCACGACTACTGCTGCTAGAAGATTTGTCGTCACTCTCTCTACCGCTAGTGCTGCTTGATGAACTGTCTTGCGTCGATTCCTTAGTTTCATTATAGAGTGTTACATTAAAGTCAATTTCTGTCTTATCAACAATAGTAACAGTGATTTGAGCTTTGACAGCATCCGTCAATTCAGACAGTTTACCATCTGCCTCTAATTGTGTATAGATGGCTTTAGCTGTTGCTTTGGCCCCTTCTTTAGTGGAAGCCATACCTTTAACATCAAGCTTTTCTTCACTGTCATAGAGTTCTTTTTCAGTTAATTCATTAACTTGACTGCCTGTATCAGTCGCATGGGTGAGAAAATCAACCTGCTTATCACCGCCCTCACTAATCAACTTGTTGAGTTCATCTTGAACAGCATCTTGATAATCGGCCTCGCTTAGGGTTGTTTCCTGTTTGCCGCCATCTTCTTCAACTGATAAGCTATCATTTATTGAACTACCGGCCTTCTCATCTTGTCTTGGATAGTTGTGTTCAATATGATTATCTTCATAGAAAGAAGTATTGTTAACGATAACAACTGTGTTATTTTCCTGGTAGGTGTAGTTAATGTTAATGGTGGTTTGGGCAACATTGCGACCAGAACCCTTATAGTTATAATCCTTTGGCACCTGACCGTCACGCTTGAGAATCAGGATATCCCCCGCATAAATCAGGTCAACATTCGTGATATGGTTATCGTAGGCTAACTTTTGCACAGAGATTCCCGTTGCCTGGGAAATTCCCCAAAGGGTATCCCCCCATTGAATAACATAGCGTTCCCCATCCAAATGATTGGTATTAATCTTTTGCGAGGCCATATTGTTACTAATTTGTGCTGGCGTACTAGCTACCCAATTAGTAATATCTGCCCGCTGAGCATTTGTTTGATTGTCATAAAAGCTATTAGCAGCCACCTTGGCTTCTAAAGACATTGGCAAAACAAGGGCACCCATCATCAGAGCACACCCCAGAACTTCTTTTTTACGCATTGATAATCCTCCCAAAAATTATCGTTTTTTGCTTTTCATAAATAAGGGAAGTAAGAAAAGTAAATGGTAATAAAAATTAGAAATATTTCAATTTCTTTACTAAATTATACTAAAGTTTCAGAAATATTGTCAAGCTAATTTGCGTGTTTTTAGGGCTCCTCTTAAACCAGTTGCAGCATTTTGTCTAAAAGGGGAGGATGCTCTGATTTTCCTATGTCATATGTCCTTTTTTTATGATAAAATAGAAAGGACTAACTACTGGAGGAAAAAGATGTCTCAGGAACATAATCAAGAATTAAATGACCAACAAATTGTCCGTCGCGAAAAGATGGCGGCCCTGTCTGAAGCGGGAATCGACCCTTTTGGGAAACGCTTTGAACGGACGGTCAATTCTGCAGAGCTCAAGGCAAAATACGATGATAAGACCAAGGAAGAACTGCATGAGTTAGACGAAAAGGCGACGATTGCTGGTCGGCTTATGACCAAGCGTGGTAAGGGTAAGGTTGGCTTTGCCCACCTCCAAGACCGTGAGGGGCAAATCCAAATCTATGTCCGCAAGGATGAAGTTGGAGAAGAAAACTACCAAATCTTTAAAAAGGCTGACATTGGGGACTTTCTAGGGGTTGAAGGCCAAGTCATGCGGACCGACATGGGAGAGCTCTCTATCAAGGCGACTCACCTGACCCACCTATCTAAGGCCCTGCGTCCCCTGCCTGAAAAATTCCACGGCTTGACCGATGTAGAAACCAAGTACCGCAAACGCTATTTGGACCTGATTACCAACCACGATAGCTTTGATCGCTTTGTGACTCGCTCGAAAATTATTTCCGAGATTCGTCGTTACCTAGATAGCTTAGGCTTCTTGGAAGTCGAAACGCCTGTCCTCCACAATGAAGCTGGCGGGGCAGCCGCTAAACCATTTGTGACCCACCACAATGCTCAAGATATGGACATGGTCTTGCGGATTGCGACTGAACTCCACCTCAAACGCCTGATTGTCGGCGGTATGGAAAGGGTCTACGAAATCGGCCGTATTTTCCGAAACGAAGGTATGGATGCCACCCACAATCCTGAATTCACTTCCATTGAAGTTTACCAAGCCTATGCGGACTTCAAGGATATTATGGATCTGACCGAAGGTATCATTCAACACGCTGCCAAGGCAGTCAAGGGCGATGCTCCTCTTGTCTACCAAGATACTGAAATAAAAATCAATGAACCCTTCAAACGGATTCACATGGTGGATGCCATCAAAGAAGTTACCGGTGTTGATTTCTGGCCTCAAATGAGCCTAGAGGAAGCCAAGGCTTTGGCCCAAGAAAAGCAGGTTCCACTTGAAAAGCACTTCACTTCTGTCGGCCATATCATCAATGCCTTCTTTGAAGAATTTGTTGAAGAAACTCTGATTCAACCAACCTTTGTCTATGGTCATCCTGTCGAAGTCTCCCCATTGGCTAAGAAAAATGCCGATGACCCTCGCTTCACCGATCGTTTCGAGCTCTTCATTATGAACCATGAATACGGTAACGCCTTCACCGAGCTCAATGACCCGATTGACCAATTGGAACGCTTCAAGGCCCAAGCTGCCGCCAAGGAATTGGGTGACGATGAAGCAACTGGCATCGACTACGACTATGTCGAAGCTCTGGAATACGGTATGCCACCCACGGGTGGTCTGGGAATCGGTATTGACCGTCTAGTCATGCTCCTGACAGACACTACCACCATCCGCGATGTATTACTTTTCCCTACTATGAAATAACGTGGACCTAAAGGAAAGCCCTGTTGCCGCTTTCCTAGCACAGCGATTTCCCACATTTTTTGAATCGTTGCTGAAGGAGCCCACTGGGCTTCTTCACTTTCAAGCATGAAATAAAATAAGACTGGAAGTCAGTAAGAGAGCAAGCTCTAGGCTGTCCTGCCTGTATAACAATAAAAGCCGAACATCTCAGACCTAGAAAATTTATTCTAAATTTGGGATGCTCGGTTTTCTTTTTATCAGCTCTGCTATTGGCAATGCTTTCCTAGTACTAGTCATTTTTTAAAGATAGGGAAACAAGCCAAGCTACTACTGCTCCAACTAGGGTCGCTAGCCAGCGATAGACCACATAGGCCAAACTGTGGTCCTCACCGACATAAATGACGACCAAGAGGGTCAGGACGGCTATGCGGGAGATAAAGGGCGGAAGTTTGACGATTTTGCTCAACCAAAGGGTCAGAAAAATTGTCACCAAGAGTTGGAGAAAGAGTAACCAATGGGCCTGCCATTTAGTGTAGGTCAAGGCAACGATCTCACCTAAAATCCCACCAATCAGAGTGGCTAAAAGACGATTCCAACCCGCCTTGAGACTGGCCACTCCTTGGCCTTGAACGCAGAGTAGGGCCGAGATAGCTGCAGGCAAAGGAGAAAGCCAGGGAATAATCCAAGAAAGACCAATCGTAATAAGAACTGAAAGGGTTATCTTGAGGTCAAGACGATTGAGAACGGGCTGATTTTGCATGGGTCGCCTCCTTTTTGACTATTATAACACTTTCACTTTTGGGGATTCGGCGAAGGTGGGAGATTGGGGAGGTCTTAATGACTTAATCAAATAAAATGGCAGAATCATGTTGACAAGTAAACTTGGCAATGTTAAACTAAAATCAGAAAAACGCCAAGTAAACTTGGCAGAAAGGACTGCTATGGATAAGAAGGATATTTTAAAAAAGGCACAAAAGGAAGGTAACGATGAGCGTACGGAAAGGAATCAGCTAGCTTTCTCAACGATGACTTTGGTATTTTTATACATTGTAACTGCCATTCTCGTTGCGATTCAATCTGTTAGGGGAAGAGACATTTATGATTTAGAAATCATCTTATGGTCAACTAGTCTCTTTACCCAACTGGGCTATTACTTCATTACCCGAAAACTCCCCTACCTGTTGGGTAGCACCTGTTCACTCTTATTGCTAATTGCTAGTTTATATAGTTATATCTTTTGAACCTAACTGGGGAAAGCAAAGGAAAGACTACACAATGAATAAAAAAGATATTTTAAAGAAAGCACAAAATAAGACGTATATAGACGAAGGAGAAAGAAACAAGATTGAGCGTTGGACAAGTCAAACGACGCTATTTTTAGCTTACCTCTGCCTTGGGCTTGGTCTACTTCAATATAATAGACCAGATATTAAAGCTAACCTCTTTATCATATGTTTTGCCACTTTAGCTTTTGAAGACTGGGGAAAGTTTAACTCTGCCAGAAAAAAATTACACCTATTCATGGCAATTTTTTCAACCACAATGGCAATTGCGACTATTGCTTATCTATTTTTCTACCTAAGGTGATTATATGGAAGAAAAACTAATTCTAAAGAACCACCTTAGGGAAGCCCGCAAAGAAAAAAAGCTCTCTCAGAGAGCTTTAGCAAAACTGGTCGGAGTCTCTCGCAATACGATTTCGTCTATAGAAACGGGTCAGTACAGTCCAACGGCTAAACTGGCCTTGATTATCTGCATTGCCTTGGATAAAAAATTCGAAGAGCTCTTCTACTTTTAGTGGCATGTAAAAAAGACAGCTGGGCTGCCTTTAACCTTATTATTAAACGATTGTCTTGACCGTACCACCATCGACATTGAGAGCCGTTCCAGTGATGTAGTGACCCGGTACTGAAGCCAGATAAACCGCTGCATTGGCTATTTCTTCGGGCTCAGCAAATCTTTGCATAGGAATGTTGGTTTCGGCGAACCATTTGATAGATTCTTCGACACTTTTTCCTGTTACAGCTGCCAACTGATCTCCCAGTTGGCCTTTTTCATACCAAAGTGGCGTTGCCACTGGTCCAGGGCAGACAGAATTGACATTGACATTAAATGGAGCACAATAATTTGAGTAATCCTTGCTAATCATAATATCGGCTGCCTTGATGGCATCATAGCTAAGCAAGCCACCTGGTTGCTTACCAAACATGGAGGCCATGGTCACGATAGAACCCCAACCATTTTCCTTAAAATGAGGAATACAGAGGTTCATCAAGCGAATTGGTGCATACATCATCAGGTCCGCATGCTTTCTAAAGACCTCTTCCGGGAAGGTCAGGAGGTCCCCCATCATTCCGGTCCCTGCATTATTGCAGAGGACATCAATCCGACCGAATTCCTTGGCAACATTAGCGACAAACTCTTCGCAGGCCTTAGCATCGGTAATATCAACCTGTTCAACATGGACCTTGACGTTCTTAATACTGTCCTTCATAGCCTCTAGGCCAGCCTGATTTAAATCAGCCAAAGCCAGATTAGCTCCTTATGCTGCAAAAGCTTGGGCAGTAGCCTTACCGATACCACTGGCACCACCAGTAATAATAACCGTTCTTCCTTTAAGTCCCAAATCCATAAGATAATCCTCCTAATTAGTAATACAGTTTTATTATACAAGTTTTCGAGCGTTAACGCTTACATTTACTAGCTTTTAACCCATGAAAAAACTGTCCATCATAAGATGAACAGCCTTCTTACTAATGTTTTCCCACCCAGACGGTCGTTCCTTGGCCTGCTTGGCTGGTGACTTGGATGGAAAGTCCCAGACTATCAAGGATTTGTTTGGTCATATAAAGACCCAGGCCAGTAGCCTTCTGGTGTTCATGACCATTGTAACCCGTAAAGCCTTCATCAAACAGTCTCGGTAGGTCTTCTGGAAGAATCCCCAGGCCTTGGTCGCTAAGAGCCAGACCTGTCTCGCTCATAAAAACCGTGATGCTGCCAGATTGCTTAGAGTATTTGATGGCATTGTCCAAAATTTGCGACAGGGCAAAGGTCAGCCACTTCTTATCGGTCTTAACCTGCCAGTCTCCCTCAATCTCAACGGACAGCTCCTTGGCCAGGCAGGCGACCCGATAGGTCTTGATTAAGTTGACCATGACCTCTCTGGCAGAGATTGCTTCAAAGCGGAAATCATCTTGGTGTTGACTGAATTTGAAGTAGGCCAGGAGAGTTGAGAGATAATTCTGCAAGCGGAGTAGCTGCTGCCTGACCTCCTGTTTGTCCAAATTATCAGTCTGAGCCATGAGGGATAGAGCCGAAATGGGTACCTTCATCTGGTGGGACCACATCTTGACCATGGCCTCCAACTGCTTGATTTGGCTGGTGGCCTGCAACTGACTGTCTGCTTCCTTGGCCTCCAATTCAGCAATAATGGCTAGGTAGGCTTGGTCACTGGGAAGAAGGGACTCCTCTAGGCCTAAATCAGCGGTATAGGTTTCTAAGTCAAGCATTTTTCTGCGAAATCTCAAAAAAAACCAGACCGTCATGCCTAGGAGAATCAGGAGATTGAGGGCTAGGCTATTGACAAAGTAGACGATAGGTAAATGGTAGAGCCAGAAGGTCAGGAGAAAGAGCCCCATCATGAGACCATAAATGACATACCAAATGCTGTATTCTTGCAGATATTTTCTAATCATTTGAGTAGATAGCCAACTCCTCTCACGGTGTGAATATGCTCAAAGCCCAGTGGGCTGACCTTCTTTCTTAAGCGAGTCATATTGACACTGAGGGTATTCTGGTCAATAAAATTTTCATTTTCCCAGAGCTTTTCTAAGAGTTCCTCCTTAGAAACCACCTGATTTTGATGGGAAAGAAGAATAATCAAAATCTTATTTTCCGTTGGCGACAGGCTGACTTGACCTGAACCATTTGAGAGAACTCCTTCTCGGCTAAGAGTAAAATCTCCCAAATGAAAATCATCGCTGGTAAAGAGCTGGGCCCGACGGAGAAAGGCTTGAATCTTAGCATCCAGAAGAGGCAGGGAGAAGGGTTTAGAAATAAAGTCATCACCGCCCATATTGAGAGCCATGACCATATCCATCTCATCATCGCTGGAGGAGATAAAAATGATGGGTAGGGTCATGGTCTTACGAATCTCTGTTGTCCAATAAAAGCCATTGAAATAAGGCAGAGTAATATCCATCAAGATCAAATCCGCTTGGCTGGCTTCGACCTCTCTGCGGACATCCCGAAAATTTTGACTGGCTTCCACCTGATAGTCGGTAGACAGGTGGTCCTTAAGCAGCTTGACGATGGTTGGATCATCTTCGACAATAAAAATTTTCCCTTGATGTGCCATGACTGTCCTTTCTTTCTGGTTGGTGCTCTTTTCGGATCATCACTGCTATTTTACCAAAAAGGCCCTCATTTGAGAGCCTTTTTCTGTAAATTTTGCCTTCCAGCAGAGCTAACGTTCGATAATTCGGTAGTAGGTTCGACTGGTTAGGCGATAGATGATGAAATAAATCAAACCGATGGCCACAATGGTCAGTCCGCTGACCAGATAAACCAGATTTGAACTTGTCACTCCAAAGAGCAAGAGCATCTGCTTAAGCATGGGAATAGCAAAGAGAAAGTGAATGGTGGCGATGGCCAGAGGCATGAAGAAGACAAAGATGACTTGGGAGTTGATGGTCTTTCTAACCTGCTTGGAGCTCATGCCAACCTCCTGCAGAATCTTGTAGGACTTCTTGTCCTCGTGTCCTTCGGAGTATTGCTTGTAGTAAACAATCAAGGCGACACCTAGGAGGAAGGAAATTCCCAGCAAGAAACCGGTAAAGAGGAGGCCACCGAAGAGTTTGTAACCATCTGACAAGTAGGCCTGCTTGGTATCAATAACCCCGACCTGTTTTCCTTGACCGACTGTTAGGCCATCAGGAGAAATTTCCTTGAGCTCCTTATCGGATAAGTCTAGATAGGCTGTATAGGTTTGACCTATGGTAGTGATCTTAGAAAGATAGGGCTTATAGGCATCCTCAATTGATTGAACCTGGTCTTGATTTGCTAGAACTAGCACCCCTACATTATAGGTTACAACCGTTTCTGGTAAATGAACTTGTTTAAAATTCTTACGGATTTGGTATTTATTTCCAAATATAGTTAACTGATCTAATTGAGTCTTACCTCCATCCCCATAAAAGGCAGCTTGGTTATCTTTCAACTTAGGCAAATCATTGCCTAACTTACGGAAATCATCCTGAGTGATGAGATAGACAAAACTTGTTTTTGAGGCAGACATCTTCAAGACATTTGAAGTATCCACATTTATTTCTTTTTCTTTACCGATTGGTATGGCAATCACACTAGTTGTATAATCAACAACTCCGTCATCTGACTTTCCTAATTTATCCAAAACATCATGCTTGAAGAGCTTGGGACCTTCATCGCCTTTTGTATGATAAGAAATGCGAATTTCCTTTGGATAATATCTATCCGCTACTGACTGGGTATTGCTGTAGAGGGAGACCGTTGTGCCGATGGTCACCAAGGCCATGACGGCCAGAAGGGTGATACTAGCGAGACCGCTAGCGTTTTGCTTCATCCGGAAAATCATCTGGGAGGTGGAAACAAAGTGCTGGGGTTGGTAGTAATAGGCCTTATTCTTCCGCCGGCGTTTGAGGTACCAGGTCATAAAGCTGATGTAGAAGAGATAGGTGCCCGCAATGACCAGCAGAACTGCCCAAAAGAAACGAAAGAGAACGGCTAGGGCAGAGGAATCCTTGGAAGTGACTGCTAAATAATAAGCGTAACCTAGGGATAAAACACCCAATCCAGCCAGGATCATATTCCCCCGAGGTTCCTTTTCTCCCTGCTCCTGCTTGGAGAAGAGATTCAAAGGAGAGGACTTTCGAATATACCGGAGGGCTGTCAGCTCTAAGATGAAAAAGATGAAACTAAATATAATAAAGGTTAGGATAAAGGGAAGGACCGTCAGTTGCAAATTGAGCTTATCATAGCCGACAATATTGACAAAAATCAGGTAGAGAAACTTGGCAAAGACCCCGCTGAAAATCATGCCAAAGACCATGAGGCTGAGGAAAATGATGCCCAGTTCTAGTGTGGCGACCCAGCCAACTTGACGCTTATTCATCCCTAGGATATTGTAGAGGCCAAACTCACGACTCCTTTGCTTGAGCAGAATTTTATAACTGTAGCGCTCCATGATTAGGGAGAAAATAGATAGAACAATGGCTCCTAGCACCAGAGTCATGGCCCCCGTACTCATTCCCTCTCCCATAGGGCTAAGGAGAATCAAGAAGGTTGAGCAAGTCAGAGAAAAGAGCAGGAGGCTGGCCAACATGAAGGGGCCATACTGTCCTAGGGAGTTTTTCAGATTGCGACTGGCTAGTTTGAGGTAGAACATCCTACTCACCTCCTAACAAGGCTGACATGGCCAGGGAGATTTCCTTACTGAACTCCTGATTACTCTTCTCTCCGCGGTAGAACTGGTGAAAGATGCGGCCATCCTTGATAAAGAGCACGCGCTTAGCGTGGCTGGCAGCATTGGCTGAGTGGGTCACCATGAGCAGGGTCTGACCGGACTCATTGATGGTTTCAAAAAGATTAAGCAGATCCTCGGAATTACGATAATCCAAAGCTGCGGTCGGTTCATCAGCCAGAAGTATTTGCGGATTGGTAATGAGACTGCGGGCTACTGCTACCCGTTGCTTTTGACCACCAGATAGCTCAAAGGGGCGCTTGTCTAGGAGGTCAGAAATCCTCAGAGTTGCTGCAATATCTTGCAAACGCCTTTCCATTTCTTGATAACCCTTGCGATCCAGAACCAAGGGCAGGAAGATATTATCCCGCACGGAAAGAGTGTCTAGGAGATTGAACTCTTGAAAGACAAAGCCCAGATTTTTCAGCCGGAAACTGGCCAACTTGCTTTCCTTAATCTTAGTAATATCTTGACCACCCAGAATAACCGACCCCTTGGTTGGCTTCTCCAAGGTCGCCAGAATATTAAGTAGAGTGGTCTTACCTGACCCCGACTCGCCCATGATGGCAATAAATTCTCCATCATCAACCTTAAAATCGACATCCTGCAAGGCTCTGGTCTCCTCCTTGGAAAACCGCGTGCGGAAGACCTTCTCCAAATGATTTATCTCTAATAGCATAACAAACCTCTTTCTAACTATTATAGCTTAAAATATACGGACTTCATTTTCATAAAAGAATCCCTTTAACTTTTCTGTCTCTAGTTTATCGAAAATCGCCAGCACCACACTTACAAATCTAGCCAGGAACCTTACAATTTTGTAAGGTTGAGGAAAATGTTATATAACTTTCGGTTTCTTATATAAGTTTATATAACTTTACATAGTTTACTAAAGTAAACAATCGAAAGGCTTTGATAGGTCATTTTTAAAAGAGGCGTAGATAAACTTGTGAAAGGGAATGAGCACTCAAAACTTCGGAAAATTTATTTAAAATATAGTTACTATAGTCTCACTGTGAACAATGACTAGCAAAAAATAACCGACTAGCTTTTCTCTAATCGGTGACTAATCAAATTCTAACTATCAGCATTATGGGCGGATTCTATCTCTTATTCTTTTTATAACTTAGAACTTATTGCAAGGGACTTAAAGAATATCAAATATTATGGGTTTGTTAATTCCCCATAAGAATTACTCAAACATCTGACGTACGTCAAAAAGGTACGTTAGAATGAAAATAGAGATTGGAGAGGAGAGAATGAAATGAATCTTACAAGTTTTAGAAAAGATATCTACAATGTCACCAAATCAGTAATTGAAAACCACGAGGAATTGGAAATCTCTGTTGGCAATGAAGGTGATGGAGTGGTTCTCATGTCCTTAGCAGACTACCGTGCCCTTAAAGAGCTACAATACCTTGAAAATACTGGTGTTCTGTCTACAGTTCTTGACCGTATGGAAAATGAAACCAAAGACGACTTTTCATTAGAGGATGCCCTATGAGTCAATGGATTGTGGCTCCTCACAAACTTGTCAAACGAGATGATATTCCGAAATTAGAGCAGGTAAGACTAAAAGAGGATTTTAATGAAATTGTCGCTATTCTCAAGGAAAATCCTTACAACCGAGTCAGACGTATGGAAAAGTTAAATCCCAAAAATAAAGAAATCTATTCCATGCGTATCAATGTTCAACACAGAGTCGTATATAGCATTTAAAAAAGCAAAAACTTGTTAAAATCTGGTCTGCCTGGTCTCACTATGAGCAGCGACTACCAAAGAAATAACCGATTAGCTTACTGAGCTAGTCGGTTATTTGGGAAATTGAATATTGAAGAAACAGGGAAAATTATAACTCTTCATAATCTAAAATATAGCGGTTTAAACGGGGGAGTGTTAGAGAGACATAACCGTAACTACTAACATCTATCAGGCCTTTGCGTTTAAGACGGTCTCGGTAAACTGACATCATACTGGAGCTAAAACCCAGTTGCTCTCTTAGCTCCTTGACCTTAGTTAGCTTCTCATCGGATAAGATCGACAAAACCTTACGATCTTGAGGAGAAAGTTCTGTCCATAATTTTTGATAAACATAACTCTGGAGATAGTCGTCGTAGGCAGGTAATAGAGCCGTCTCATCCTCCAAGAATTCTCTATTCTTCCAACATAGATAACCCAAGGTCTGGAAGGCGAAAGAATAGCCATTGGTCAGTTCAGCCATTCTTTTAGCCTTACTAGCAGGAATTTTAAAAATCTCCTTATAGCGATTCTTGATGGATACCATATCCAGAGGTTCGAGATTAATTCTTGGGGCACGGTAAAGAAAGGTCAGGGTAGAGTCATTCTGGAGTTCATGAATATTTTCATAAAGACCGGTCATTAAGAGAAAAATTGGCAGGTCTTCTCTGATTAGGAGCTGAAAGCTACTTGTGAAAATCTTAATATTTTCTGACTTGGTCACCTCATCTATGGTCACTAGGACCTTTTTCCCAATTTCCTTAACCTGATTTAGCATCTTCTCCAAGGCCACTTCGATATCACTAACCGGTGCCACCTTCTCAAAGGAAGCCCCTAATCCAAACAAGGATAAATTAAACTTGGCTTTGATAAACAAGGGCTGCAAATCTGGCTGATCGTAAAGCTTGGCAACTAAAGTCTCCAAAAGAGGACGATTGGGATTGAGGTTAATAATTATCCACTCCTCCTCTTCTTTCAAAGAGTTGGCAATTGCTGTCATGGTCACTGTTTTTCCTGAACCACGCACCCCGGTAATCAAATAAGACTGCGAAGCAGGCAAGTCCGAATTAAAATCCTCAATGACATTTTGTATCTCCGAGGTACGGGAAATGAAGGTATGCGGAGTCTTCCCAAAGCCCAAAGTAAAAGGGTTACTCTCCATAATTTTTTCTCCTTTTATAACTTCTACCCGTTGTGCTAGTTAACACTAGCCAAAATAAAAAACTTTGCCTATCATAAACTCAGAACAACCACGAAATGAGGGAATGATAGGCAAAGCCAAGACTATTATCTCGCAAATCCACATCAAACACAAGATATTTTTTCAGTTTTGCTAACAAAAGTGAGTACACTTTATGACCGCTTCGTTCCCTACTGCGTGAGGCATCGGCGAAACGTTCACTTACAAAAGCAACCAGATGACTTTCCAGAACGTTCCCGCTTTTGTCGGATTTGTCAAAACCTTTCCCAAAGCATCCAACGCATACGCTACTTTATGGTATCCTCCCTTTGTGAGACCTCTTCATTTGGCCTGATTGACAGTTTTCCCTGTGCCTTATGTCATCCCATCCGTAATCTAAGAGCTAGCCTTTTATCAGAAGTCGCTAACATCGGATACAACGCCACGAAGAAGATTCACTACTACGGGGTGAAGTTCTCCGTTTTAGTCAGCGATAGGGGCTTTCCTTTGGATTATGTAGTAACGTCAGCCTCTGTTTACGATAGCCAAGTGGCTTTTCAATTACTGGAACACAGCTCTATTCCACTGATTTATGGAGACAAGGGCTATATTGACAAGCAGGTTAAGAAAGAGTTGGCCAATTGTGGTATCACCTTAATTTCTCAACTCAGGAAAAATATAGCGGACTATTCTTGGTTTGAGAACTATAAAATTAGCCGATTGCGCAAACCGATTGAAACCGTCTTTTCGAGCTTAGAACAGTTTGGCATTGAGAATTTACGCTGTCGAAACCTTCGGGCATTACAGTTTAGAGTAGAAGCTATTTTACTCATCTATTCACTCATGCTAGAAAATAGTCAAAATGAATTTGGGCTGAGTTTGAAGTATTCTAAGGCTTATGCCTGATTAACTAGCACAACGAGTAACTTCTATATTCTTATATAAGTTTATATAACTTCTGTTTTATTATATAACTTTATATAAGTTTTGTCGAATAGTTATTAAAGTTCATAAAAAATTATTCTCTTATACCTTGTTCACTAGAAAGTATCTTTTTCAAAACCTTGTGTAGGCGCTCTTCTTCCTGGCTACCATTAGTTTTAAAACGCACAAGAGGTATCTCATATTTTTCAAAAATAGCATCTTTCTTTCGATCTCGTTTAAATTGTTCGCTGCCCTTTTTGTGATATTTATAACCATCCACCTCCACCGCTAAGACAATTTGTTTAGTTACATGATTATATAGTGCAAAATCAACATGTGTATTAGGTTGGGAAATATAGATTTTTTCATCTTCCGACAGCCGAGATTTTTCCTTGATAATTTGTCGAACAGGATAGGTGTGTATAATTTCGATACTGTCATATCCATCCTTTTTCAGAATTTCATTCAGTAGCTTCCACATTAAATTTTCTGAGTCATATCTGGATATTTTCTGACGTTTTTTGAAAAATCTCTCCCTCTCCTGTTCGTACTGCTTATAGAGATAATCAAAAATAGAATAAATCGGACTTTCACGATGTTCAAAGTTATGATAATCGATATAACCTAATAAATCACTAATGTTCTTATCGGGCGACTGTTCATTACCCGTCATGACCAGAAAGAGGTTCTTTTTAGCTCGAGATACCGCAACATTCATTAGATTTGGATTATCCGTAAATCGTGTAATAACATTATCAACCGTCGAAAGGATAACAGCGTCTTTTTCTCTTCCTTGGAATTTGTGTACCGTGTCACTATCCAATTCTTCAATTTGCTCATTAAGCTGATTAGCATGATTCCGATAAGGGGTAATCACAGCAGTATTATTTTCATTAATAGGATAATTTAATTGAATATCCTTTTTGATAATATCTATTTCTCTTTGACTATAATGAGCCCTAGCATGATTCCCTTTAGGTGTACGGATTGCCCGTAGAACATTCTCCTCACCTTGATCTTCAGTCATTACTATTAGTTCACCATCGTAAAATTTTTGATTACAGAAATTGATAATTTTAGGATGACAGCGATAATGCTCTCTCAACAAAGTTTGAGGACAATCTTGTAGAACATCTAGGATAGATTGTAAAAAGCTATTGGTAAAACGATACCCTTCGGATAAATTATATTTTTGAAAAACCTGTTCACTCTGCTTCCTATCCCCTGTCTTTACAATATGAGACAATTGATGAACATCTCCAACCACAACAACATTTTTAGCACAAGACAGTGCTAGGGCTCCTGTAGCAATATCAACCTGTGAAGCCTCATCCATAATTAAATAATCATAAATGACATCCCCACCTAAACTTGTCTTTGAGGAAAAAGTTGTACTCAGAACAATAGGATAATCTTTCAAAAACTGTTGCGAATTTTTCCATAAATCATCCACCTCATAGTGTTGTCGTTTGGAAGAAGCTGGGTACCTTTGTGATAAGACAGATTTTAATAGAATCATTGATTCATCTGCCAAGCGCACTAAATGCCCCTCTCCATCTACCGAGATCATTTTCGCTTGTTTCTCTTCCAACTTTTTTAGCAACTCCTCTTTCTTGAGTTTGTAAAAAAGATTTTGAAAATTGACTGTCAGGTCTGCAATATCTTGCTGATAAAATGCCCAATCCAGAATTCCATATTTGAAAAAGCTCTTAATTTTAAAGAAAAGATTCGTTTTGGTATAACTTTTGTGTATTGCCTCACAATCCTGCCACAAAGATAAAATTTTACGAGAAGACTTAAGGTGTAAGGTTAGTGGCTCAACCTTTTGTCCTTTAAAATAATCTTCAAAATGTTGATACTCCAAATCTAAATCTGAGAGTTCTTGCCTGAGCCCTGCGATCTGTTCCTGCAGGCGAAAAATCACATCTATATTCTTGAATATCTTAGAAAAAGACTCTCTATCAACCGTTTTAACCAACTTCAAGTCTGGGTAAAAATCTTGTTGTTGTTTGATAAATTTCTCTTTATTGTCAGAATTTCCTAGATATGCAGATAGAAAGCTTAATTGGTAGCGAGAATCTGATAATTTTTCATAGACATTCTCTATAGCTGCATTATTATTGGAGACAACCAAGGCCGTTTTACCTTGCAGCAAAATATTTGCAAGTATGTTTAAAATAGTTTGTGTTTTACCTGTACCTGGTGGACCTTGAATTACACTAATTTGATTTTCAAAAGCATTTTTTGTCGCTTCATACTGACTACGGTTACAACCGAAAGGAAATATCAGTTGACCATTAAAACCTTGACGTTCCCTCAATTTTGATGGATTTATATACAATGACAAAGCTGTTTCAGGAGATAAAAAAGACATATTTGCATACCGTTTAGCAAGTATCTGTTCTTCTGTTTCAGGATTTTTCAAACTATTCAGCTGAGCGATATCTTTTAAATAATTAAAAACCCGTTTACTAGTTGGATTTGCAAGACTAGATTGGGTAATATATAGTTCACTCCCTTTATAAAAGCGAATGTCATTTCCTTTGTTGCTTTTATACTCAATTAGATAATAAACATCCTTGCGTCCTTCATATTTTAATATGGATTTTATATTAAAAAAAGTGAACTCCCCACCTACTTTGGAAATTTTATAATCTTCCGGAGCTAATACTTTACCTTTTTGGGTGATATCTACCCTCTCTGGTCTATAGTAATAAATTTTATCTGAGTCTGACCTAAAAATAATTTCATAGTTTCTTCTCTTCTTGTTGTACTGGCAGTTTAAAATATTGTACGTTTCATTTTGATCAATTCCATTTTTATCCGTAAGGATGATAAGGTTATCACGAGATTTTGGCATAACAATTACCCCTATTCCTGTTTTTCTATGATTAAGAGAAAAATTTGTTTTATGTAAAAGCAGTACAGAAAAACAGCCCCCCTAACTGGTTGGGTCAGCACCCAGCATTTTTTCCAATTTTAGAGTAAAGGATTTTAATTAGGATATCAAATAATAAAATAATTTGAAAACCATAAACCTACAATTAAGAGAAGCGTTTAAATTTTCATTCTTTTTCTAATTGCTTACTTTCAATTACTACTTTATTGGATACTCTATTCATATTATGAATTACTAATGTAATTGTGGTAATCATTGCTAATGATGTTATTGAGATAAAAATTATTCTTAATAAATCTAACAACCAAACAGAAATATTCATTACAACAATTAGTTTACATACTGATAAAAAGGCAATCAAGCACCACAGTAACGCTGGGAATAAATAGTCTGCTAAGTATCCATAATAGACATTCTTATTTTTTAAATAAATTTGTGCAAAATCTTTAGTTGTGTAGACCTCTCTTCCAAACGTATACATAGATAATATAAAAGTCAATGCCGAACATGAAATAAGTAAAAATTGAGAAGTATCTAGAACATTGTAATCTATAAATATAATATTATCAGGAATTACGAAAGTAATCGTTATAAGCAATATTACAAATAAAGCAAACGATACCCATAGATTAATAGGAAGAAGGTTTTTTCTAGCTAAATAAATTATTATAATAGGATTTTTTTCCATGATAAAATTACTCAATTCTTATTCTTGATTCATAAATATTTATAATTGTATCACCATTACTTCTAATATCTGATAGATATCCACGTTTAGCAGGAAGCCCAATTAGTTTTTTAGCTCCAATTACAAAATTTTCGTTCTCACTTTCATCTGAAGCGACTAACGTTGTTCTCACTTCCTTGGCTTTTGTTTCCTCAGAGACTTGTAGAAGGAGCTCTAATTCATCATCTGTATTTCCATTTGGGAATGTAGTAATAATTTCTATAGTTCTAGTTGAGTCTTTTATATTTAAGGAAATAGATTCATAGATGGGATTAATCTTTATATTACCAATTTTATCTTTACTGTCATTAATTTGTCTCTCAATTTTTCTAGAGGTATCCAGAGCTTCAAACTTAGTAACATTTTCAATCGTTAATACTTCGTTATTAAATGAATACCTAACCTTTATATTTTCCGCTTCCTTTTGAACTTCCAGTTCAAGGTATAGTATTAACTTCCTTACTTTTCGTAAGTGATCCAAACCTTTACCGATTTCAGAATTAATATTAAAATCATAAACTCTTTCAAGTTCTTCATAAGCTTGACTCGTTGTAAAATTAAATTTCGCTTGATTTAAAACATTAAATTTACTAACGACTTGCTTTCTTATTTCAATCGCTTCTTCCAATTTAGTTAGATACTCTGGATTATAATGGATACCTCCTCCATTTTTGAAAATAAATGTTATTTCTTTATATTCAAGTGCTAATTCATCCGTGACTTTAATTAGTAATTGGTAGTCTTCGGACTCTAAAATTTGCTTATAATCTTGTTCAATATCAAAAAACAATTCTTTTTCTGACATAACAGGATCAGAAAATAAATTATTATACGAATTAAAAATCATATTTGGAATAACCTGATTTTTTAACTTATCTAAATTTTCAAAATACTTTTTTAAAATATGCGGTTGAACATTTAATTTAAATTGATAATTATGCTTATTTGCCATAATATTTCTCACCAAATATAGTTTATATAGCCACATTATATCAAAAAACGCTAGCATCTACTAACGTTTTTAGCTATTAAATATACTTATTTCTCCAACCTAAGTTCTCAAAGTAAGTTCAAGTTAATGTTCAAAACTAGAAATTTGTCTGAGACAGAGAAATAAGGTAGAACTTTCTTTGGGACAAGTTGGTATCTGACTATGAAAAACAAACACTTAACTCTCTCAGATAGAACTGATATTCAAATGGGAATTGAACAACACCTGCCTTTTTGTGACATCGCAGTTAAGCTTAAAAAGGACCCTTCAACCATCTCTAAAGAGGTTCGCAGAAATCTTTTCATCAAAGAAACATCTGTCCAGTCTAACTGTGATACCTGCCCACTACTCAAGAAAGCTCCCTATGTCTGTAATGCCTGCCCTAAAAAGAGAAAGGATTGCGGCTACAACAAGCAATTCTATTACGCTAAGAAGGCTCAGGCCAACTATGAAGCCACGCTGTCTGAAAGTCGTTCTGGGGTCGCACTAAATAAAGAGACTTTCTACCACATAGATAAGGTCGTATCTTCGGCTATTAAGAACGGACAACACCTTAACCACATCATCGCCTCAAACGACCTATCAGTCTCTAGAGCTAGTATTTACCGCTACTTAGAGAAAGGCCACCTCTCTGCCAAGCCTATTGACTTCCCACGTGTCGTCAAGTTCAGAAAGCGTCGTACAAGAGAACTACCACCTATTCCTAAGAAAGTGAAGCGAGGGCGCTCCTACAACGATTTTAAAAAGTATCCATTTCCAACCAAGGCTTATCCTTTTGGCTGGAAATGGATACTGTCATTGGCCGAATTGGTGGGAAGGTACTCCTCACCTTCACTGTCTCTTTTTGTAACTTCCTTTTTGCTAGGCTCTTGGATAATAAATCTGCTCTAGAAGTCGTCAAGCACCTCTACGCTATCAAGAATGCCTTCTTCGAAGCAGGTTTTGACTTCTTTGAAATCTTCCCTGTCATTTTGACGGATAACGCAGGAGAGTTCGCCAGAGTGGATGACATTGAAATGGATGTCAGAGGAGAACTAAAACTCTTCTTCTGTGAGCCTAATCGCTCTGACCAGAAAGCTAGGATTGAAAAGAATCACACCCTCATTAGAGATATTCTGCCTAAGGGGAGCTCTTTTGACGACTTGACACGGGAAGACATCAATCGTATCTGTTCTCATATCTCATATCAACAGCGTAAAGAGACACTCTTTGAATGGGAAATCGGCCTATGAGCTCTTCGCCTTCACCTTTGGGAAAGAAATCCCTGCTTTGCTGGGAATTTCCAAAATTGACCCTGAAGATGTCCGTCAATCTCCTAAACTATTAGACAAGTAATTTAAGCCCTAAAAATAATTAACACCATCTAAAATCTAGAAAGGAACTTGTCCCATCCGAAATTCCAGTAAACTAGAACTTACTTTGAGACGTCTCAGAGCCAGGTGCTTTCGTGTACCCTTTTTAGAGCTTTTTTCTGCTTAGGAAATGTGAAATAACGCCTCCAAATAAAAAAACAGAACTTAGTCTGAGACTGAATTCTGTTGATTTAACGCTATTTTCTCAGACTTAATTCCAGTTTTAAGACACCTAGAACTTAGTCTGAGAATTTAGCCTTATTTCTCCAACTTCTCCATCTCTGCGATCCGCTCTTTAGTCGCGTCATACTTAGCTTGGTAGTCGGTTTGTTTTTGTCGCTCTTTATCGACAACTTCTGGTTTGGCGTTTTGGACAAAGCGTTCGTTACCCAATTTCTTAGCAACCAGATCCAGTTCCTTTTGCCACTTGGCCAGTTCCTTGTTGAGGCGGGCCAATTCTTCTTCGACGTTGAGCAGGTCTGCGAGCGGCAAGAAGATTTCGGCACCAGAGATAAGAGCTGACATGGAGAGCTCAGGCGCTTCAAGTCTGCTTCCAATTTCCAGGTGCTCTGGATTGGTGAAGCGCTTAATATAGTTGACATTGGCCTTGAAGAAGGCTTCCAGCTCGCTATCGCTGGTCTTGACCAGCATGGTGATTGGCTTACTTGGCGCAACATTGACTTCGGCACGCGCATTACGAACGGCACGAATCAGGTCCTTGAGGCTTTCCACGCCCTTGTGGGCTTCCGGATTTTCAAAGGCTGGGTTGACAGTCGGATAGTCGGCAACCACGATGGAGCCATCTGAGATTTGGCCGAAGATTTCTTCGGTGACAAATGGCATGATTGGGTGGAGCAGGCGGAGAATCTTGTCCAGGGTGTAGAGGAGAACGGAGCGGGTGATGACTTTTTTCGCTTCGTTATCGCTGTAGAGGACTTCCTTGGTCAGCTCGACATACCAGTCGGCAAATTCATCCCAAATGAAATTGTAGAGAATGTGGCCAGCCACACCGAACTCAAACTTGTCAAAGTTTTCGGTGACCTTGGCGATGGTTTCATTGAGGTTGTGGAGAATCCAGCGATCTGTCACGTTTCCTGCTTCGCTTGCTACTACTTTGGCAACATTGGTTGTGGCTTCATCCAAGCTCAGGCCTTCATTATTCATAAGGATGTAGCGGGAAATATTCCAAATCTTGTTAATGAAATTCCAGCTGGCATCCATTTTTTCATAAGAGAAACGCACGTCTTGGCCCGGAGCTGAACCGTTGGACAGGAACCAACGCAGGGCGTCAGCACCATATTTATCAATAACATCCATCGGGTCAATACCATTGCCCAAAGACTTGGACATCTTGCGGCCCTGCTCGTCACGGATGAGACCGTGGATGAGGACATTTTCAAAAGGACGGCGACCGGTGAATTCCAAGGATTGGAAAATCATCCGAGAAACCCAGAAGAAAATAATGTCGTAGCCGGTAACTAGGGTTGAGGTTGGGAAGTAACGCTTGTAGTCTTCGGACTCCTCGTCAGGCCAACCCATGGTTGAGAAAGGCCAGAGGGCCGAGCTGAACCAAGTGTCCAGCACGTCTTCGTCCTGCACCCAACCGTCACCTTCAGGGGCTTCTTCGCCAACGTACATGTCGCCAGCCTCATTATACCAGGCTGGGATTTGGTGACCCCACCAGAGTTGACGGGAAATTACCCAGTCGTGGACATTTTCCATCCATTGGAGGAAGGTATCGTTGAAACGCGGTGGATAGAAGGTTACCTTATCATCAGTCGCTTGGTTGGCAATGGCATTCTTGGCCAACTGGTCCATCTTAACGAACCATTGGGTTGATAGGCGGGGTTCGACCATGACACCAGTCCGTTCGGAGTGACCAACAGAGTGGGTCATCTTTTCAACCTTGACCAGGGCACCGATTTCTTCTAGCTTTTTGACAACGACCTTGCGAGCCTCGAAGCGGTCCATACCATTGAATTCACCGGCCAATTCGTTCATGGTGCCATCAGGATTCATAACATTGACTTGAGGCAGGTTGTGGCGTTGACCGACAGCGAAGTCATTAGGGTCATGGGCAGGGGTAATCTTAACGACCCCTGTTCCAAATTCTGGGTCCGCATGTTGGTCAGCTACGATTGGAATTGGCTTATTGAGGATTGGCAGGATAACATTTTTCCCAATCAAATCCTTGTAGCGCTCATCGCTGGGATTGACAGCGACAGCGGTATCACCGAACATGGTTTCTGGACGGGTGGTTGCGACCTCAAGGGCACGTGAACCATCTTCCAGCATGTAATACATGTGGTAGAAGGCGCCTTCAACATCCTTGTGAATAACCTCGATATCAGAGAGAGCAGTGCGAGCCTTAGGATCCCAGTTGATAATAAATTCGCCCCGGTAAATCCAGCCCTTTTCATAGAGCTTGACGAATACCTTGCGAACCGCCTTGGAGAGTCCTTCATCAAGGGTGAAGCGTTCGCGAGCGTAATCAACGGAAATTCCCATCTTGCCCCACTGCTCCTTGATGGTTGAGGCATACTCGTCCTTCCATTCCCAGACCTTGTCCAGGAATTTTTCCCGACCTAAGTCATAGCGAGAGATACCAGACTCAGCCAGTCGAGCTTCAACCTTGGCCTGAGTGGCAATTCCGGCGTGGTCCATACCAGGCAGCCAGAGGGTATCAAAGCCTTGCATGCGTTTTTGGCGGATGATAATATCTTGCAGGGTCGTATCCCAGGCGTGGCCCAAGTGGAGTTTACCCGTAACATTTGGTGGTGGAATCACGATAGAATAAGGGTGAGCCTTCTTGTTGCCAGAAGGCTTGAAAACATCTTGGTCAAGCCATTTCTGATAGCGCCCAGCCTCAACCTCAGCTGGATTGTATTTTGGTGAAAGTTGTTTAGTCATTTATTAATTATTCCTTTCTATGTCTTTTATTAATTTTGGCGGATAAGATACAGAGTTTTTATTAATCCCGTTGACAAACATATTATCATAACCAAACCTAAATTCCTGTTCGTAAACCCTATTTAGTAAATCAGTAAATCGAATTTTAAAATTCATGAAGTATAGTTGCTTTTGACTATTATCATTACTTGAAATTTTTATAGAAATCGATTCTCTGGGCATTGCAAAATATTCACTAAAATAGGTGTGAATAAAATGAATTGGCTCGTCGCCCTCCATATAGTCAGTATCGAAGTATATTGGAACTCCATATTTACCTTCCCTAAGCTCAACTATTCCAACATTTGTCGCGGCCTCCTTTCCTACATTTGTAAAAAACAATTCTACCACCATGGTACCTAAATCTAACATTGATTTTGCATAATCTATAGAAAAGTAAGGGATTAACTCAGAACGATTACTTATTTGTGACTGCAAATCATCAGAACGCTTTTCCTGTAGTCGTTGTCTTTCTTTATATTTTTCAAATTCCTTTTGGTACTCTTGAAATTTTTCATCTTTTCTATCTCGTTGTACTTGCCTCAACAAGGTAATAATACTTATTATAAGTGATAAAATAGCAATCCAAGATTGATTCTCCATTTACTTTTCCCCCTTCCTAACCAACTGTTCGGAAACTCCGAGCAGTTCAACTTGTGCATATTTTGCACATCTTCAATTGCTACTCTTTTCAGACCTTTTATTAAATGTAAGTAAATAATTCATAATAAGGAATTGAACTCGCCTACAGCCCTGTGAAAAATCTTTATGGTTTCATCTGCTAAACTTGTAAAAATATCTTACAAGTTCACTTCTCCCCATTCCATTCAGCATAGAACTGCTCCAGATAAGTCTGTAGGAAGTCGTGGCGGCCTTGGGCAACTTGCTTGGCGGCTGGAGTGTTCATCAGGTCCTTGAGTTTGAGGAGTTTCTCATAGAAGTGCATGATGGCGGTGTCCTGACCATTGCGGTAATCCCCGTAAGTGAGATTTTCTCTGGGCTTCATGCTAGGGTCATGGATGGGGCGGCCCTTGTTGCCCGAATAGGCCATGGTTCTGGCGATGCCGATGGCTCCGATGGCATCGAGACGGTCGGCATCTTGGACAATCTTGCCTTCCAAGCTGAGAGGTTGGTCAGGTTCCTTCCCACCCTTGAAGGAAATGTTGGCGACGATAGCCATGATTTGCTCAATCTGCTCCTGGCCAAGTCCTTGACTTCCTAAGAAATCACGCACTTTTTTCAGTCCGACTTCCTGGCTAGGATTGAGCTTTTCATCAGCAATATCATGCAGGAGGGCGGCCATCTGACAGATAAAGAGGTCAGCCCTTTCTTGCTTAGCTAAGGTCATCGTCGTATTGGTCACTCGAACAATGTGCCACCAGTCATACCCGCTGGCTTCACCCTCCAGAGCATTCTGGACGAACTGGCGGGTTGCTTCTAAAATTTCAGTCTTGCCCTTGTTTGCCTCCCACTCTTGCTTAGTCAGTTGGTAGGTCCAGTTGCGGCAAGAGCGACCCGCTGGATCCTCAATGGGCTCACCTTCCTCAAGAAAGCGAAAGCCCAGCTTTTCTGCCACCCTCTGACTCTGGCGATTGTAGTCGTAGCAATGGATAAGAATCTTTTCCAGCTTCATCTGACCAAAACCAATCTCCAACAGGGCTTGACAGGCCTCGGGAATATAGCCCTGCCCCCAATAGTCAGGATGAAGGGTATATCCAATCTCTAGCACCTTATCTTCGTGGCGTTTGTTAAAATCAACCGAGCCGATGACTCGATTCTGACCCTTGAGAGTCAGCCCCCAGCCAGCAGGCAGCTTTTCATCTACCAAACGCTGGGGATAGAACTTCTCGATGTAGTTTATCTCATCCTCCAAGGTTTCGACCAAGGGAAAGGCCGCAGGGATGGCTACCTCAGGCAGGCTGACATAGGCCAGCATGTCCTTGGCATCCGCCACCGTCCGGTGTCTTAGAAAGAGTCGCTGAGTTTCAACATCTGGCAACCGACTATTTTCAATTTTTCCAAGAATTTTCATAATCAATCTTCTTTCCAAGGGGCTTAGCAATTCTATTAAGGAAGGTCGTTTTCGTTCTGTTCAAGCTGTATCACAATGCCCTTAGGCTCTTCTCACAGCATCGCCAAGTGCCATAGAAAAACGCCCCTGCCAATCTGACAGGGACGAATATGAATCCGCGGTACCACCCAAATTCGGACGGTTAGCGTCCGCAACTTAATTATCTGCTTCGCTTAATTTTTCAGCAACCAGTTTTGACATCTGTGCGGATTTCTCAGCAGGACCGCTTTCTGTAACAAATGGGTTTCAAAACACCTCTGATTTTTCTAATTCTAGCAGATTTTTCAATAAATTGCAATTCCGTTTGAAGCATAGATAGGGAATTTTCTTACTTTCTTCCTAGAGTCTGTTCCTTATTTCAATCCTCTGAAAGTTTCGCTTTTAATCCTATCAGCAGTAATACCTTGGTCAGCCAGAAAAGCCTTCATCGCCTTAACATCATCTGGCTGACCAGCCACAAGATAAGTGCCCCTGTTTCCGTATTTTTTCACAGCTTTTTCAAGACTAGCCTTGCTTTGAGAAAGACTAGCGCTTCTGTCATAAGTGAACAGGGATTCTTGATTAGCCAGTCCTTTCATTTCTTCATCAAAAACGTTAACGCCTTTATCTAAGTGATTGAGGACTATTTCACGCTTGCCAGCCTGTTTAAGTGCCAAAGGACGCAAGGCTGCAATTCCTACACCTGAAGCAAAGCAAACCAACGGTGTCTGCTTATCCTTAATTTTTAGAGAGGATTCTATCCAACTAATTTTGATCTTGGAGCCGACAGACAGGGATGTCAGATGCTTCTTGAAACTACTGCTACCCTTGTGAGTGAGAAGGAGAATCTCATTCTCATCAGAATTGGAAGCCAGAGTCAACCATCGGCTCTTTTGCCCACTTTCTTCGGCCTCAGGAAGGGTAACTTTAGCGTAAGAGCCTGGCTCCCAAGTCATATTTTTCGGCTTTTTGAGATGAATGAGATAAAGATCACCACTTGGGTTTTCAATAGACCTCACGGTCAAAGCTTGGCTACGCCCCAGATAAGCAATCACACCCCAAGTAATCAAGCAGCCTACTAGTCCGATAGCAAGCAATATTAGAATTATTTTTAGCATTTTAGAATGTCCTTTCATTTCTTACTCCTTAGCACCTATTTCTAAAACTTAAGAGACAGTCAAGCGGTCAGAGCGATAACTGGTACAAAGCCCATTAGTTTAACAATCCTAGACACATCCGGCAGACTGTAGATGTAGACTTAGTAACGAGGGGCACTAGGCAGATACCACCGACCTGAAAAATAGCAGGCAGACCTGAAATCATGCAGAGGCCTACGCCAGAAGGACACCCACCTGTTGCAAAAAACATAAAATCAGGGTTAAGTCCGACAGGGAACTCTGTCATCCTCCATACAAGAACCAAAGCTTCCATGACCGTAAGGCAAAGGCCTGCAATACTTCATTCATTTTTATTCATAATCGTATCCCCTTCGATGGATGTGAATGAATAAATTTTAATATTCATTCACATCTTTGTAAAAATAAAGAAGTGGAATTCCTTATTTCAAAAGTCCTTTGACAAAGTAGGTTGCTAGGCTTTCAATAGTTTGACTAATATTTGGAAAATCTTGCTCGGTAATATGCATGTCCATATAATAAAAGAGCTGATAAACCTGGAAGACCTCTTGGATTTTCTCAGCGGTAAAACCTGCTTCCTGCATCCGCTTAGTGAAGGTCGTCTGCAAAAACTGATGGAAAGCATTATCAGTCCTGCCCTTCTCCGAATCATAGTAGCTATGCAACAACTCGGAAACGGCTGGATTGTACCACTCAGACATGATTTTACTGGTAGAAACCAGGCTACGCGACTTCCCAAAGAGCTGACCCACCACCTCTGGCAACTCCCCCTGCCAATTAATATCATCCATTATAATCTGCCTCACACGATTATTTTCGTCGATGTAAACATCAAGGAAAATATCTTCCTTGGCGGCATAATAATTGTAAAAAGTTCCAGCTGCTACACCAGCTCGCTTAGTAATTTCTGAAATACCCGTCGCTTTATAGCCTTTCTGGGAGAAGATTTCGTGTGCAACAGCTTTCAGTTGCTGTTTTTTGTCGATAGTCATGGAAGCTCCTTTCTTTTTAAATTTTAAAAAAATGAATGAATGCTTATTTTTGTTTATTCATATTTTAATACCTTTTACAGTAATTGTCAATCAGCAACCGTAAAAATCTTACATTTTCCTACACTCTGGTTACTCACCTCGCTATCCAAATCCGAGGAAAAGCACAATTTTTTCGAGGGACTGAAGTCGCTTAGGTTGGGGCAGTCTAAACAATCTCCTAAGTGAGGGACTAAACTTTTCTCCTATTAGAACAAAAAAACTATCCAGCATGGTGCCAGATAGGATTAAACTTCTATTAAGAACGGTAGTGCAAGCTTTTAATTTTAATCAGCCACTACCGCTTATATTGCAATTTCTTGATTAGTCAGCAAATACAACGCCGTTTTCTTTCAAGCTAGTAATAGCTGCTGGGCCAATGCCCTTGACAGCTAAGACATCTTTTTCAGAAGCTTTGGCAAAGTCTGCTTGTGACTTAAAGCCTGCTTCTTCAAGACTAGCTTGCTTAGCAGCACTGAGACCTGCAAAAACATCAGTCGCTTCTGCTTTAGGAGCTGACTTGACTTGGGCCTTCGTTTGAGCTGGCTTCTTAGGAGCCGCTGGCTTGACCGCTGCAGTCTCTTGAGCAGCTTGGCCCTTGATGAGACCTTGACGTTTCATTTGCAATTTCAGTGCTTTTTTACGATTTTTCTTTTTTGACATTCTAAACTCCAAAAAACTTTTTTTACTATTATAGCAGGTTCTTTTCAGAAAATAAACACCAAAAAGCCTAGAAATGGCAATTCTAAGCCATTCTTTACAGAATTGTAATCTAGTTCAAAGGAATTTCCTTGCTTATTTCTTAAAAAATATATTAGACTATTAGTCGGATTAAGTCTTTGATAAGAAATACTTTGTCCCTGCAAAACTTTACAGGTTTGAAGAGGACAGAGACTATCGAAAAAAAGGAGAAAAGTTTATGATTATTTGGCGTGGTAAGGGACTTTTGCTCCTCGTTTCAATTTTTGCAGGCGGTATTGCCTCCGGACTAGTTGGCTCAATGGCTGCCAACCTGTCTGTCGGACCGCTCAAGTCCTTGGTGGCCTTTTTAGCGGCACTTGCCTTTGGAGTCAGTGCCCTAGTCAATCACATCTTTTGCAAGACCCTCTTAAAAAACGAGGGCTGACGCCGGGTGGTAGACCCCAAGACCGGTCAGGCTTATATCCTCAATAATGTCAGTCGCTTCTACTTCATCCCAAATACCACTTGGACTTACATCCTTCTGGCTATTTACCCGGTGGCTGTCCTTATATCTGGCTTTCACTTAGTAGCCAGCTTCTTCTAATATTGGGTTAAATTAAAATTTTGACACTTCTTAAAAAGTGCGGACACAAGAAATTATCTAGCGGATGATTTGCTATTTGTTTGATAAAAAGCAAAGGTCTAGGCAGATTGTTTTCTGCTTAGGCCTTTTTTCAACTGTTTCTCAATAGCTTCGTTTGCCCATCAAGTCCTCCGGCAGGTCGTGGAAGGACTTACCTTGATGATAGTTGGCAAATTTTCCCTGCAAATACTGATAAGCATCCAGGCGGCTTTCATAGCGGATGACCGCTTCTTTTGCCCGCTCGTCGCCATCTTCTTCCCAGACCTGCTGACTGGTTTTGATAGCTGTTTCATTGACCAGAATCTGGGTCTTGAGCCAGTCTTCAAAGTCTTTTAAAAATTCTTGTTCGTAGGTCATTGACGACTCCTTCATAAAATACTAAGCCCCATTATACCATAGACTTAACCTAATAAAACCATCAATATTGGAATAACAACCAAGGTCATGAGGGTGGTCTCTGTTACCATGACAGCTGCATAATCCGCATCAGCCCCGTAGAGCTTGGAGACAACGGGAGCATTGGTCATAACGGGCATGGCTGACTGGATGATAAAGACTTCCTTCATCAGATGAGGCATCTTGGTTGGCATGACCATGAAGGTCATGAGCAAGGGAGCCACGACAAAACGGCCTAGAAGGATAAGAAGATTATCCTTGCCCAGACGGAGCTTGGACAAGCCCAGCTTAGAGATAGAAATTCCAATGAAAATCATGGACAAAGGGATGGTAATATTGCCCAAATAAATCAAATCCGACAAAAGAAAATGGGGCAGCTTGACTCCTAAGAGGACTAGAGCCACGCCCACCATAAAACCAAGCAGGGGCGCAGAAAAAATCTTTTTGAGGCTGTCCTTCCAGCTAAGCCCTCGACCAAGCTCGCCATCACGCTGAATCAGGTAGAGACCGATGGTCCAAAAGAAGGTCGTATTGCACATGTAATAGACCAAGACATAGGGAACACTGGCATCGCCAAAGAGGGCCTGATTGATAGGGAGACCGACAAAGACAGTGTTGGAGTTAAAGAACATGGAGGTAAAGAGGCCCCGATGGGACTTCTTGACCTGAAAAATCTGGGCAAAGGCCATGGCAATCCCCAAAAGAATGACCATGGACAGGGCCGGATACCGCAGCTGGGGTAGCATAGTCTTGAGGTCATTGGCCGAAAAACGACCGACAATGGTCTCAATCATATAGCAAGGAAGGCCTATCTGGGTCACCAGACGGGCAATCAAACTGGAAGACTTGTCATCAAACCAACCCCGATTTGCCAAAACATAGCCAACAACCACCATAATAATGATGGTAACAATTCCCGAGATACTCTGTAAAAAGACAGACAAGCTTACTCGCCTCCTTCTCGCTCAGCCAGATAGTTGAGCATGGCTTGAGCTGCCCTTTGGACATCTTCTCCATGAAAACCGTGACCAGCCCCAGGAAAAACTAGCAATTTGGCATCTTGATAGGTTGCTTGAGCCCGCTCAGAGTAGGCTAGGGGCACAATCTTATCACTATCTCCGTGAACGATGAGGACCGGCTTGGTATAGCCAGCCAATTCTTGGTAAATATCAAAGGAAAGGGCATCTTGGTTGTAGATAGCACCAATTTGGGTTCCCATTACCATGCAGGATTGAGGACCTTGTCCAAAGTCTTCTAGCCGTTTTTTGGCATCATCTTGAAGAACAAAGGCAGGATAAATGAGAATTAGACCAGCAATCTCCTGAGGAATTTGCCCAGCTACATAGGCTGAGACGAAGCCCCCCTGGCTTTCGCCCATGAGGTAAACCCGCTTAGGGTCAATCTCGGGGCGTTCCTGCAACTGCTCAAGTACAGCCTGCAAATCTCTAGCCTGAGTCAGAACTGACATGGCAAGGAAATCACCATCGCTCTGCTTGGAGGAACCGTCACCAGAACCAACAAAGTCATAGGAATAGACAGCATAACCCGCTTGATAGGCCTGCGTTCCTAGGTGGCTACCTCTAAAGCCGTGTGATATGATAATCAAGGGAAGTTGGCCTGAATTCTCATCGGGGCAATAATACTTCCCGTAAATCTTAAAGCCATCTCTTTTCAACCATAAATCTTGAACTGCCATGAGCACCTCCTTATGTGCGAATAAATGTAAGAACGCTAGCCAGATGACACCTGATTGGTAGATGGCTAGGCCCTGTCCCAGCTTTTGATACTCTTTAAAGTTCAAAGCCAGTATCTTACTGCCTCAACACGATCACATCTGAAAAACTACTATGTAGCTTTAACTAATGAAACAATTCTAAAGTGATACTTTCGCCAAAGTGGTATTATTAGCAACAAGCACAGCTATTGCTAATAACGGAAATTTTGAGTCTTGGGCTCAAAATTTAGCAATGAAACTCCGAGAGGAGTTTGCTTGCGTCCGCACTTTTAAGAAAGTATCAAATTTTGCTTTTTATTGAGTATGATAAAAAAGCAAGAAAGGGCTGAAACAAATGTTTCAACCCTCTCACTTAGACTGCCACCACCGAGAATCGAACTCGGAACGGAGCATTACCATTGCTCTATTATACCATTTAACTACAGCGGCTACCTATTTATAATACCATAGTCGCTTTTCTCTGACAAGACATAAATTTGAAAAATTTAACGAAATTTTCCTCAAAATTTTCAAGCACGCTGACTAGGGGCTACTTGGTTTTGCCAGTCCAACTTTCAAAGCTAGATTCAAGGACGTAGACTTGAGTAAAACCAGCCTTTTTCAAAATAGAAACGGCACGGGGAATGGCCTGCCCTCGTGAATTATCATAGAGAAGGACTGGCTTATCCTTACGCAGGGCAGAGAGGGTTTCCTTGAACTGTTGGATTTGGAAGTTGCGGGCCCCTAGGATATGCTTGTCCTGAAAGGACTTGGGAGCCCGCAAATCAACGATTTGCCCCTGGTGCATGAGGTCCTGAAAGTCGCTATTATTGATGAATTTGGCCGAACGGCGGAGCCAGAAATAGCGACCGACCGTCCAAGCTAAAAAGCCCAAGAGGATGATAGCGACTAGAATCCAATTGATAAGCGTTTGTGACATGATGACTGATTTCTCCTTTTACAAGATAGAGAGCCGTTAAGCACCATATAGGAAAATAGAGAAAGAGACGCAGATGCAAGCTAAACATCTAGGAAACTTCTTCTTTTTCCACAGTGGTGTCGGCGAGTTCATTTCAATAAAAAATTCCTAATGAAGAAGTCCGCCAAGCGTCGGCGGACAAATCCCATATTTTAAGCAAATTGACGGGCCAGGCTAGCTGCACCGATGATACCGGCATCATTGCCCAACTCAGCAATCTTAATCTTGGTTGAGCTTTTAACAGCTGGAAAGGCAAATTGCAGGAAGTATTTTTCAACCCGACTACGAAGAAATTCACCAGCCGCAGAAACGCCACCACCGAGGACGATGGAATCTGGATTGAGGGTATTACCCAGATTGGCGGTTGCTAGGCCTAGATAGAAGGCCACTTTTTCGACAACAGAATCGGCGAATTTATCACCGTCTTGGGCAGCAAGGAAAACATCCTTACTGGTAACCGTTTCGCCATTATCAATAGTCGCCTTGATTTGTGAGTCCCCTTCATACTCTTCAGCCAAGAGACGGGCGACCCGAACAACACCTGTCGCTGAAGCAACGGTTTCCAAGCAGCCCTTGTTACCACAAGTACATTCGAAACCATCAAAAGGTTGAACATTGATATGGCCGATTTCACCACCAGCACCAGCCACCCCGTGGATAAGGTTGCCGTCAGCGATGATGCCACCACCGACACCAGTACCAAGGGTGACCAGAATCACGTCAGGATTATTACCACCAGCACCGGTCCAGGCTTCACCCAGAGCGGCCACATTGGCATCATTATCAATGGCAAAAGGAATGCCAACTTCTTTTTCGATAAGAGAACCGACCTCTTGGGTCTTGGCCCAGTTGAGGTTGAAGGCCCCCGTTACTGTCTTTTGCTTGCGGTCAACAGCACCAGGCGAGCCCATGCCGATACCGATAAAATCATCCTTGCTTAAGTTATAGAGGGCCAGACGATGCTTGAGAGACTCGATAATATCTGGCACAATGTGCTTGCCATCTTCCAAGGTATTGGTCTCGATAGCCCATTTCTCTTGGACTTCTCCTTGTGTTGTCAGAATCCCAAATTTGATGGTAGTTCCCCCCAGGTCAATTCCCAATAATTTTTTAGTCATGCGTATTCCCTTCTTCTAGTCTTCGCTTTTCCAAGCGATGTTCCCGTCGCAAAATCAATTCAGCTGTCAGATAGTCTTGCTTCTCCACTAGGCCAGATTGATAAAGTCGCTCTAATTCAATTTTCATCATTTCAATATCATAGAGCCGCTTGCCCAGATAAACGATTATGCCAAACCGCTTGAGCAATTGCTGAACATCATACAAGGTTTTCATAAGCAAATTGTACCAAAAAAAGCGAACGCTTTCAAGCTCATCCGGAAGCGTTTTCTGAAATTTTCTCGGAGATGTTTTCTGATTGAGGCAGATAGTCGTGAGTAGGGAGTTGGCCCTACTTAAGCTCCAGAAGATTGGAGCACCCCCTGATGAGGGATCTGCCTTTGCTAAGAGCCTGTAGTTTTGGACCGGCGGAGAGGGTACTTTCCTCTTTCAAACTTAGAAACCCATACGGACTATGAAAAAGAACGGCCCTAAGGTCGTTCCATTCTATCTATATTGGGTAAGTTTAGTCCAATCCTGAGGCTTGGCCCAGTTCGGCTTGAACCATCCAGAGGGTCTTTTCAACATCAGCTTGGGCTGCTGTGAAGATATCGTTGCTTGGAGCGTCGCCTTCTTCATCTGTAACATCCAGACCGACTTGATAGAGCTTATCCAAGTAGCTATAAACCTCAACCAGGCGACTGAGATGGTCTTCCATGGATTTATCCCAGGTGCCCTTTTCTTCGGTCAAATTAGAATTTTGGTCAAATTCAGCCAAGGTCGAATAAGGGTCGCCGCCAAGAGTAATCAGACGTTCGCTGATTTCATCAAGATTGGCATTGATGGCATCCATGTATTCATCCATCTTTGGATGAAGGTGCAGGAAGCCGCGGCCTCGCATGTACCAGTGAACTTGGTGAACAATGGAATAGGCCTTAGACAAATCGGCAACGGCCTGATTGAGAACGGCCTTGGTCTTTGGCCGAGAACCAGATTGACTAGCAGCTGCTTGGGCCTCTTGCTTAGCAATTGTATCTAAAGAATATGACATAAGATAACCTCCTTGTATTGTAAAGAACCCATTCTAAAATGGATTATCTAGAAAAAATCAGTTGACAGATAATTCTTATTTAGAATCATTCTTATCTTCTGACACCTTTATTCTAGCTCAAGCCCAACAAATATGCAACCATTTGAATTATTTTCGAACTAATAAGTATGGATACACTTTTAATATTCTTTCTTGGAGCCAGTCTGGGCTCCTTTCTGGGCTTGGTTCTGGACCGCTTTCCGGAAAAATCTATCATTTGGCCTGGCAGCCAGTGCGACAACTGTGGCAAGGCTCTGGCTATCAGAGATTTAATTCCCATCCTTTCTGAAGTTGCTAATGGTTTTGCCTGCCGTTTCTGCGGAGAAAAATTACCAGTCAGCTATTGTCTGTTAGAACTGGCTTCTGGACTTGCTTTTTGGCTGGGCTGGACGGGGCTATTGAGTTGGACCCAGGTCTTTTTGATTTTGGTCAGCCTTCTGCTCAGCCTCTACGACCTCAAGGGCCAAAATTATCCTCTAGTCATTATTTTGCTGGCGGGACTCACTTTGTTTTTGCTTGAGGGTGGCAATACTCCGGTCTTGGTTCTTCTTCTCTTGGGCATTCTGGCTCAAATCCTACCCTTAGGAATCGGAGAGGGGGACCTCTATTATTTGGCCTTTCTAGCTCTAGCTTTGGACCTTTATTCCCTGCTCTGGATAATTCAGTTGGGAAGCCTCTTGGCCATCCTTTTTATCATCAGTCGCAAAGAAAAAAGAGCAGTTCCTTTCCTGCCCTTTCTGAGTTTAGCTTATTTGCTTGAATTGGTTTTGCTGAGGATGAGCTGACGTTTTCTTTTTCACTCCCGCCTAGCTTTCCTCACTCATCCGCTTCATCCACCTAGGGATTTCCTGGCTGATGCTGGTAGGGAGGACGACATAGGCATCCTGGGCAAGACTATCTGCGATGGCTGAATGCAGGTAGCTGGCTGCTGCCACGCTCTCAAAGAGGTCGTCCCTGAACTGGGCGACAAAGCCTGTAATCATGCCAGCCAGGGTATCGCCCATGCCACCGGTTGCCTGATAGGGGCCTCCGACCGCCAGTTGACCGACTTGACCAGTCTGGTCATAGATTCTCGTCTTATGGGACTTAGCCACTAGAATCGTTTGGCTAGGAAAAATGGCTAGGGCTGTTTGGGTATTTTCTTGGTTTTGTTGGGCAATGGCTATGCCTGACAGGCGTTCCCATTCTTTCTGATGGGGTGTCAGGGCAAGCTTCTGCGTGGGCCAGTCAATCTGGTCCTTTTCTGCCAACAAATCTAGGGCTGAACCATCAATGATTAGGATCTGCTCTGGGCTAGTTTGGGCTAAGACAAGGGCCAAAGTTTTCTGAGCCAGCGGGGAGGTGCCCAAGCCTGGACCAATCAGGATGACATTGCTGGCCTGAATTTGCTGGGTTAAAAGGGCTGAGTCTGCCAAATCAAAGGCCATGGCTTCAGGCAGATGACTATGCAGGGCTGAAATATTAGCGGGATCACTGGCCACCGTCACCAAACCAGCTCCGCTATTGACTGTCGCTAAGGCAGCCATAATGATAGCACCACCGTAGGGGTAGAGACCGCCAATGAGGAGGGCACGGCCAAAAGTCCCCTTATGACTTTTAAGGGGACGGGGCTGGATAAGATCTTTAACGAGTGCTTCATCAATAATCATAGGCTCACACTTCTCAAGGCTGCTTGGTAGGTTTGTTCCAGAAGCATGGTGATGGTCATAGGGCCGACACCTCCAGGAACTGGGGTAATCAGACTGGCAAGTTCAGCGACTTCGTCAAACTTGACATCGCCGATTAGTTTGCCATTGTCATCACGATTCATACCGACATCAATGACCACCGCTCCTTCTTTGACATAATCCTTGGTCACAAAATTTCCTTGACCAATGGCCACAATCAGGACATCCGCCCGCTTACAAACCCGAGCCAGATGACGGGTGCGAGAATGGGTCAGGGTGACTGTGGCATTCTTATCTAGGAGCAATTGGGCCATGGGCTTGCCGACGATATTGGAGCGACCAACAATGACGGCGTTCTTACCTTCCAGGTCAACCTGGTATTCTCGGAACATTTCCATGATTCCGGCAGGCGTACAAGGGACCATGAGAGGACGACCAGACCAGAGATGACCGGTGTTCATGGGGTGGAAACCATCGACATCCTTTTTGGGGTCAATGGCCAAAATCACCCGCTTATCATTGATATGACTTGGCAGAGGCAACTGGACCAAAATCCCATGAAAGGCTGGATCTTGGTTGTATTTTTCAATGACAGCAAGCAATTCTTCCTGGCTGATGCTATCCGATAGGCGGACGGTTTCGCTAGTGAAGCCGGCTGCTAAGGCGGAGCGTTCCTTATTGCGGACATAAACTTGACTGGCAGGATTATCCCCGACCAAAATCACCACCAGGCCTGGCACGATACCATGCTGGGCCTTGAGTTGGGCTACTTTTTCTGCTAACTGGCCCTGCATTTTCTTGGCCAGGGCCTTACCATCAATAATTTTCGCTGTCATTCTTATTCCCAATACTATTTATTTAATCTGGCTGGAACGATGAGTTTGCCAGTGCGTCCTAGCGACGTCGGTCCCACTTTCTGGATCATGTGACCCTCTAGATGCTACTCCAACGGCTCTCACCATCATTTCTCCATGTCCAATCTTGTTAACTTTAACACTTTAACGCAGTGGTTGATTTGTGATGATGGATTTGACGCTTTAGCGGTTAGTCCATCACATGCCAACGAAGTGGCGGTAAAGTTCTTATCTTGGGATGCTTTCCTATTTCTAGGCATCCCCTTAAATAGTCCACTGGACTATTTAACTACCAGGCAAGGGGTAGGTTCAACAGTCTGGGAGACTGTTGGAGAAAACCTAATCAACTTTGTGGGGGCGGACTACAAAATCGATTGTTTCACAATGCCGATTTTGTCTCCCTCCCATTATAGCAAAAAACCATTCCTTTTGGAATGGCCTGAAAGGGCTCTAAGAGAGGGCTGGATGGGCTAGGAACACTTACTAGGGCCTGTCCTCTTTCAGATATTAGGAACTCTTCTGGTTGATTTTTGTGGCCTTGCCCATCTCATCCTTGATGGGGCAGGCACAATCACAGTCGCCACAAGAACCTTTTTGTTTGATGTAATGTCTCAGGCCGGCAATAACCGCTAGAGCAATCAGGCCGGCAATAATATAAGTTGACATAGATTTAGACCTCCTCTTACAATTTATCGGCTAAAGGAAGGTTTTCCAAGGTAATGATCTCTTCCTTGACCTGACGGGGCTTTCTCAAAATGAAATACAGCATGCTTGCCAGAACCAAGAGGGCAATTCCAGGCCAGAAACTGAAAGCTTGACCATAAAGCAGAACCAGACCTAATTGGTAGATGACCAGGCTGACCAGGTAGGCCAGGCCAGTTTGAAAACCGATAGCCAGCAGGGTCCATTTGAGATTGCCCATTTCCCGACGAATGGTTCCGATGGCCGCAAAGCAAGGGGCACAAAGGAGGTTAAAGGTTAAGAAGGAATAGGCTGCTAGGGCCGTATAATCGCCCTGGAGGCTGGACCAGAGAGCCTTGCTAGTCTCTGTCGCATCTGGATTGTGGTAGAGAATTCCAAAGGTCGCTACCACGGTTTCCTTGGCCGCTAGACCTGTGATGGCCGCAACGGTCGCCTTCCAATTTCCAAAACCAAGTGGTGTAAATATCCAGGCCAGCAAGCGTCCCATGCTAGCTAGAATACTTTGGTCCGTCTCAACCGCTTGGAAGGTGAAATTATAGGACGACATAAACCAAATCAGAACCGTCAGACTAAAGATGATAGTTCCAGCTCTTTTGACAAAGCTAAGAGCTTTACCAGTCGCATAGCGGAGGACCGCTCTGATTTTTGGCAGATGGTAGCTAGGTAATTCCATGATAAAGGGACTGGTATAGCCACCCAAGAAGGAGGTCTTCTTGAGGGAAATTCCAGAAAAGATGATAGCTAGCATACCCATAAAATAAGTACTTGGAGCTACCCAAGGGCTGTTGGGGAAGAAGGCACCGGCAATCAGGGCAATGATAGAGAGCTTGGCCGAACAGGGCATAAAGGTTGTTGTCATGATGGTAATCCGCCGGTCTCGCTCATTCTCAATCGTTCGGCTAGCCATGATCCCTGGCACCCCACAACCTGTTGAAATCAGCATAGGGATAAAGGATTTTCCTGAAAGCCCAAAACGCCTGAAAATCCGGTCCATGACAAAGGCAATCCGGCTCATGTAGCCAATGTCCTCCAAGATTCCTAGACAGATAAAGAGGACAAAAATTTGAGGTAGGAAGCCTAGAACCGTACCAACTCCGGCGACAATCCCATTGACAATCAAGGACTGGAGCCAGTCAGCAACATGCAAATCCTGCAGGAAGCTGGTCACTAGATTGGGAATGTATTGGCCAAAGAGAACATCGTTGACCCAATCCGTTCCCATAGTCCCCACTGTCTGAATGGAGAGGTAATAAACCATGAACATGACCAGGGCAAAGATTGGCAGAGCCAAAATCCGGTTGGTGACCACCTTGTCTATCTTATCAGACAGGGTCATTTTGATATCGTCATCCTGACTTTGGGCCATTTTACAGACCCGCTCAATAAAAGCATAGCGTTGGTTGACCACGATGGTCTCTGAGTCCTCGGTGAAGACTTCCTCAGTAATCTTGATAATCTCGTCAATCTCCTGCTTTTGGAAGGGGGAGAGATTGAATTTGGATTCAACCAGTTGGTCTCGCTCAAAAAGTTTGATGGCATAAAAGCGACTAGAGGACTGAGGAACTGTCTGTCCCAACACCTCAATGATTTGAGCGAGAGCCGCCTCAAACTTATCATCATAGGTTGGGTACTGGATGGTCTCCACACTGGCCTTGGTCGTCTGGCTAGCCTTCCTTAGGGCCTTGTCCACGCCCGTATTTTTTAGGGCACTGGTTGCGATGACTGGCAGGCCCAATTGGTAGGCCAACTTCTCGCTATTAATGGTCCGACCCTGACTTTTGAGCACATCACTCATATTGAGGGCCAGGGTGACTGGAATCCCTGTCTCAATCAACTGGATGGTCAGATAGAGATTACGCTCTAGGTTGGTAGCATCCACCACATTTAAGACCGCGTCCGATTGATTGCTGAGGAGGTAATCCCTAGCAATCTTTTCTTCTGGGCTATAGGGTGACAGAGAATAAATCCCAGGCAAGTCCTGAATGGTTATATCAGGTAATTTCTTAACCTGGCCACTCTTTCGCTCAACCGTGACCCCGGGCCAATTCCCCACATGCTGGTTGGTCCCCGTCAAGAGGTTAAAAAGACTGGTCTTACCGCTATTGGGATTCCCGATAAGGGCAATTTCTGTCATACTTGGCTCCTTCCTGGTTAATTGCGACGTTTATGTAGATTGGTCGATGACACCAATCCACATAAACTAGTAAGTGAGCTAGAGATTTTCCATAGAAAATCTCGTGGTTGAACAAGCATTTTAATGCTTTGTGAAACTGCTCAATTGAACTCGCCTACACTCCTGTGAAAATAGAGAGGTCGCTGTTTTGACTTTAGTCAATTTACAGCCACGGCGACCTTGAGATACAAAGCTTCTTAAGTGTTAGCCACCTTCGTCAGCTTTCCTAAGATCTTTTAAGTGCTTAACGGCTTAGCGACAATCGAACCAGACAGTCGATATTACTGTCTGGTTTGAATTAGAGAGAGAGCTAGGCAATTCCCCCAGTAATTGTCGTTAGCCATCAGTTGCTTTAGTAACTAGATGACTTTGCTCTGTCGTATCTTGTTAGTCCTTGCTTCTGACCACGCTTATCATTTGGGCTTCTGATTTCCGCAGGGACAATTCATAGCCCCGTAAGCTAATTTCGATAGGATCTCCTAGAGGAGCGACCTTCCGCAGATAAATCTTGGTATGCTTGGTCAGACCCATATCCATAAGCCGACGCTTGGCTTCATTGACAGCGAAGATATTATCAATATAGGCTGACTGACCCACCGCCAATGCGGACAGGGGCAGGGTCTCCTGCTCTTCCGCTAGCTCGGTCACGTCAATATTGGCCAAAATGGAGGTATCAAAGGCCAAACGATTGGACTTGAGAACAATAATGGCACTGGTCTTGGTCTTGGAAAGGACCTTGAGACTGGTGCCCACCTTGAGACCCAAATTAGCCAGATGACGCAGACTGGCCTCTGGCAAGTTAATACTGGCAACCTGGTAGGACTTGTTCAAGTCCGCCTCTTGCAAAATCATCTGGACCTCCTCGACCCATTTGGAAATTTTCTTGGCTACATTATACCATAGAAAACCCTATCAAATAAGCCTTTTAGCAAGATTAGAATCATTTCAAAGAGGCTCAAAAGATTGGAATCCTTCGCTCCTTATCTCATAACCGGTTGCTCTCATACCTAGGTAGAATCGAAAGTATCACTCGGCACTTACATCATCTGCTAAGAAACTCTATTTTGGAGCAAGATATGACCACGCTAGAGCTGTCAGTTGAAAGTTTTGAACTTCAAAGAGTCTGCCACCATCTTCGGTCTCCACCCTTTGTATCAAAAAATGGACCCCTGAGGGGTCCAGCCACTTTATTATTGTCTTCACAAGACCTTGCCCAAGAAATCCTTGGTCCGGTCTTCTTTGGTATTGTCAAAGACTTCTTGAGGGCTACCTTCTTCAACGATGATTCCGCCATCCATGAAGATGACACGGTCAGCTACTTCCTTGGCAAAGCCCATTTCGTGGGTGACGATAACCATGGTCATACCAGATTTAGCTAGGTCTTGGATAACGGCCAATACTTCTCCGACCATTTCAGGGTCCAGAGCAGAGGTTGGTTCGTCAAAGAGGAGGACATCAGGATCCATGGCCAAGCCACGGGCGATAGCAATCCGTTGCTGCTGACCACCAGAAAGTGAGGTTGGATTTGCCTTAGCCTTATCCTTGAGTCCCACCTTTTCCAGCAACTCATAGGCCTTCTCTTCGGCCTGTCCCCTGCTTTGCCCCTTAACCTTGGTTGACGCCAGGGTAATATTTTCCAAGACATTCATGTTGGGGAAGAGGTTAAATTGTTGAAAAACCATCCCCATCTTTTCCCGCATCTTGAAAACATCATTTTTAGCATCCGTGATATCCACACCTTCGAAACTAACCGTCCCCTTGGTAGGAACTTCCAAAAGATTCATCGTCCGCAGGAAGGTTGATTTTCCAGATCCCGAAGGACCGATGATAACGACAACTTCTCCCTTTTGGATCTCCAAATCAATACCATTGAGAACTTCATTTTCACCAAAATATTTATGCAGATTTTTAATAGAAATCAATGTATCTGTCATGCTTTTTGTCCTTTCCCGAGACGACTTTCAAGCCACTTCTGACCAGCCGTCAAGACGGTTGTCAACATGAGGTAGTAGAAGGCAGCAAAGAGCAGGGGCTCAATTGGAATATAGGTGGTCGCCAAAACCGTTTGGGCCCCATTCCACAATTCCATAATCCCAATAGTTTGCAGGAGCGAGCTATCCTTGATAACGGTAATAAATTCATTTCCCAAGGCTGGCAGGATATTCTTAAAGGCCTGGGGCAGAACCACATAACGCATGGTCTTGCCGGGCTTAATCCCTAAAGAATAGGCTGCTTCCAATTGTCCCTTAGGGACAGCTTCGATACCGGCCCGGACGATTTCAGAAATATAGGCACCACTGTTGAGTGAGAGGATGATAATTCCCGGAATCAACCGTGAGAAGTCCAACTCGACTGTTCCAAATCCGACAGTTGGTGCACTCTTAAAGTTCATCCAGAGGAAGGCAATCATGATTTGCACAACCATAGGCGTTCCTCGGAAAACCCAGACGTAAAAGCTCACCAACCAATTTAAAATTTTGATATGGGAGCGTTTGGCCAAGGCGACCAGAACCCCTAAAATGGTCCCAAAGAAAACCACACAAACGGAAATCATCACGGTGACCAAGACACCGTAGTTAAAATAACCCCAATATTTGGGTAAAAAAGAAAAATCAAAATTCACAGGCTTACTCCTATTTCAAATAGCCAGGAATGGAAATTAAAGGAAACAAAAAATCCATCCCATGCCCTGTTTTATTAACAAATTTGTTAATAATTTTACCACAAAATGAATAATAATACAATGTCATTTTATAATTTTCTGCTTTTCCTCTGATTCCTGTATAATTTTGAAAGTTCTAAAATGAAGTTAGCCAGCACAAGGGTATAAAAAAACACCTCAGAGAGATATAATTGTAATCACCACAACAACAATTAGAAGGACTCTGAGATGCAAGACTATTATACACCAAAAGGGAAACAGTTAACACTAGCAGACCGTAGAATGATTGAACGGTGGTTACGAGAAGGGCTCTCCCATCGTGAAGTGGCTAGGCGATTAGCCAAAGCTCCCCAAACCATTAACAACGAAGTCAAACGTGGACAAGTTAGCCAGCAGGTACGCAAAGGCAAGTTTGAAGGGGTTTACTCAGCTGACTTTGCTCAAAAAGTCTATGAAAACAACCGTAA
>NZ_JMLC01000010.1 GCF_000686605.1 Streptococcus sobrinus DSM 20742 = ATCC 33478 | reverse complement strand
GTTAACGAGGCGGTAGCTGAGCTTATTCAGCAGTATCCCATCAAATCCATTACAGCTGATAATGGTTCTGAGTTCGCTTCCTTGAATGAATTAGAAGGTGTTCAGGTTTACTATGCCCATGCTTACTCCTCATACGAACGTGGGACAAATGAGAACTTCAACGGCTTACTTAGAGAGTTCGTTCCTAAAGGTAAGTCGCTCAAGACTCTCACAGCTGAGGATTTAGCTAAGGCGACCTTAGCTATCAATCAAAGACCAAGAAGACTACTCAACTATCAAACAGCCTAGTCCCTCTTCAACTTGGTATCAGATAACAACTGTTGCACTTAACTTGACAATTCGGGACTTTTTTTGGAGATTAAAAATACCCAGATTTAACAACCTGGGTGGTACTGATTTATTAATCAATCGTTGAGTTACTGTAGCCGTATAGAACATAAATAAGAATACCAATGATAACAGCTACACCAAAAGCAATCCAAGTAACTATCATGAATTGACTCATTAGTGATAAACAAATGACGATTGAGATAATGGGCAAGAAAGGAACAAGAGGGGTTTTAAATTGATCCGCTTCTGTTTTCCCCTTATCCCGACGCAATTTAATCAGGGCTACTGCAAGAACAATCAGGTAAGCCAAGGTACAGATATTGACAAACTCTGCCAAGGCATTCAGAGGAACGATACCTGCAAAAATAATGGCAAAGAAACCTACCAACACCGTAGCATTATCGGGAATCTTCGATTTTTTTGAAATATGCCGAAATACTTTTGGCAAGAGACCATCTCGGCTGATACTATAAACTGTACGAGATAGGGCATAAGTCATTGAGATACAAACCGTGATTAGCGTCAAAATGGCAACCGTGGAAACGTAATTGGCTGCCCAAGACAGACCAACATGACGCAGGGCAAAAGCAACCGCATCGGCAACACCTAACTTAGTGTAATGGACAATTCCTGTCAAAACTAGGGTAACGACAACATAAAGAATCGTCACAATAATCAAAGATAGGGTAATGCCCCGTGGAACAGTTTTATGGGGCTCCTTAGCCTCATCAACTGTCATTGACAGAGATTCAAAACCAAGAAAGGCAAAGAACATAATTGAAGCCCCAGCAATCATCCCTGTTTTGCCCCCATAGAATTGACCGATACCATAAGGCATAAAGTTAGACCAGTTAGCTGTTTTAATAAAGAAGAGGCCAGTTATAATAAAAAGAGCCAGAGCTGAGAATTTCAAGATAACCAAAAAACTATTAAAGCGTAAAACAGACTTAGAATTCATCAAAACCAAGGCTGTCACAGCCACCATTACTAAAACTGGTAGCAAATCAATATAGGTTCCCTTGTTTGGATCAAATGTCCCATTTAGGGCCGTTGGTAGAGTAATATTGAAATTGGCCAAAAGTCCCTTGAGGTAGGTTCCCCATCCTGAAGCCACACTGGAGATAGCAATCAAGAATTCCATAATAATCATCCAGCCAACCATCCAAGCTGGAAATTCTCCCAAGGTAGCATAGGTATAGCTATAAGCACCACCATTAGCTGGTAAGCGAGAAGCAAACTCTGCATAAAAGAGGGCCGAAATTCCCACTGCAATTGCAGCAATAACAATGGAAATGACCAAACTAGGTCCAGCATAGTTAGCAGCACCGATCCCCGTAATGGTAAAGATACCAGTCCCTACCATTGACCCGAGACCAAGAAATACGAGGTCAGCTACCCCTAAACTTCGAGCCATTTCTGTTTTGATCTGACGAGGATCTTTTTTTCGAAAAATATTCACTTATCTCTCCTTGAATTTTCTACAATTGTAAGTTTATCATAGGGAAAATTGATTGTAAATACTTTTGAGCCAAAGGAAGCGCTTAGTCTCACTGCAGGGAGTCCTAAGGACAAAAGAAAAAGAGAGACGCAGCTAAGTTCTCTCTCAATCTTGTCATTCAATAGAGTCTACAAAAAAGGAGCTTAGCACCCCTTTTTCTTACTTTAGTTTTCGCTCTTGTTATCAGTTTCAGACATCTTTTCCTTTACTTCATCGTAAGAAAGAGCATGATTTTCTTTTTCTGATTGGTCTAGGTCTTCTTCAGGCATCTTACCTGTTTCGTAGATAGACTTGATTTGAGCAGCATCCAAGGTTTCGTATTTGAGTAGGGCTTCTGCAATCAACTTGTGGGTTTCACGGTTTGAATTGATAACATCTGCAGCCTTATTACGAGCTTCATTCAAGAGTTGGCGAACTTCTTCGTCAATCAGAACGGCTGTTTGACTAGAATAAGACTTATCGCCTGGCATTTGTCCAGGGTTCATGGCATGGTTGCCTTCATACTGAACAGGGCCAAGCTTATCACTCATACCGTACTCAGCTACCATGGCCCGAGCCAGAGCAGTGGCTTGTTCAAAGTCATTGGAAGCTCCTGAGGTTTGAACATTGAAGATGATTTCTTCAGCGACACGACCACCCATGAGACCAGCTAATTGTTCTTTCAACTCATCCTTAGACAGGAGGTTTTGATCTTCCTTAGGCAGGGAAATCATATAACCACCGGCACGGCCACGGGGGACAATCGTTACCTTGTGGACATCGCGGGCACTTGATAGAACCAGACCGACAATGGTATGACCAGCCTCGTGGAAGGCCACAATTTGCCGTTCTTTTTCAGAAACCTTCTTGTCTTTCTTAGAAGGTCCAGCAATAACACGGTCTTCAGCTTCATCAATATCGCTGGCATCAATCTTGGTCTTATTACGGCGGGCTGCAACCAGAGCAGCTTCATTCAAGACGTTTTCAAGGTCAGCCCCAACAAAACCTGGGGTTTGTTGAGCAATAACCTTGAGGTCAACATCATCCTTGAGTGGTTTATTTTTTGAATGAACCTTGAGAATAGCTTCACGCCCTTTGACATCAGGACGACCAACGAGGACCTTACGGTCAAAGCGTCCTGGGCGAAGAAGAGCTGGGTCAAGAACATCGCTACGGTTGGTTGCCGCAATCACGATAATGCTTTCGTTACCTTCAAAGCCATCCATTTCAACTAAAAGCTGGTTGAGGGTTTGTTCGCGTTCGTCATTTCCGCCACCCATTCCGGCACCGCGACGACGACCAACAGCATCAATTTCATCAATGAAAATCAAAGCTCGTTCAGCCTTCTTGGCATCTTCAAAGAGGGAACGAACACGACTAGCCCCAACCCCAACAAACATTTCAACGAAGTCAGATCCCGAAATGCTGAAGAAAGGAACACCTGCTTCACCAGCAACGGCCTTAGCTAGGAGAGTTTTACCAGTTCCGGGAGGGCCTTCAAGAAGAACACCAGTTGGAATACGAGCCCCCAATGACCGATATTTTTTAGGATTTTTCAGAAAATCAACAACTTCAACTAGCTCTTGTTTTTCCTCTTCTGCACCAGCAACATCAGAAAAACGAACCTTGATATCATCCTTGCTGGCAGCCTTAGCTTTGTTGCGTCCAAAACTCATGGCACCCCGGGCGCCGCCGCCACCGCCTTGGTTCATCATGAAGTAGAAAAGTAGTCCCATGATAACCAAAGGAACAAAGAGGCTAAAGACATAGGACATAATTGTCCCACTGGAACTTTCAGGAATAACCTTAATCTTAGTCTTTGACTCATCGGCTGCCGTTTGCAACTGTTCCATCGAACTATCACTAGGGAGAATAACCGATGTAAATTTAGTTACTTTTTCCGAACCAGAGGTATTCAAAAGATTAAAGCTGGAATTACTGGATGATGTCTTTTTAGCTTTGGCATAGTCTCCTGTTACCTTAACAACACTACCGCTTGGCTGATAGGTAACAGACTTAACATCACCAGATTTAATTTCTTTGACTAAAGTTGAATAACCAACTTCGCGTGTCTGACCAGAATCTCCTCGCAACCAAAAGTTAGCCGCTGTTACGGCAAGAACGATTAAAACGAGATAGATATAGCCATTTTTGACGAGACCATTTCTATTTTTATTATTCATTGACTAACAAATATCTTTCTAATTGCTTGTTTTATAAAACTCTTCCTTGAGAACACCGACGTAAGGAAGGTTGCGATATTTTTCAGCATAATCCAGACCGAAACCTACGACGAATTCATTGGGAACGTCATAACAGACATAGTCAGCATCAATATCAACAACCCGACCTTCTGGTTTATCAAAAAGCGTTGCAATTTTGACGGACTTAGCTTGACGATACTTAAACATATCTCGCAAATACAAGAGGGTACGACCTGTATCAATAATGTCCTCAACAAAGATGACATCACGACCTTCAATATTGGTATCGACATCTTTCAGAATTTTGACTTCACCGCTACTTTTGGTACCACCTTGGTAGGATGACACAACCATAAAGTCGATTTCAATATGCGTATCGATATGTTTAATCAACTCTGCCATAAAGGGGACTGCCCCTTTTAAAACACCGACCAGGAGAGGATTTTTTCCCTCGTAATCTTTAGTCAGTTGTTGACCAAGTTCTTCGGCCTTGGTTGCTATTTCTTCAGCAGAATAAAGGACTTTTTCAATATCACTATCCAGGGTCATAGGTCACCATTTTTTCTAGTTTTTATACACAATTTAGCTTTAATTGTAACACACTGAGATTCTTTTCTCAAATATAAGTGTCCTCCGACTAAGACAAAAATAATTTGATCATTCTGCTCAGCTACAATAGCCTGAGAACGTTCTTGAGTGGGAATTTTTTCGTCGATAAAAAGACGACGGATTTTCTTGTGAAAACTACCGAAATCAATACTGTCACCAGCCTGTCTCGGACGAAGGGTAACAGGCTCCAGACTGGTCATGGCAATCTCACCAGTCTGTCCAAATTCAAAGCTGGTTTGACCAAAACTGACGATATTGCCATATTTTAACACTTGCGCAGGGAAAACGCTATCCGTCCGAGGACCGATTTTATCCAAGTAAAATTGATCTTTTTGGAGGTGAAGATAGTAGCCTGCTTTCAGGTAGCTATCTTCTGGACTGGCCTGGCCAATTTTTTTTAGAAGGCTCTCAAACTGTGCCCTAGTCAGCGATAAATCTGGAAAATCCTCCAGATAATTTTGGAGCAAATAATACTGGACGGCAGGACTTTGTTTGCGGAAACTTTGCAGATTGTTTTCCTCTATGTCAGCCGTCAAATCGCTCAGGGCCATCAGTAAGTAGTCTGTTTCCTTGCCCAGCTCTCTTAGGGCAGCAGAAAACTTAGGGTTCTCCTGGGATAAGCTTGGCAAATAGTGGTGCCGAATGCGATTGCGCAGATAAGTATCACTCTGGTTGCTCTCATCCTCGAAGTGAAAAATATCTGGCAAATCCTTCTTTTCAATTTTTAAAAAAGGGCGAATCAGTTGGCCAGGGCCAAAACTTTTCACAGGCTGCATTCCCACCAGATGTCTGAGACGACTGCCTCGCAAGAGTCGCATAAAAATAGTTTCAGCCTGGTCATCAGCATGATGGGCAGTCACCAAGGCTGTATAGCCTTCTTCTTCCATAACTCTTTTGAAAAAATCGTAGCGAAACTCTCTGGCAGTTTTTTCTGAGAAGTTTCCAGAAAAATGGGCTAAATAAAATGGGACTTGATGATCCTGAGCCCATTTTCTCAGATAAGCCTCTTCAATCTCCGACTCTTGGCGCTGCTTATGATTGACATGGGCCAAACCAATCTGTATAGCTAAGTCTTCTTGATGAGCCTGCAAGAAAAGGAGTAAATTCATTGAATCCACTCCACCAGAAACAGCTACTAAAACCTTGTCATGTTGGGCAAAATATTCATGTTTTTGGATTTCTTGTAAAATTTTCTGCATCTTCATTTTAATATTCTATAGACATCATCGGCAATGGCTGTAATGTCTTCGTAGCTGGCATTTTCCGTAAATACAGAAAGGATAAAGGGAGTATCTCCATAAACAATGGCCACATCGTGACGGTAGTCATAGGCATCGCCAATCTTGTGGGCTACCTTAACTGAGATATTCTTAGAAATTCGCTGATTATCATAATCTGTTGACGATAGATAGTTAGTGATATCACCATTTTGCTTATAAATAGCTTCCATCATCTTGCCCGCAGTCTTAGCTGAAACCTTCCGGCTCTTCATGTCCCACTTCTCGCCAATAGCTGATTTTATGGCCTTTTGGAAGTCCTTATCATACTGATGGGCCACATAGTAACCCAGGATGTTTGTTGCAACATTATCAGAAAACTGAGTAACATGGCTCTCTAAATCACTGATGCTATATTTCTTATTGTCGGCAGTCTTGCTCATCGTGCCACTACCTTCAGTTTTGTAGGCATCCTTGAAACTATTGACAGCTGCAGTGTAGGTTAGGTTTTGGGAGCCTGTTATCTTGCCTTTATTCAATTGGTCTTGAACATAGTAGAGCAAGGGCAATTTGCTGACACTAGCTGAATACATAACCTTGTCTGCATTAATTTGCGCTTCCTTGCCATTGTCAAGCTCTTTGACATAAATACTATACTTACTGCTGTTGTCGTATTTCTGTTTAAGAAGTTCTTGGACCTTTTCAATTCGAACATCCTTCTGCGTCAGGGTCTTCTCATCCAACCACCCCTGGTCTTTGACGTAAAAATACTTGCCATGATGGGTTGTCGCCTGCTGGCTGACCTGAATTTTACTATAGGCTCTCAAGCTGTTTTTTTTAGGGGCCTGTCCAGAAACATAGGGATGCTGATAAACCTTGACTGAATCAGAAGTCCAATATTCCTTAGGTTTCTCAAGCTTCTGCGTCGTCAAAACTCGGTCATCATAGAAGTCCTGAAAACTAGCCTTAGCATAGTTGCCATTGGCCAACTGAAAAACAGGAATCCCCTTTTTATTAGCCATGATTTTCTTGAGGCTAATTTTTGAGTTAGGTTGAAGCCGGCCGGCTTTCTTAGAGAGAGCTGGGTCAGAATAAGTTGTGACTGTCTTGTAAACATTAGGATTTTGTGGCAGTTTAGCAAAGTACATGTAGGAAAAATTTTTGCTAGAAGACTCGTTTTTCTGTCGACTCCCCTTGTCCATAGGAAAGGCAACCAAAAAGACTTGCAGTAAAACCAAAAAGGCAAAGAGTTTTACTGTCTCATTGCCTGGCTTAATCCTCATGAGGATCCTCCTCCTTTAAGGATTGATTTTTTTGGTGGAGCTCCTCCAGCTTTTCATCGGAGTAAGCCAAAAATTTTTCAATTGTCTCAATCAAATTTTCCATAATTATTGGGGAACCAGTTCAGGAATAATAAAGGTCACTTCGCCTGAGTTGGAGTAATGGTACTTAGCCCTGGCATACTTTTGGACAAACTCATCGTCCTTGAGCTGTTTGGCTAATTGTTCTTCCTTACTGGTCTCTGCCTTGGTCTCCTTGTAATTTGCCTTCAGTTTAACGATTTCGGCCTTTTTGCTTTGCAAATCCCGATAGCTGGAAACCAAATTGTAGGTTGGCAAAATAAAAAGTAGAATGACAAAAATCAGGGTCCAGCCCATAAAACGATGGCGTTTGCGGGCTTCCTCTTCTTCGTAGCGCTTGGTTAAATTGGTTTCCTTGATATAGTCGTTGTTTAACTGAACAACCTTATCACTCTTGCTCATCTGCCTTTATCCTTTTTTCATTAAGAATTTCATACATTTTTTGGGCATCATCTTTCTTGGTGCTGTCCTTCATTTCTAGCACGCGCACCGTCAAGAGCTTGTTGCCAAAGCGAATCTCAATCTCATCATTGAGCTTCAAGTCTGTCGATGATTTAGCCAAGATACCGTTGACCTTAATCCGCCCCTTATCAGCCACTTCCTTGGCGACTGGACGGCGTTTAATAATCCGAGAGACCTTTAAATACTTATCTAATCGCATCTTTCCTCCAGAATTTAAGAGAATTTCTGTGTTTATAATTTTCCTTATTTTATCATGAATTTCTAAAAAACGCAGGACTTTATGCCTTTTGGCTAGCTTTTCGATCCTTGATTTCCGAGAATTGCTGGCCAAATTTGCTTAACTCTTCTAAAATTTCGTAGTCCTTTTTTCGGCGGCCATCAAAAATAACTTCGATTTGACCTTGATGCTCACCAATTCTAGCTTTGAGATTGGTTGCCGACAGGGCTTCAAAATAGTCCTGGGTCAAAAAGAGATTTTGGCTGACCTTTTCAAAACGGATGGTCACTTCCTCCTGCTTCTTCTCAGCTAGTTGAACAAAGACAGCATCCAGATAAGACTTGACCAGACCGATTTCTAACAGGTAGGCCACCTGGTCGGGATAGTCGCCAAAGCGGTCAATTAACTCAGACTGCAGGTTTTGGTAATCTTCCTGGGAGGAAATTTCCCGAATTCGCTTGTAGATTTCGATTTTTTGGCGCTCATCATCGATGTAGTCATTAGGAAGGTAGGCGTCAATTCCAAGATTGATTTCAGCATTGCCCTTCTGGCGGACCTGACTTTGGCCTTGTTTGTGCTGGATGGCTTCTTGCAACATTTGTGAATAGAGTTCAAAACCAACCGAGTCAATAAAGCCACTCTGGGAGGCCCCCAGAATATTGCCAGCCCCACGGATAGAGAGATCCCGCATGGCAATTTTGAAGCCTGACCCCAGCTCGGTAAAGCCTTTGATGGCATCCAACCTTTTCTCGGAAGCCTCACTCAAGACCTTATCAGGCTGATACATAAGGTAGGCATAGGCAATCCGATTACTACGGCCAACCCGGCCCCGCAATTGATAGAGGGTCGAGAGACCCATCCAGTCAGCATTTTCCACAAAGAGGGTGTTGACATTGGGCATGTCAATCCCTGTCTCAATGATGGTTGTTGCTACTAGGACGTCATAGACCCCATCTAGGAAGTCAAAGAGGGTGTTTTCCAGCTGGATTTCGCTCATCTGACCGTGAACGATACCAATATTAGCTTCAGGAACTAATTCCTGCAACTCCATGGCCTTGCGGTCAATAGTTTCCACTCGATTATAGACATAAAAAGCTTGTCCGCCTCGGTCAATTTCCCGAATGATAGCCTCGCGAATCATACCAGGATTGGTTTCTAAAACATAGGTCTGAACTGGATAACGATTGGTCGGAGGCGTTTCGATGACTGACAAATCCCGAATCCCCAGCATGGACATATGTAAGGTCCGAGGAATGGGCGTGGCCGTCAGAGTCAATACATCGGATTTTTTCTTGAGTTCCTTGAGCTTTTCCTTATGCTTAACCCCGAAGCGTTGCTCCTCATCAATGACAATCAGTCCTAAATCCAAAAATTCCACATCCTTAGAGAGTAGGCGGTGGGTCCCGATAATAATGTCAATTTGTCCCTTACTCAGAGCAGTCAGGGTTTCCGTTTGCTCCTTTTTGGTCTGGAAGCGACTGAGGATACCGACTTGGACGGCATAATTTTCAAAGCGTTCCTTGAAATTATTGTAGTGCTGCTGGGCCAGAACGGTTGTCGGCACTAGGACAGCGACCTGCTTGCCATCATTGACTGCCTTGAAGGCTCCCCGCATGGCCACCTCGGTCTTCCCAAAGCCGACATCACCAACCAAGAGCCGATCCATGGGTTTATCGGATTCCATGTCAGCCTTGACCTCCTTGATGGAGCGGACTTGGTCATCGGTTTCAACGTAGGCAAAGTCTTCCTCAAATTCCCTCTGATTGTCGTCATCGGCTGAGAAGGCAAAGCCCTTGAGCTGACTGCGTTCGGCATAGAGCTTGAGGAGGTCATCAGCAATATCTTCAACCTGCTTGGAGACCTTCTGCTTGGCCTTTTGGAAGCGGCCATCATTGAGCTTATTGATTTTGGGCTCTTTACCATCACTGGCCATATATTTGGACAGCAATTCAATCTGCTCAACAGGGATGGAAATCCTGTCATCATTTTGATACTGGACGGTCAGATAGTCTCTATGCACGCCCTTGATTTCGATGGTTTCAATTCCCAGAAAACGCCCGATACCATGGACATTGTGGACCACATAATCGCCCTTTTGTAGCTCATTGTAGTCCTTGAGTCGCTCGGCATTGCTAATATTTTGCCGGCGAATCCGCCGTTTGGGGGTCTTGTGGAAAATTTCTTTTTCTGTAATCAAGACCAGCTTTTGGTCAGCAAAGTAAAAGCCGTTGGTCAGATTACCCTGGGTCAGCTGAGCCATTCCCTGCTCTAACTCATCAGCAGCTACTATGGGCAGGTCACAAGCGTATTCCCGCAGATCTGCTTGCAACTTTTCCAGCTTAGCTTGCGAGTCAGCCTGCAAGATAACAGTCGCCCTAGTCTTGAGGTAACGGTTGATTTCATCCACCAATAGAGGAATTTGATTGAAAAATTCCTGCATAGCATACTGGGTGAAATTGTAGATCTTCTGGAAGCGAATATTACCCAGACCCTTGTGGAAATTAGAAAAGAAGCTGGCGGGTTGATAATTGCGTAAGTCCTGAAAAATATCAGCAAAATAGACCTGGTTGGAGACGGCCTTAGCCTGCTGCAAATTTTCGGTCAGGTAGTTGGTAATCTCCAGATTTAACTTGGCATTGCGGTCGGTTAACTTTTGAAAATCATCAAAAAATATTGGCGTCCCTTGGGGCAAATAATCCAAGAGACTGTAAGTTCTGTCATAAAAATAAGACAAAAACTTCTTAAAATCTTGATGGCGATGGCCATCGGCCAGAGTCGTATAGAGCCCTTCCAGATAGTCCTTGTGCTGGTCATTTTGAACACGCTCCAGTTCCACCTCTAACTTAGCCAGGGCAAGTCGCCGATTCTCCTGCGTCAAAACGGCCTCATCAACAGGGCTTAGGGTGAAGCTCTCTAGATTTTCCAGCGACTTTTGACTCTCAGGGTCAAAAGTCCGCAAACTATCTAACTCATCCCCGAAGAATTCCAAGCGGTAGGCCTGGTCTGTCTTGCCATCGTAGATGTCGAGAATATCTCCCCGCTGACTAAATTCGCCCAGTGAGAGCACCTGGGAGACCTTCTTATAGCCCAAACTGGTCAAGGTCTTAGCCAGACCAGACAGGTCATAATCCTGACCCAGGTTAAAGGTCAAAACAAAGCTGGCATAGTCCTGGGGATTGGGCAAAAGGACCCTGGCTCCCAAAAGACTGGTCACCAAAATACCAGATTTTCTCTCATCCAGCAAAAAATTAAGACTCTCCACCCGAGAGAGGGATTTTTCCTGCGAAGCAACAATAAACTCTGCCCCGACAATATCATCCGCAAAGAATTGATAGACTTGGTCATCACCCACAAGTCCCACGAGATCGCTAGCCAGATTTTCAGCTTCATTTTGACTGGCTGTCAGAATGACTAACTTACCTTGATTGGCTAAAAAGTTCCCCGCAATCGCCAAACTCTTACTGGCACCGCTGAGTCCCATGACCAGTTGGCGTCCTAAGAGACCTGTCTTATCCTGCCATTCTTGCAGTTGTTTATTTTGATTAAAAAGTTGTAAAAGTGTCTTATCCATTGTATTTTTGCATGGTCTGTTCAAAATCGTCAGACTCCAAATAAAAGTTAACAGCAGCAGCCACTCGTTCCAGAGAGGCTAAAATTGTCGCATAGTCATCCTGACTAAAGGTAGACAGGACATGATGGACCACCTTGCTACCAGGCTTGGGCCGGCCGATACCAACCTTGATACGGTCAAATTCCTGACTACCAATATGCTTGATAATGGACTTGATACCATTGTGACCACCAGCTGACCCTTTCTGCCGGAAACGAATCTTACCAACAGCCATATCCAAGTCATCGTAGATGACCAATAGGTCCGCAATAGCAATATTGAAGTAGGTCAAAAGGGCCTGGACAGCCTGACCACTCTCATTCATAAAAGTCAAGGGCTTAACGAAATAAACCTTCTCGTCATTAAGAAAGCTGGAGCCAACCAGGGCCTTGAAATTTTTATCCTCGCTAAAGGTTACATCCAGATTTTTTGTAATCTCATCAATGGCCATAAAGCCGATATTATGCTTGGTTTTATCATATTTTGAGCCTGGATTTCCCAGACCAACAATCAATTTTGTCATCTTATTTTTCCCATTCCATGCTCATCAAACTTCAAAATCTAATTTTTGATATTTTCTTAGGTAGTGCGGACGGAAGCAAACTCCTTTGAAGTTTCATTCCTAATTTTTGAACCTAAAGTTTCAAAAATCCCGTTATCAGTGACACTGTCAGTATCACTGATAATACCACTACAACGAAAATATCAGATTTGGCTCACTTCGTTTACAGATTAACCCAAAACAAAAGTTTTCAACTTGGAAACAATTTCAAGTTTGATTTTTACTCAGTATTAGAAAGACCAAAAGGACTGGAAGAAGGTTCCAGCCTTTGGTAACTATTATTTTTAAAATTAAACGTTGAAGCGGAACTCCATAATATCCCCATCTTGGACCACATAATCCTTACCTTCTTCACGAAGGCGACCAGCTTCCTTGACCGCTTTTTCTGAGCCATAGGCTACCAAATCATCATAGGACATGGTCACAGCTCGAATGAAGCCCCGTTCAAAGTCAGAGTGAATGATACCGGCAGCTTGAGGAGCCTTGATGCCTCGCTTGAAGGTCCAAGCCCGCACTTCCTTTTCGCCAGCAGTGAAATAGGTGCCCAAGCCCAGCAGATGGTAGGCCGCCCGAGTTAACTTATCCACACCGGATTCTGCAAGTCCCATGGCTTCAAGAAATTCACCCTTGTCCTCGTCGTCCAATTCAGAAATTTCTTCCTCAGCCCGAGCTGAGATAACCACGACTTCCGCATTTTCGGTCGTCGCAAACTCACGGATTTGCTTGACGTAGTCAATAGAGTCTGGATCAGCCACCTGGTCCTCATTGACATTAGCCACATAAAGAACAGGCTTGGTGCTCAGAAGAAAGAGTCCCTTAACAATTTTGGCTTCTTCGTCTGTAAAATCAATGGTCCGAGCAGACTTTCCATCTTCCAAGACTGGCTTAATCTTAGCGAGCACATTGAACTCGGCTACCGAATCCTTATCCTTTTGTGTACGGGCAATTTTTTCCACCCGAGCATATCGTTTATTGACAGACTCCAAATCCGCCAGAATCAATTCCAGATTGATGGTGTCAATATCAGCCAGAGGGTCAACAAAGGCATCCTCACGCCCTTGCTCCCGCATGACATTTTCATCGTCGAAAGCCCGAACCACATGAACAATAGCATCCACTTCACGAATGTTGGCCAAGAACTTATTGCCTAGACCTTCACCCTTAGAGGCTCCCTTAACAATACCAGCAATATCGGTAAATTCAAAGGTTGTGGGTACCGTCTTTTTAGGATGAATCAGTTGGGTCAATTTTTCCAAGCGTTCGTCCGGCACTTCAACCATACCGACATTAGGGTCAATAGTGGCAAAAGGATAGTTAGCCGCTTCTGCCCCTGCCTTAGTAATTGCATTAAAAAGCGTTGATTTCCCAACGTTAGGCAAACCAACAATACCAGCTGTTAAAGCCATTTTCTTATCTCCGTTCTCTCTTTTTGAGTCAGGAGATATTATACCATAAAAAAGCCTGCCCGTTGCAAGCTTTTTTTATCTAGCTAAGACAGCAGTTATAGTAACAAGCTTAAATCGCAAAACCAGTCAAAACCCTAAAAATAGAGGGCAAGTAAGAGTTGCTAGTCGCCCTTTCAAAAGTTAGAGATAAATTCTCCTCTTTTGAGCGGTCAAACTTATCTGGTGTTCTTGGATTATTTCTCCATCAACTGACAAAAGGGTACCATCGAAGAAAGTAAGACTGGTACCACTCACCAGCACCTGATGCTTTAAGTAGGGAGAGCTTTGATGCCGTTTAAAGACCAGGGTCAATAAAATCAGCACACGTTGCCAAAAGTGTTCTCCCTTAGCATAAACAAGGTCCAGTTGTGAAGAAAAAACACTAGCAGTGGGCCAAATCATCACGCCCCCACCAAAATAAGTATTATTAGCTAGAGAGAAGAAATAGACATCCTTAATTTCTAAGAGAACACCATTAATTTTCTTAATCTGAACACTTGCGACAGGATTTTTAAACAAGGATAAAATTGCAAGTAAAATATAAGTCAATTTTCCTAAATGGAGTCGATTAAGCATCTGCTTAACAACTGAATGAGCCGCACGATTGACCACCCAGGCTGAAAAACCCAAATCTAAGCTGTTGAGCAAGACACCAGCCGAATCCACAAAAATCGTTAATTCTCTGCTAGTTCCAGCTAAGAGATTGGCCATAGTAGTGGCTAGGTCTGGCAAGCTCAGGGCCTTAGCAAAGTCATTGCCTGAGCCAACTGGGTAGTAGGCAAAGGGAATATCTTCTGGCAAATAATAGAGCACCTTAGAAAGTGTGCCATCCCCTCCCAGAATCAAGAGACGGTCATCATCTGTCCAAGATTTTAGCACGCGCCTCACTTGGCACTTTTCATCATCTGGAGTAGCCGTATAAAAGATTTCCTGCTCAAGCTGAGGATAATTACTTTTAATTTTTTCCACAACCTGACTGGCCTGATGAGCGCCAGCATTGGGATTTGCAATAATAAAAAGGGTCATAGAACTTTCTTGAGCTTTCGCTCAAAATCGTGACGGCTGAGCATGACCACGTGATCACAATTGCTACAGCGAATCTTTATATCAGCCCCAACCCTGGTCACTTCCCAGCAATTAGCCTTCTTACCCGTCTCCTTAATGGTGCAGGCATGGGGTTTTTTCATTTCTACAAGCGAGCCAACTTGATACATAGTATCCTCCTCAATTTCAATCTGGCTTTATTATAAACAAATTGCCCTAGACTGACAAATCTACGAGTATTACCGTTTGGACAAATTCAAACCAAGAAAATATCACTGATTAGTTATAAAAAGAACCCAACAAAGTCAGGTTCAAAACTTTCAATTGACATCTCTCGAGCGGTCATATCTTGCTAAAAAAGCTGGGTTTTTTAGCTAATGGTATAAGGGCAGAGTGATACTTTCTCCAAAGTGGCATTATTAGCAACACACAGTTGGTGCTAATAACAAAAGATTGAGACTTGGGCTCAATCTTAGGAATAAAACTCCAACGGAGGTTGCTTCCGTCCGCACTTTTTAAGAAAGTAGCAAAATTGTAAAGTTTTGATTTTAACTCAGTATTAGTAAAAATTCTTTTCCCTATCACTTAAAAACAAAAAAGAAGAAGCCCAGCTAAGCTGGATCACTTCCAGAGATTATGAAAAAGATACGATAGTCTACGATACGAAGTGAGTTTAGACTGACGGATCCTGGTGCAGCGGAGTCGCACCAGGGAAAGTTTACGTCCTTAAACACAAAGAAAGAACCCAACCAAACGGTCAGGCACTTTCCGGAGATTATGAAAAAGAAAAGTTTATTTAGGATTGACTATAGTATAACCCCAGGCACTTAATTTCTGCTTAAATATTTTCATTGCTCAAAAAGATTTAATTGGTCCGAACTGGGGTAATCAGTTGGATAAAGTTTTCCCCATCATCACCTGGAGTTAGGGTGAAAGGACGAATCGGTGAAATAAAGCGAATCCGCACAGTTTCACTCTTGAGAGCCTTGAGAGCTTCAATCAGATAGGTTGGGTTGAAGCTAATGGTCAAGTCACTGCCACTGGTTTCCAGAGTATCAATTTCTTCGTTGACCTTACCAACTTCAGGAGAATTAACGTGGGCCGATACCTGACCATCGACAATTTCCAACTTAACGGTACCATTTTGGGTAGCATTAGAAATCAAGTGAGCCCGCTCCATAGCCGAACGAAGATTATTGGTATCAAAGAGAATTTCAGTCTCAAAATCACTAACCAAAAGGCGGTCAGTATCTGGATAAGCACCTTCTAGCATGCGAGCGTAAAAGGAAATAGTTTCACTTCTGAAAAGAATTTGACTACCTGATAGGAAAACTTCCACCGTTTCAATATCATCAGTAAAGACGGCTGCAAATTCACGCAAAGAGCGACTTGGCAAGACCACATCAAAGTTATCCCCAGAATTTTCCAAAACCAGCTTGCGTTGGCTCATCCGGTGGGAGTCCGTAGCAACAGCCTTGAAATTCTTATTATCGGTCAAAACCAGATGAATCCCTGTTAAAATTGGCCGACTTTCTTGAGTGCTGGCAGCAAAGGCTGTTTCAGCAATCAAAGTTTTCAAAACCTTGGTGTCAAAAATTAAGGGATTGCTGGTAGCAACTTCTTGCAAGCGAGGATACTGTTCAACATCCTTACCCTTGAGAGTGATTTCTGATTTACCGCTGGTCAACAGGACTTGACTGTGTTCAATTTCTTTAAAGTCCAGACTAACATCTGGCAGGCTGGAAACAATATTGATAAAGAAGTTAGCTTCCAAGAGGATACTACCAGTTTCTGTAATCAAGAGACCAGCATTTTCATTGTCGCTAGTAATGGAATTTTCAATAGAAATTTGTCCATTAGACCCTGTCAGGGTAATACCTGTAGAATGAACATCAATTTTAAGGCTAGAGAGAATTGGAATAGCGTTCTTACTACTGATAGCTCTTTTGGTGGTATTCAATGCCTGAAGAAAGAAGGCTTTATTTATCGAAAAGTTAATCATGAGGACTCCTTTATAGTATTAAGTATAAGTTTAGTAGTAGTAGTAGGTCTTGTGGAGGGCGTGGAAAAGTTTCTGCAAGCTTGAGCTCAATAGTCAGTAGCCTTGTGCACAAGCTGTGGATAAACTAGCTAGAAATCTTGCTCTTGTCCACAAGCCTATTTGATTTTATTTTTGATAGTCTCAATTTCGATTCGCAAACTGTCATCCTGGGCCAGCATATTTTTAATCTTATTATAGGCATGCAGGACAGTTGAATGATCACGCCCACCAAATTCTTTACCAATCTTAGGTAGGCTGTTATCGGTCATTTCCCGAGCCAGATACATGGCGACTTGACGGGCGAGAACAATGTTTTGATTGCGCTTGGTTGCTTTGATTTCCTTGACGGTAACGCCATAGAACTTGCTGACCTGGGTTTGGATCTCTTCAATCGAGATGATATTGATAACAGGTGCATCCTGTTTGCGAGCCCGAATGGCTTCGGCGGCCAAATCAACGGTAATGACATCGGCTTGCTTCACCGTAGCCACCAAATTGATATCCTTGAGGGCTCCTTCTAAATCACGGACATTGGAATCAAATTGACCGGCCAAATACTCAATCGTATCTTGGGAGAAGGTATAAGGAAAACCTTGCTCCAGAATCTTATTGGTTAGGATGGCAATCCGAGTTTCATAATCTGGCGGTGTAATATCAACTGTCAAGCCCCATTTAAAACGGGTTACCAGTCGCTCTTCCAGATTGTTGAGATGGTCGGGGGTCCGGTCACTGGTCAGGACAATCTGCTTGTTGTTAGCATGGAGGGCATTGAAGGTGTTGAAAAACTCTTCTTGAGTCCCTTCTAAAGTTTTCTTAGCCAAGGATTGAATATCATCAATCAGGAGCACATCCAGACTGCGGAAGTTCTCCTTGAGTTCTTCCATAGATTCTAAGCGAATATGGGTGACAAATTCATTGATAAAATTTTCCGCTGTAATATAACGAACCCTAGCATTAGGATTATTTTCCAAGACGGTATTACCAATAGCATTGAGAAGGTGGGTTTTCCCAAGTCCAGGACCTCCCCAGATAAAAAGAGGGTTGTAGGTAGTCCCAGGACTATTGGCAACAGCGATTGAAGCTGCCTTAGCCCACTTATTTTCATCCCCTTGAATAAAGTTTTCAAACTGATACTTGGGGTTTAAATTTGAAGAAACAGGCGGCTGGGCTGTTTGAGTAAGACTTTGCTGGAAATAGGCTCCTGCCTGCCCCCCTTGATTGGAATTGGATTCATTAACCAGAACAGTCTCAATCTCAGCACTTTCAAAAACATATTGGGCTCTAATTTGTTTATTAAAGACTTCAAATCCAGCGGTAATCAAGACCTGCTGGAGATTTTTTTCCCAAAAGAGTTCCTTCATGCGGTCAATATAGATGATAGCTGTATCATTTTCCACCTTAATCAACTGGGCATCCAGAACGAAGAATTCAAAAGTCGCTTGAGTGAGATGGTCTCTTGCTAATTCAAGGACCCTATTCCAAAAAATTGTTTCATTTTCTGTCATAGCTCTCTCCATTTTTTATACTCATTAAAATCAAAATTAACATTTTGATACTTTCTTAAAAAGTGCGGACGCAAGCAAACTTCTTACGAAGTTTCATTGCTAAATTTTGAGCCTCGGTCTCAAAATTTCCGTTATTAACAACAACTATTTTGTTGCTAATAATGCCACTTTGGAGAAAGTATCACTCTACCCTTAAATCATTGGCAAAGAAACTTTGCCAGTAAAAAGTTTTGAACTTCAATAAGTTTAAGAATATCTTGTACCGTATTTTAACATAAAAAGAAAAAGTTTTCCACAGGGTGTGAGAAAACTATACACATTATGTACTGAAGTTATCCACAAGTTGTGGATATACATAAAAAAGCTGTCAACTCAAAGCTTTCTTAGCTTTTTTGGTGTGGATAAGCTATCTCCTTAGAAAAGTAAAATTCACAGCCTAATTAAGCTTGTTGATAATTCTGTTCAAGTCATCTTGGGAGGAAAAGGTAATGGTCAACTTGCCAGCCTGCTTTTTGGTCATTGAGAGATTGACCGGCAAGCCGAGAGCTCTTGATAGATTTTCTTCTAAATCTTTCTTGAAGAGATTGGTTTGTTTCGCCTTCTTTTGCTTGGTCCGTGGTTTTGACTGTCTTTCTAATTCTCTGACAGACAACTTATTGTCTCTAATTTTGTTCAGCCAAGCCTCTTGTTCTTGGTCTCTCATTCCTAAGAGGAGACGGGCATGGCCAGAAGATAGGCTGCCGTCTTCAAGAGCTTTTTGTAAAGGAGCAGATAGATTCAAGAGTCGCAAAAAGTTAGTGATATAGGGACGCGATTTACCCATGTACTTAGCGATTTCTTCATGGGTCATCCGATTGGTTTCAATCAGATTTCGGTAGGCCTTGGCCTCCTCAATGGGATTGAGGTCAGATCGTTGCAAATTTTCAATGATGGCCTGAATGCGACTGTCTTGATCTGAAAGTTCTTTGATAATAGCCGGAATAGTCTCTAATTGCGCCAATTGGCAGGCTCGAAAACGTCGTTCGCCAGCTATCAATTCATAGCCAAAGACAGCTGATTTTCGGACAATAATGGGTTGAATCAGGCCGTTTTCTTTGATGGAATCGGCCAGCTCCTCCAACTCCTCCTGCTTAAAAGTTAAGCGGGGTTGAAAGGGATTGGGTGAGATATCGCTTAATTTCAATTCTTTTAATTCTACTGTCATGACCACCTCTAAAAAATACCTTTACAATAGTGTAAAGGTATTCAGTAAACTGTCAAGTTTTACTTACTGCTTGATGAGGATGAATCCAAATCATCGCTAGATTTATTCAATTTAATGTCAGCTGTCTTCTTGCTACCGTCGCGGTAGAAGGTCAGGGTGACGGTGTCACCAAGTTTGTGCTTGTAAAGTTCTTCTTGTAACTCAGCAACAGAGCTAACATCCTTATCATCTATCTTGGTGATAACATCGTATTCTTTCAACTTACCATCAGCTGGCATATCGGATTGGACAGAACCAACCACAACACCTTTGGTAACATCACTAGGAACATCAACCTTGTCCTTAACGGAAGAGCTTGCGCTGCTTAAATCGCCCATGGTAATGCCGAGGGCTGGGCGGCTAACCTTACCATTCTTTTCTAACTGATTAATAGTAGAAACAACATCATTAGAAGGGATAGCAAAGCCGAGACCTTCAGCACCCTCTAGAGAAATTTTACTAGAATTGATACCGATAACTTGACCTTCAATATTGATAAGGGCACCGCCTGAGTTACCAGGGTTGATAGCCGCATCGGTTTGGAAGGCTTTGGTTTGGATTGTTGTTCCATCTTCAGCGGTCAGAGTTACTGTTCGGTCCAAAGCTGAAATAATACCTTGAGTAACAGTATTAGCAAATTTCTTGTCTAAAGGGCTACCGATAGCAATGGCTGTTTCACCAACCTTAACAGATGACGAGTCAGCAAACTCAGCTACCTTAGTCACCTTATCAGAGGAAATCTTGATAACAGCAATATCGGAATAAGTATCTGAACCGATTAATTCCCCTTTGATGGCTTTACTGCGATCAGTTTCACCACCCAACATGAGAGTTAGTTTCTTAGCGCCACTAACAACATGGGCATTAGTAACGACATAGGCACTTTTTCCATCTTTTTTATAGATAACCCCAGAACCTTGAGCAACTGGAGTCAAGCCATCCTTATCCTTTTCCAAACCAGCTTCATCAGCAGCCTTGGCTTGAGAATCAGACAGCTCTTGGTAATTATTAACTGTGACAACAGCATCCTTAACCTTATCTACAGCCTTTGTGACGTCAGATGAATTATTGTATTGGGTATGGCTGACGACATTTTTGCCCAGAGATGTATTGATACCACTCATTTTTAGCATGACGAAGGTTGCCAATAAGCCACCTAGAAAACCAATCAGTAGCATCAAGAAAGGTTTTAGGATTTTTTTCCAAGAAATCTTTTTAACTTTTTTCAATAGTCAATCCTCCGAAATAAATTTTTCTTTTTTAAAAGACCTTTTAACTATACCCTATTGTCCAGTAAAAAGCAAGAATTCACAGCTTGTGGATAAGTTTAAACAGAACTATAAATATAGCCGTTGAATCGAGTAATCATAGCATCTTTGGATTGTGGAAAACTTGTGGATATGAGACTGTGTTATAATGTTCTTATGAAAATTAAGCTGATTACAGTTGGAAAACTTAAGGAAAAATATTTAAAAGATGGGATCCAGGAATATGTCAAGCGTCTGGGGCGTTTTGCTAAATTTGAAGCTATCGAGCTACCAGACGAGAAGACACCAGATAAGGCCAGTTCTGCCCAGAACCAGCAGATTATGGCCAGGGAGGCTGAGCGAATTATGGCTAAGGTTGCCGAGCGTGATTTTGTCATCGTCCTCGCCATTGAAGGTCAAGAATGGACCTCAGAGGACTTTTCCAAGAAGTTAGCCGATGCTACCCTGAGAGGCTTTTCTGATATTACCTTTATTATTGGAGGAAGCTTGGGTCTAGCACTTCAAATCAAAAAGCGAGCTAACCTCCTAATGAGCTTTGGTCGCTTAACCCTGCCCCACCAACTCATGCGGTTAGTTTTGGTTGAACAAATTTATCGGGCCTTTATGATTCAAGAAGGCAGTCCCTATCATAAATAAAACAAGAGGCTGGGGGCTTGTCATCCCAACCTCTCTATTTTTTACATCAAACCATTTGACGCAGTGGTTGATTTGTGATGATTGTCTTGAAGCCTCAGCATTACCCCAGCACATGCCAACAAACTGGAGGTAAAGTTCTTAGTCCTTACCATGCCAGTGAATAGACCAAACAGTCCGGAAGACTGTTTGAGAAAACCAAATCAATTGTTAAGCAATACCGATTTTGGTCTCATTCCTTGATTTTTTTTCAGTAAAAAAATGATTCCAGCAGGATTCGAACCTGCGACCGTTCGCTTAGAAGGCGAATGCTCTATCCAGCTGAGCTATGGAACCAGCTCTTTTATTCTATCAAAAGAAAGCTTTGCCTGTCAATATGGCCGAAAATACAGAAAACGGTGACTATAGGGGGTAGAAGTTTTTGGCGATACTTGCTTAAAAAAATATAAAAATAATTTGAAAAAACTATTGACACAGAACAAAGTCTAGGATATACTATTTAAAGTCTGGTCCGTTGGTCAAGGGGTTAAGACACCGCCTTTTCACGGCGGTAACACGGGTTCGAATCCCGTACGGACTATGATAAGACTTTTAAGTTGTCAATGGTTTGGCGGCTTTTTATTTTGCTTAAATTACTCAAAAAAGCTTTTGGACTAATGTCCAGAAGCTTTTGCTTTTTTCTGTAGAAAATGACGATAGCCATAGTTATAGATGATGAAGAGGGTGAATCCTGCCAGGGAAAGGAGGCTGGCTAGTTTGAAGCCATTCGGTAGAAAGCTTAGTTTGACCTGTCCTTTACCAGCTGGGACATCTACAACCATGAAGCCCTTTTGGCCTTTACGAATTTTAACGGGTTTGCCGTTGACTTTAGCTGACCAGCCCTTATCATAGGGGAGGGTGAAAAAGAGGGAGCCAGCTTTTTTAGCGGTGTAGTTGACGCTAACATGATTATGGTCAGTCGTGACATTGACTTTTTGATTATTGATTTTGTCCATGGCCTTTTGATAGGCGAGAGTGTTGAGACCATAGAAGGTTGGCTGATCAAAGGAAACCTGACTATTATCTGGGAAACTGAAGGTCACCGTCAAATTTTTAGTTTCTTTGTAGTAGCCAAGATTAAAGAAAGTATAGGCATTGTCGGAGGTATAATTGTAGGTTTTGCCATTAACCGTTATAAGGATAGACTTGGCGGACTCGTTACTCAAGGTTAGGTTGGGCATGCTAACATAGGCTTGTTGATTAGCTGAAACTTGAACCTGATAAGTGATTTTTGCCGTGGATTCTCCAGCTGAGGCAGTCGCTGTCACCCGATTGTTTAACAGGGCAGGCTTTGAGAGGGCTTGCGATTGACTTGACAACCTTGTAAAGTAATTCTGCTTGAGACCACTCAAATTATTGAGTAAATAAGTTTGGTTGTCCAGAGTATTAATGCTAAAGTTGACATTTTTGTAAATACCATTTGTCAGAATAGCCAGCTGGCTAGCATTTTTATTCTGGTAAAGGGTCAAGGGGCCAGAATAGTCAACTGGATTAAAACCATATTTGTCCACGTCTTCATTGGCAATATTATATGTCACACCAAAGAGACTGTCGGCAATAATCGTATTATTCTGGTAACGTAAGTTAAGATTAGTACCATTGGATTGAAAGCCCAGTCGGTCAAGTTGGCTACTGGAAGCTGTATTTCTGACAGAAGAAAATTGAGAAATACCATTGTAGTTGAATTTCATACTGTCATTACCAGTTTGAGGCAGAAGCCTTTCTGTTCTAAAGAAGGTATCGTGCTGTTTTTTACTATAGCTGACAAGGTAGTCAATGTCCGACATATCTTGTTCATAGCCACCTCTAGTTGGAAAAATCCATTCATCATTAAGACGATTGACTTGATAGTAGGAATTAAGCCCAATCTCAAGAATCGAGAAAATCAAAGTGAAGACTATCAAAGCCCCCTGACTTAACTGTTTTCTCTTGAAAGAAATCAAAATTACAGCGTAGGCAATAAGGAAAGCTAGGGTCAAAATCAAATGAACAGGCTTCAAGAAAGTGTAATGCTTAGCAAAAATGAAGGTGATACCAAAGCCAGCCATCAAGACCGTGAAAATAATAAAGAGGTATTTAATACGAAATTTTTGCAGGTAAGTGAGACTCTCACCGGCCATTAAAATAATGAGAGTTGAAAAGAGCCAAGCGTAGCGGTGCAAAAACATATTTGGTGCGTGCATTCCTTGCCAAAGTAGGTCCAGTGGATTGAGATAGAAACTAGCAATCATTAGTGCTAATAGCAGAAAATAGGCCAGTCTAACCCGCCATTTAATTTCCTTAAGGGTAAAGAAGACCAGAGCCAAGACTAAGGGAAGGAGCCCAACGTAAATCATGGGGGTGGCCCCAAATTTGGTTGTATCATAGGCTCCAACAAAATTTTTCGCAAAGAGGTCAAAAGTCCAAGCCTTGTCAGTTACTAGTGTGTCAAATGTTGAGAATTTTTCTCCATGGGTTGACAAGTCTAAATAGCTTGGTAGCAGCATAATAGCAGAGGTTAGACCAGATAAAATGGACATCACTGTAAAGTTTGTCAAGGAAGTGACAACTTCCCGCCAAGACGACTGCCGACTCAGGTTCATTAAAAAGTAGAGAACTAAAAAGATAGCCATCATAAATCCAAAATAGTAATTCTGGATAAAGAGTAAAGTTAGTGTCAAGTAGTAAAGCCAGAAACTCTTCTTCTCTAGGAGAAAATGCAGCCCTAAGATAATCAGAGGAGCAAGAATGAGAACATCCAACCAGGTATTGATTTCTAACTGGCTAATGGCAAAGCTCATCAAAGTATAAGAAGTCGATAGACTAATAATTAACCCATTTTTCAGCTTTACAAAAAGTTGACGAAGTGTAAAGGACATTGACAGTCCCATCAGACCGAATTTAATCAGGGTAAAGAGATAGACTGCATCGGCCATAGACTTGGCACTGAAGAAATAATAGAAAGGGGAGAGAAAGGATCCCAAATAATAGCTGGAGAGGGCGTAAAAGTTTAGTCCCAATCCAGAGGTGAAGGTATAAAAGAGACTATCACTACCATGCAGAACATTACGTAACTGGATGGCAAAAATAGAATATTGGTGGAATCCGTCACTAGCTAAGATGGTTGTCTTACTTCCCCAGTAAATGCCCAAAGTCCAAAGAGCAGTCAGCATAATCAGTACGGGGAGGAGAAAGGCCAAACCGTAGAAAGCTAGGTTTTTTTGATGTTTTTTTAAAAACGCAATCATAATAAACTTTCCTTATTTAAAGAGCCTGAATACTAATTAGCATCAGACTCTTTAATTGTTTACACGCTTCGAAAATCAAAAAGATAGATCAGTAAAGCAAATCTAAGATTTGAAAATATTGATTTGCAGCAGTAGCCGCTACTGCGGTCTACCTATGACTCTCACTAGCTCCAAAAGGAAAGCATCATCGTCTTCCTTTTTCTTGAGTCGCTTTGTTAACTCACTTTGCCGTACTTGTTGAAAAAAGCAGGGCTTTTCCCATCTCCTGTCTTAAAAGGTCTGGAAGACCTTTTAAGCTACCTGCAGTTAGTTACTCGGCGACACTTAGATAAAATAGTCTGAGTTAGTGGAGAAGCTAGGCAACCGTTATAGCGATTGCCGTCAGATCTCTTGCTTCTTTAGTGGCTGAGATCTCTGTTCCTTACTATTTTGATTTTCATTGAGTTTTATTTCCACAGGTCTTGGACCTTGGCTTGAACGTCATCGTTGGCCAAGAATTCGTCATAAGTTTCATCAATACGGTCGATAACGCCGTTTTGAGAAATGACAACGATATGGTTGGCTAAGGTTTGGATAAATTCGTGGTCATGGCTGGCAAAGATAATGGATTCCTTGAAATCTCTCAAGCCGTCATTGAGACTAGAAATTGATTCCAGGTCCAAGTGGTTGGTTGGGTCATCAAGTACCAGAACATTAGATTTGTGGAGCATGAGCTTAGACAGCATGACCCTCACCTTTTCACCCCCAGAGAGGACGTTGACAGACTTATTAACCTCGTCGCCTGAGAAGAGCATGCGCCCCAGAAAACCACGCAGGAAGGTGTTGTCATTTTCTTCCTTGGAAGCAAATTGGCGAAGCCATTCTAGGATAGATTCGCCAGAAGCAAAATCTCTTGAGTTATCCTTAGGCAGGTAGGAGCGACTAGTCGTCACGCCCCACTTGATGCTTCCATCGTAGTCAACATCACCCATAAGAGCCCGAATCAGGGCTGTAGTCTGAATATCATTTTGACCAATCAGGGCTGTCTTATCTCCTGGGCGCAGGATGAAGCTGATATTATTGAGGATTTTTTCTCCATCAATAGTGACTGACAGATTTTCTACGCTCAGGAGGTCGTTACCGATTTCCCGCTCAGATTTAAAATTGATGAAGGGATATTTCCGACTGGATGGGACGATTTCTTCCAATTCAATCTTATCCAGCATCTTCTTGCGAGAGGTGGCCTGCTTAGATTTGGAAGCGTTGGCTGAGAAGCGGGCTACAAATTCTTGCAGCTCCTTGATTTTTTCTTCAGCCTTGGCATTGCGGTCAGCCTGCAATTTAGCCGCCAACTCAGAAGATTCCTTCCAGAAATCATAGTTACCAACATAGATTTGAATTTTCCCAAAGTCCAAATCAGCCATGTGGGTGCAGACCTTGTTTAAAAAGTGGCGGTCGTGGGAAACCACGATAACGGTATTTTCAAAATCAATCAGAAATTCTTCCAGCCAAGAAATGGACTGAATATCAAGACCATTGGTCGGTTCGTCCAGAAGCAAGACATCTGGCTTACCAAAGAGAGCCTTGGCCAAGAGCACCTTGACCTTGTCGCCGTTGGCCAGTTCACTCATGTTTTGATAGTGAAGATCTTCAGGAATATTGAGGTTTTGCAGGAGTTGAGATGCTTCGCTTTCCGCTTCCCAGCCACCCAACTCAGCAAAGGTACCTTCCAGCTCAGCAGCCTTGACTCCATCTTCCTCAGAAAAATCAGGCTTCATATAGATGGCATCTTTTTTCTTCATCACCTGATAGAGTTGTTCATTACCCATGATAACCACATCAATGGCTCGTTCCTCTTCGTAGTCAAAGTGATTTTGGCGAAGAACCGAGAGACGCTCATTGGGTCCAAGGGCGACATAGCCAGTTGTTGGCTCAATATCGCCGGCTAAAATTTTCAAAAAGGTTGATTTACCGGCACCATTGGCTCCAATCAAGCCGTAGGTATTACCAGCAGTAAAGTTGATGTTGACGTTGTCAAAAAGTTTACGGTCGCTAAAACGCAGAGAGATGTCTGATACTGTAAGCAAAGTGTTACCTCTTTATTCATTATAATACGTGTTTTCATTCTACTAGAAATAGGGGGATTTTTCAATTTAAAGTGGAATAGTAAAAAATTAAATCAGTTTTGAGCCAAAGCGCTAAAAGTATTTTCATTATTTTAGCTATCATGCTATAACAAAAGACGGATAACTCTTTTCGTGTTTATAATATTAAAATAAGAAGTCAGGAGGGAAATAATACAGACACGAGAGGGGGCGATAACACGCTTGATATTCTAATAAAAATTATTGTTGAAGTGATAGAAAAGCTTGCAATTGATTTGCTTTATAAGTTCTTTTCTAGATCAGCTTTAATGGAAAAAACAAAAAAGCCGCTTTTCAAAAAAGAAACGCGGACTAAACATAAAGACAATAAAAGTTCGAAAAAATTGTCTTGTCGAAGAACAGGGAAGAGTTATTATCCAGAAGTGAGGTTGCAGCCCCGCTTCTTTTTCTGTTTAACACTAAGTAAGTACTTCAAACACTTCTTATATAATGTTGTACTTTCTCAACTTTGTATTTATATTGTACACTTTTTATGGATATCTGTAAATACAGAAATATAGAAATACATATTTCTGTATATACGGGAACACATATTACCGTAATCACAAAATTAAGATAGTATTTCTTGCTAATAAAGGAATTGATTTCTGGTGAAAACTATTCAAGATGTTCACAAACGATTTATGATATAATCTAAAGAGCTATTGAAAGAAAAACTAGAGAGAAGAAATGCACATGACAAAACCTATTATTTTAACTGGTGATAGACCGACTGGTAAGCTCCACATAGGTCACTACGTAGGCAGTCTGCAGAATCGTGTTCACCTGCAAAATGAAGATAAATACCGGATGTTTGTCTTTTTGGCTGACCAGCAAGCACTGACCGACCATGCCAAGGACCCGCAGACTATCGTCGAATCTGTCGGTAATGTGGCACTAGATTATTTGGCAGCTGGTTTGGACCCTGAAAAATCAACTATTTTTATTCAAAGTCAGATTCCTGAATTAGCGGAATTGTCCATGTACTACATGAACCTAGTTTCCCTGGCTCGTCTGGAACGCAATCCAACGGTTAAGACCGAGATTGCCCAAAAAGGCTTTGGGGAGTCCATTCCGACTGGTTTTTTGGTCTACCCTATTGCCCAAGCAGCGGATATTACTGCCTTTAAGGCTAATTTGGTGCCTGTGGGTAATGATCAAAAACCTATGATTGAGCAGACTCGAGAAATTGTCCGTAACTTCAACCATGCTTATAATTGTGATGTTTTGGTCGAACCAGAGGGCATCTATCCTGAAAATGAGGCAGCTGGTCGCCTGCCAGGGCTTGATGGCAATGCTAAAATGTCCAAGTCACTGGGCAACGGCATCTATCTGGCTGATGACGCCGATACGCTCAGGAAAAAGGTTATGAGCATGTACACCGACCCTAACCACATCAAGGTTGAAGACCCTGGCCAAATTGAAGGGAACATGGTTTTCCACTACCTAGATGTTTTTGGTCGCCAAGAAGATCAGGCTGATATTCAGGCTATGAAGGACCATTATCAAGCTGGCGGCCTGGGGGATGTCAAAACCAAACGCTACCTTCTAGAAATTTTAGAGCGAGAACTAGGTCCCATTCGGGAACGTCGCCTAGAATTTGCTAAGGACATGGGGCAAGTCTATGACATGCTGAAAAAAGGCAGTCAGGCTGCTCAAGAAGTCGCTGCCCAAACCCTCGATGAGGTTAAATCTGCCATGGGTATCAATTACTTTAAATAGAATTATGGGCTGGGATGCGATAATCTCACCCTTTTTTATTTAACAAATAGGTCTTTGTCTCGACCTCGAAAAGGGAGCAGGATTTTTATGATTAGCTCAGAAAATTTTATTGACAAATTTTTTTAGCATGATATGATATTATACTAATAACAAGAGCTTTTAGGGGCTAATTTTTATAGAAAAGAGGATGGATTTAATGTCAAATTGGGACACTAAATTTTTGAAAAAAGGCTACACTTTCGATGATGTTTTGCTTATTCCGGCAGAAAGTCATGTGCTTCCAAACGAGGTTAACATGCAAACTCAGCTTGCCAAGAATTTGACATTGAATATCCCGATTATTACGGCTGCCATGGATACCGTGACAGAAAGTGGTATGGCTATCGCCATGGCGCGTGCTGGTGGACTGGGAGTTATCCACAAAAATATGTCCATCAAGGCTCAAGCCGAAGAGGTTCGCAAAGTTAAACGTTCAGAAAATGGGGTTATTATTGATCCTTTCTTCTTGACGCCAGATCGGACTATTAAAGAGGCTGATGAATTGATGGGACGTTATCGTATTTCTGGTGTTCCAATTGTGGAAACCATGGAAAACCGCAAGTTAGTCGGAATTATCACCAACCGTGATATGCGTTTCATCTCAGACTACAATCAAGCTATCAGCACCCATATGACTAGTGCAAATCTAGTAACAGCTCCTGTTGGAACTGACCTCAAGACAGCTGAAAGCATCCTCCATGAGCACCGGATTGAAAAATTGCCTTTGGTTGATGAAAATGGTCGCCTGTCTGGTTTGATTACAATTAAAGACATCGAAAAAGTTATCGAATTCCCTAATGCTGCCAAGGATGAGTTTGGCCGTCTCTTAGTAGCTGCTGCTGTTGGTGTCACTTCTGATACTTTTGAACGTGCGTCTGCCCTCTTTGATGCTGGTGCTGATGCCATTGTTATTGACACAGCCCATGGTCACTCTGCTGGTGTCTTGCGTAAGATTGCTGAAATCCGTAAGACCTTCCCAGATAAGACCTTGATTGCTGGTAATATTGCGACAGCTGATGGAGCCCGTGCCCTCTATGATGCTGGTGTTGATGTAGTTAAGGTGGGGATTGGCCCTGGTTCAATCTGTACTACCCGTGTTGTTGCTGGTGTCGGTGTTCCCCAAATTACAGCCATTTATGATGCTGCCAGTGTAGCCCGTGAGTACGGCAAGACTATTATTGCCGATGGTGGTATCAAGTATTCAGGTGACATTGTCAAGGCCCTAGCTGCTGGTGGTGATGCCGTTATGTTAGGCTCGATGATGGCTGGTACCGATGAAGCTCCTGGTGAAACCGAAATCTTCCAAGGTCGTAAATTCAAGACCTACCGTGGTATGGGCTCTGTTGCTGCTATGAAGAAAGGGTCTAGCGACCGTTACTTCCAAGGATCTGTCAATGAAGCCAACAAGTTGGTGCCAGAAGGTATTGAAGGTCGGGTAGCTTATAAGGGTGCTGCGGCAGACATCGTCTTCCAAATGGTCGGCGGTATCAAATCTGGTATGGGATATACTGGCGCTGAAGATATTAAAGCTCTGCATGATAAGGCCCAATTCATTGAAATGTCTGGAGCTGGCTTGATTGAAAGCCACCCCCACGATGTTCAAATCACCAACGAAGCACCAAACTACTCTGTTCAATAAAACAGGGAGCGGGACAGAACTTGCTACGGCGATGCCGTCAAGTTCGTTGTCCCGCCCCCGCACAGTTGATTAGGAAGGACGCTATCCCGAAGGGGATAAGTACTTGCAATCAACCACTGCGCCAAAGTGTTTGGCGAAAAAAGTTGCGAGGTTAGAATTTGTCGTTCTAGCCTTTTTATTTAAAACACTGTCAAATTGACAGTATCTTGACAGTCAAAACACAAGAAAACCAACGATTTCACTCGTTGGTTTTTATAGTACCCTGATCAACTGTAAAGATTTTTAAGTTATCTGGTAAACCTTGTAAGTGGTCCAAACTAGTTGTGGTAATAAAGGTTTGCACGTTTTCCTTGATACCATCCAATAAACGAAGTTGACGGTGGTTGTCAAGCTCACTCATAACATCATCCAATAAAAGAATTGGACTATCTCCGGTTATGGTTTTAATCAGCTCAATTTCTGCCAGTTTTAGAGATAAAATTAAGCTGCGTTGTTGACCTTGGCTACCAAAGGAAGCGTTCATATCGTTGATAAAAAAGGTCAGATCGTCGCGGTGCGGTCCGACACCGGTATTCTTTTTGAAGCTATCTCGGCTAAAGGATTTGGCCAATTGGTCTAGGAAATTTTGCTTAATCTCGGCTGGTTCTTGAAATTTAACCGATGACTGATAGGAAATTTTTAGATGCTCCAGCTGGTTGGAGATGATATGGTGGTGCTTATCAGCTTCCACTGTCAAGTCTTGGACAAATTGATAACGATGCTCCATAACCCGACTGCCAAAATCAGCTAGTTGTTCATCAATGACTGCCAAATAATCCTTATCAATGGTCTCTGCTGCCTTGAGGTAGGCATTTCTTTGTTTTAAAACATGATTATAATTGGAGAGGTCGGCCAGGTAGACGGGCTTGATTTGACCCAAATCAATGTCTAAAAATTTCCGCCTGAGACTGGGGGCTCCCTTTACCAACTGTAAATCTTCAGGGGCAAAGAGAACCACAGTCATATTGCCAACATAGTCGGATAATTTGATTTGTTTGAGGTAGTTAAGCTTGGTTGTTCGACCCTTATCAGATAGGTCAATTTCTAGAGGAAGCTTGCCTCCCCTTCTTCGTAAAAGACCAGAGACAGACAGGTCCTTGGCCTTAAAATTGATTAGCTCCTTATCTGAGCGGGTTCTGTGACTACGAGTTAGGGCTAGAAAATAAATGGCTTCGAGAAAATTGGTCTTACCCTGAGCGTTTTGGCCGAGGAAAACATTGAGACCGCTAGAAAAATCAGCAGTCATCTCAGTATAATTACGGAAATTTTTGAGGGAAATAGATTCTAACCACATATTAAGTACCGGGAAAACGAACAGGCTGGCGATCTGATCTCTGAGCCTTCTTTGCCCCTTTATTGGCTGACTGTTTAGCTTTAGAGCGTGAAGACTTCTGGTTCTTAGAGGTTTTCTGGTTCATTTTTTTGACCAGGGCAGCGACCCGCTCTTTTTCAGCCTTTTCTTCCTGATGTTGAGCCAACTCTTGGGGACTTGGTCCAACCAACTTGATGGTTAAGTCTTGTTCAGGTAGGCTCATCGTGTCACCAATCCGCAATTTCTTACCCCGTCTTTTTTCGTCTTGGCCATTAAAAAGGACCCTAGTTTCTGCCAAAAATGATTTGACAGCTCCACCACTGGAGATTATCCGTAAATCTTTTAGTAGGGCTTGCAGGGTAATATAGTCCTCAAACAGTTTGTAGTCCATGGTTTCCTCGACTTTCTAATGAGAATATTATAGCATAAAATGATATAATTTAAGGCAATAACTGACCCGAGGAAAGTCCATGAAAATTGTTGATGGTGTCAACCTACACCTGATTAAAACTGAAAAATTTAAGACCAATCACCTAACTTTTCGCTTCACAGGAGAACGCTTGAAAAAGACAGTAGCTAAGCGAGTTTTGGTGGCCCAAATGTTAGCTACAGCTAATGCCGATTTTCCATCTTCACAAAAATTACGTAAGACTCTAGCTAGGCTTTATGGAACAAGTTTGTCAACTAGGGTGTCAACTAAGGGAAAAGCCCATATTCTTGATATTGACCTTGAATTTATAAGTCCATCCTATCTTGAAAAAACAGACTTCCAGCATGAAATCTTTGACTTGCTTTACACCATTCTTTACAAGCCTCTGATCACCTTGGAGCAATTTCAATCCAAGGTATTTGATGTGGAGAAGGCCAATCTAATCTCTTATCTTGAGGCTGACAAGGAAGATTCTTTTTATCTAAGTGAGTTGGGGCTTTATGACCTCTTTTACCATGATGACAACCTGAAAGTTTCTAAATATGCCAGAGTAGATTTGGTGGAACAGGAAAACTCCTTTACTGCCTATCAGGAATTTCAAAGAATGCTCAAAGAAGATCAGATAGATATTTTTCTTTTGGGTGATTTTGAAGCGTCTTCAGTTTTAGAGGAAATCAATCGCTTTCCCTTTCAAGCAAGGAAACTTTACAGGTTTGTCAACTTCACTCAAGACCGTCTCAATATTACACAAGAAAAGATTGATCGTCAAGATGATCATCAATCAATTTTACAGCTAGGCTATCACTTGCCTTTAACATATAGTCATCCTGATTATCCCATTGCCCTAGTTCTAAATGGTCTGCTGGGAGGTTTTGCCCACTCTCGTCTCTTTACGCAAGTGAGGGAAAAAGAAGGCCTGGCCTATTCAATTTCCAGTCAAGTTCACCCTTACACAGTTTTACTCCAAGTTTACGCCGGTATTGACAAAAGGCAGCGAGAGAAAACCCTGAGAATGATTAACCAAGAATGGCACAATTTAAAGGCGGGACGTTATTCCAGTCATCTCCTACAGCAAACCAAGCAGCTTCTGCTAAACGACTATTATCTTGCTCAAGATTCGCCCAAAATTCTGATTGAGCGAGCCTATAACCAAAAGTACTTAGCAAAAAATGATGAGAATCTTCCCAAGTGGCCTGACAGAATTGCTGCTGTCAACAAAGCAGATATTATGCAACTGGCTAGAAAAATCCATTTACAGGCCCTTTACTATTTAGAAGGAGGAAAATGAGATGCTGGAAAAAATTGATTACCCTAGTCTCAAAGAAACCTTCTATAAGACTAGACTAGACAATGGCCTGCAAGTTTATTTGCTACCCAAACAGGATTTTCAAGAAATGACTGCCCTCCTTCAGGTGAATTTTGGGGCTCTTGATGAGCTCCTAGCAGAAGATGGCTCTGTTCAAGAAAGTCCTGCTGGTCTGGCACATTTTTTAGAGCATAAACTTTTTGAAATGGCCGATGGTCAGGATGCTAGCCTCAAATTTTCTGAGCTAGGGGCAGATAGCAATGCTTTTACCAGTTTTGAAAAGACAGCCTATTATTATACTAGTCTTGGTCAGAGTCAGGAAGCTTTACAGCTCCTACTGAACTTTGTCAAGACCCTCAACATTGATAAAAAATCTCTGGAACGGGAGAAAAAAATCATCGCCCAAGAGATTGACATGTACCTTGACGATCCTGACTACCAACTTTACAGTGGTATTTTAGCGAATTTGTATCCAAATACTAAACTCACTCAAGACATTGCAGGAAGCCAAGAAAGCCTAAAGAAAATCACTTTAAAATGGCTTAGAAACAGTCATAAGGCCTATTATAGACCTGACAATCTGTCTCTCTTTTTGGTCGGAAATTTTGATTATCAGACAGCTCTTGCAACTATCAAAGAAAATCAGAGAAACTTTACTACTAAGTTGACAAAGATTGACAAAAAAACCTTGAAGTTGACAGAGCCTGTCAAGCGAAAATCCATTCGTTTTGATGTGGCAAAACCCAAATTAGCCCTTGGTTTTCGGTTACCAGCAACAAACAAATCAGTCCTCAAACAAAAATTAGTTCTGAGACTCTTCTTTTCCATCATTCTCGGTTGGACCAGCCAGGCTTACCAAGATTGGTATGATCAGGGTCTGATAGATGACTCTTTTGACATAGAAATTGAGGTGTCCTCTCGCTTTCAATTCCTTATTCTCAGCATGGATACCCAAGAACCCATTAAGCTGGCCAATAATATCAAGACCCTTTTGAAAGACTTTAGACTTTCTGCTGACTTTAATCAGGAACACTTGGATTTGCTGACAAGGGAAATCTACGGCGAATTTATGAGAAGTCTAGATTCGATAGAGCAGTTGGCCAGCCAGCTGGCAAGCTACCAGACTGATGAAGAATCTTATTTGGACCTGCCTAAGCTCCTATCTGACCTGCAATTAGCTGACCTTGAGGAACTGGGGCAGAACTTGCTAGGGACTATGGTAAGCTCTGAGTTCACCATCTTTCCAAACTAATTATAAAAATAGGCTGAAATTTGCTATAATAGAGGATAATCATTATCTTGAGGTGTTGCAATGAAAAAAGTGAGCATTGGTGAGTATCTTCAGAGAGCTCGCCTTGCCAAGGATTTGAAAGTTGAAGAGGTGTCGGTAGAGCTGAACATTCCTATGCAGTATATTACTGTTATGGAGCATAATCAGTTTCAATTTCTGACTCGAGAAAAAGCTGATGCCTACCTCAAGGCATATACAGAATTTTTAGACTTAGATAGTGAGCCTCTTCTTGAGGGCTATGGAGATCCGGATTTTCGCCTGGAGGTTGAAGAAAAGAAAAAGGAAGAACCTCTTCCTGAACCCGAGGAGGAGCAAACCTCTAAAGTTGTCGAACCCTTTACCAAGTGGTCTCGCTCAGACCGTTTTGAGTATCTAAAAAATCCTAAACGTCGCCTACCCTTGGTTATCATGTCCCTTTTAAGTCTTCTGGTTCTTGGACTAATAGGGTCAGCTGTCTACCTTCAAGTCAGCGATGAAATGAAAAAAGCATCCCTTCCTAGCTCCTCCCTTCATCAGGAGAAGGGACAAGCCCAGGCGGATTCCTCAGCAGCCAGCGATAGTAAACTCTCGTCTACAACCAAGGGCTCCAATATATCGGTGACCTTGGCTGATAAGAACGACCAGGTGACGGTTGAAATTTCTCAGGACTCTGACCAGGAAAATCTTGTCTGCGTGACCAACTCAAACTTAGATAAGAAGGGCGTTACTCTGGATGGTAATACCAAGGATACCAAAGCAACCCTTGATTCAAAGGCTGACAAGTCAGTTATTACCCTAACAAGTATTGATAACGTAACTGTGAAAATCAATGACCAAACCCTTGATTTATCAAGCTTAGCTAAGGACAACACCAGCTATATCACCCTCACCATCAAGTAAAGGAAGCTACCATGATAAAAAAAGAAAATATCCCCAACCTGCTGACCATCATCCGTATCTTTATGATACCCGTCTTCTTAATTTTGACCTCAATTTCGACTGATTTAGTTTGGAATATCGTAGCGGCGGTTATCTTTGCCCTTGCTAGCTTTACAGACTATCTAGATGGTTATCTGGCTCGCAAATGGAAGGTGGTTACCAATTTCGGTAAATTTGCCGATCCTCTAGCCGATAAGATGTTAGTTATGTCAGCCTTTATCATGCTGGTTGGCATGAAGATGGCACCGGCTTGGGTTGTAGCCATCATCATCTGTCGGGAACTGGCTGTTACAGGTCTAAGACTACTCTTAGTTGAAAATGGAGGAACTGTTTTGGCGGCAGCTATGCCAGGGAAAATCAAAACGGTTACGCAAATGTTTTCCATTATTTTTCTCCTCTGTCACCTCAACTTGCTAGGAACCATCCTGCTCTACATCGCCCTCTTCTTTACCATCTATTCGGGCTATGACTACTTCAAGGGAGCAGGTTATCTCTTTAAAGACACCTTCAAATAAGCTATGACAGAAATTATTTCAGTTGACAAGTTAAATTTTAAATACCAGGAGGACCAGAACGATATCCTTAAGGACGTGACGTTTCACGTGAAACAAGGGGAATGGTTGTCCATTGTTGGTCACAATGGTTCAGGTAAATCGACGGTCGTCCGTTTAATTGATGGCCTCTTAGAAGCTGAGTCTGGTCAAATTAAAATTGCTGGTCAGGTGCTGACCGAGGACAATGTCTGGGATCTGCGACGCAAGATTGGCATGGTTTTCCAAAATCCTGACAACCAATTTGTCGGAGCCACTGTGGCCGATGATGTAGCCTTTGGTCTGGAAAACCAAGGCCTGCCCTATGAGGAGATGAAGGTCCGTGTTCAAGAAGCTCTAGACATGGTTGGCATGGCTGACTTTGCTGAGCGAGAACCAGCTAGACTTTCTGGTGGGCAAAAGCAAAGGGTAGCCATTGCTGGTATCATTGCCATGCGACCAGACATTCTCATTTTGGATGAAGCAACCAGTATGCTAGATCCAGAAGGTCGTTTGGAGCTGATGGCGACCATTCAGGCGGTGCGGGACACGTACGGCCTGACCCTGATTTCCATTACCCATGATTTGGATGAGGTCGCCATGAGTGACCGTGTCTTAGTTATGAAGGCCGGTCAGATAGAGTCGAGTTCAACGCCGGAAGCCTTACTAGGACGAGGGGACGACCTTAAAAACTTAGGTTTGGATATTCCCTTTACTTCTCGGCTTATCAAAGCTTTGGAAGATAAGGGACTTACGTTCAATCAAGCCTATCTAAATGAAAGCCAACTAGGAGATGAGTTATGGGCATTAGTCTCAAAAACGTAAGCTTTACCTATCAAGCGGGAACGCCATTTGAAGGGCGTGCCCTTTTTGATATTAGTCTGGAAATAAAGGACGGCTCCTACACGGCCTTTATCGGTCATACAGGAAGTGGCAAGTCAACCATCATGCAATTGCTCAACGGTCTCAATCTGCCTAGTCAGGGCACGGTAACCGTTGATGACTTGGTGATTAATCCCAACTCCAAAAATAAGGAAATCAAAGGTGTCCGAAAAAAGGTTGGTCTGGTTTTTCAATTCCCAGAGAGCCAACTCTTTGAAGAAACTGTCCTTAAGGATGTGGCCTTTGGTCCGAAAAACTTTGGTCTCTCTAAGGAGGAGGCTGAAAAAATTGCTCGTGAAAAATTGGCCTTAGTTGGGCTGACAGCAGATCTTTTTGAAAAAAATCCCTTTGACTTATCCGGTGGTCAAATGCGACGGGTAGCTATCGCTGGTATTCTGGCCATGGAGCCAGAAATCCTCGTTTTGGATGAACCGACGGCCGGTCTTGACCCCAAGGGACGGCGAGAACTGATGGAACTCTTTGCCAAACTCCACCAGCAGGGACAGACCATCGTCCTAGTAACCCACCTCATGGATGATGTGGCCAATTATGCTAATCAGGTCTATGTTTTGGAAGCAGGTCATCTGGTGGCTTCTGGCCAACCAAGAGAGGTCTTCCAGAGAGTCGAATTTTTGGAAAGCAAGCAGCTGGGCGTGCCTAAAATTACCAAGTTTGCCCAAAAAATGCGGGAGCGTGGTTTGGCTATGGATTGTCTGCCCATAACGATTGCTGAATTTGTGGAGGGGCTGCATGGATAAATTAATCTTAGGACGCTACGTGCCGGGCTCCTCTCTGATTCACCGTTTGGACCCCAGAAGTAAGCTCATAGCTATGTTTCTCTTTATCGTGATTGTCTTTTGGGCCAACAACCTAGTTACCAACATACTTCTGGCCGCCTTCACCCTCTTTTTAATCCTGCTTTCCCGGGTTAAATTGAGCTTCTTCCTCAATGGCCTCAGGTCCATGTTTGTTATTATCCTCTTTACGACGGCCTTCCAAATCTTTTTCAACCACCAAGGAAAGCTGGTCTGGCAGATGGGGATTTTGCAAGTAACGGATTATGGCCTGGGACAGGCTGCCCTGATTTTCATGCGCTTTGTCCTGATCATTTGCTTTTCGACCCTCTTGACCCTAACCACAACCCCTTTAAGTCTGGCGGATGCGGTTGAGTCCCTGCTTAAGCCCCTAAAACCACTCAAGATTCCTGTCCATGAAATTGGTCTCATGCTGTCTTTGAGTCTGCGGTTTGTCCCAACCTTGATGGATGACACCACACGGATTATGAAGGCTCAACAAGCTCGGGGAGTGGATTTTGGCCAAGGAAACCTCATTCAAAAGGTCAAATCCATTGTCCCCATTCTGATTCCCCTCTTTGCCTCGAGCTTCAAGCGGGCTGATGCCCTGGCTATTGCTATGGAAGCACGGGGCTACCAGGGCGGAGATGGACGGACCAAATATCGTCAACTAAACTGGGGCTGGTCAGATGGATTAGCTATCTTAACTCTCCTTGTAGTCGGCTGTCTTCTCTTCCTACTCAAAAGCTCTTAAAGGTTTTTGGAACAATAGTTGCTAAATTCAAAATTTTATATGCTTATTTGATTCTGATGCAGTGATTGATCAGACATCCCTATTCTTTGTTAAACAAGAGATAGACCAAGTACTCTCCCATCCTGTCTAAAAAAATCAACTATGCAGGAGAGAGTGAAAAAAAAACAGCGAACTCTTTCATCCTGTGACAGATTCCTTTCAAACTCAATGATAGCTTGAAAGGAACCTTAAGTAAGGAAAGAGTGGCACGCAAGATGGTGACTACCGAAAATCCTTCATTGACACCTTGAAACTAAAGAGTGAAGGAAAATCATGGATGTACTGGTTTTTAGCTTACGCCCTTTTTATAAAGATTAAAAGTATCTGTAACATTTTTAATCTAAGACCAAACTGGAGGTAACAAAAAGAGTGTAATATATAGCATACTATCTCAGAAAAGGAGCATATTTCTATATGTCTAAAAAATCAATTTTGAAAGATACTCTTAATTCTAAAAAATTAGCTTTGGCAGGCTTGTCAGCGGCGGCAGCTTTTGGTGCGACGGCAGCTGCAAATGTTGTCCACGCTGAAACTTATACTGTTCAAGCAGGAGATACTCTTTCAGAAATTGCTGAAAACCATAATACAACTGTTGATAACTTGACTCAGACCAATGATATTGCTAACCCAGACTTTATCGTGGCGGGCCAAACAATTGAAGTTGGTGGAACCGTTTCATCAGCTATGGGTGCTGCCCAAGACGTTGAAAATGATGCGACTGCTACAGACACAGCAACAGCTAGTGCAGATACAACGGCTGTTCAGCCAGAAGAAGTGGCTGATGCTTCAACAACAAGTGAAGCATCTGTAGACTATACCCAAGATGCCACAGCAACAAGTGAGGCACCAGCTGCAGAAGATACATCAGTAGCAGATAGCCAAGCTCCACAGGAAGATGAAGCACCAGCTCAGGAAGATACCAGTGCTCAAGATGCAGCAACAACAAGCGAAGCATCAGCTCAAGAGCAAACTGACCAAACTTCTACTGATCAAGCATCAGAAGAAAACAGTCAAGCTCCTGCCTCTGAAGAAGCTAACCAAGATACAGCAGCAAGTTCCGAAGAGGCTCAAGCCCCTCAAGATGCAAATACTGTTGTTTCTGAAGGCACCGCAAGCTCTGAAACTACACAAGAAGATACAGCTTCAGCTAGCGAAGCAGCAACAAGTGAGGCACCGGCTCAAGAAGATACCAGTGCTCAAGATGCAGCTCCGGCATCATCTGGCTATTCTTCAAACCTCAGCTCTGCAGATGCTGCAGCTAAGGAAGAAATTGCTCAACGGGAATCAGGTGGTAACTACTCAGCCGAAAATGGTTCTTACTATGGTCGTTACCAATTGACAAGAGACTACTTGAACAATGACCTTTCTGAAGAAAACCAAGAAAAAACAGCTGATGATTACGTTAATAGCCGTTATGGCTCATGGTCAGCCGCTCTTGATTATTGGAATGCCAACGGTTGGTACTAAGAAAAAATTAAACTAAATAAGAATTAAGCCCAAAATCTAGATTTTAGGGCTTTTTTGCTTAAATCTACATAAAATTGTAATAATTTTAATATTAAAACAATTAGTTAGTAATAAAACTAAGTTAAACTGATAATAGTTTATAAAAAAGAAGTACGGTATGCGTAAGAGAAAAGAAAACCGAACATCTGATAAGTTATTCGTCATTACAATTTTGACGACCTTCACGGCCCTAGTCTTTGGTTTCCTCTCACAACACACAAAAATTTCAATTTCAGAATCTTCTTTTGCGGAAGAAGTTTCTTCGGCAGACGATAATACAGATAATAAGGGTCAGGCTGAGGTTAAAGCAGCCGAAACACCAGCTTCAACAGCAACCGCCCCTACCGAAACTGCCACTCCCCAGTTTGAAGGAATGGACTCAACTTCAGAGCAAGCTCAACCACAGGTTGCTGCAAGCAAGGCTGGCGCTGAGACAACAACGGCAACCGCAGCAGCTAGTACCAACCATGGGCCTCAAGCTCTGGGTAACGGCAACTCTGCTGGTGCTGTTGGTTCAGATGCTGCTGCTCAAATGGCTGCAGCGACTGGTGTCAGTCAATCAACTTGGGAATATATCATTGCTCGCGAATCAAATGGGAATCCAAATGTTGCCAACGGATCAGGTGCTTCAGGTCTCTTCCAAACCATGCCAGGTTGGGGGTCAACAGCAACGGTTCAAGACCAAGTTAACTCAGCAATCAATGCTTACAATGCTCAAGGTATGTCTGCCTGGGGTATGTAATAGATATTCTTCACACCTCAAAGCCAATCTCCTTAGTGAGACTGGCTTTTTTTGATAGGGTAGGTCTGTCAAAGCAGGCAAATCGTGGGGAAAGCCTCTGTCCTATTAATTTTTTATGCTATACTGGAAAGAAATTGGAGGGAAAAGGAGTTTTCGGTATGAAAAGAAACTATTTTGTAAAATTAAGGCCCTTCCTACTGGTCGCCCTCTTTTCTTTTATATTGATTATTCCCCAGTGGCTGAGTAGAGGTATCATTCTCGGGACAGACTCAGTCTTCCACTATAACCGCTTCTACGAAGCTGCCATGCAGATTAAGCATTGGAACTTCTCTTATTTTCTGTCCATTTATGGCTTTCAGCAGTCTGGACGGATTGTCAATGCGGTTTACGGCCCCTTCTTTGCTTATTTTCAAGGCCTGCTAGTCCTGCTTGGTCACACCTGGTTTGGTTATCAGCTGGTCTCACGCTTTGTGCCGGGCCTGATTGCCGGTTCCTCCATGTATGCCTTACTCAAGTCGGCTAAGATTAAGGAGGAAATCTCTCTACCGATAGCTTTGCTCTACCTGACGACCTTTTCTATTCAATATTGGACTTTACGGCAGGGCTTTTCCAGCTGGGGAGCGGCGGTTATGCCCTTCTGCTTTATTCCTGCCATTCGCTTTACCTTTTATAAGGAAATTCACACCTTCCAGCTTGCCTTTGCGGTCAGTTTAATCTTTCAGATTCACCTGCTTAGCACCTTCTTCTTGGTGATTATGTATGTTCCCTTCTTTGCCTATGGTTTTTTCCGTAGCAAAAAGAAGGTCAAAATTATTGCCCAGGGCCTATTTGCAGTCTTTCTGACCTTACTCTTGACGGCCAATGTCTGGGTTGCCCTAGTTTTTCTAAAGTTGGACAACAAATTATTGGACCCCTTTATCAATGATTTGATGAATAATAGTGCCATCAACACCGGTTCGACCTATTGGATTACCACGCCCTATCCCTTGGTTCTTTTCCTGATTGGGCAAGTCATCTTTGTCGTCGTTCGCTGGCGGTCCATGGCCAATTGGAAACGTATCCTGCATGCGGTTTATCTGCTCTTTATCCTGCTGTCAACCAGCGTTATTCCCTGGAATTACTTGGTTAAGCATGGGGTCAAAATCGCTCAACTAATTCAGTTTCCTTTCCGCTTCTTTATTCCAGCCACCATTCTTCTCTTATTGATTGGAGGCATAATCCTCAATCACTTTGTCAAATGGCGACGGATAATTAGCTGGGGCTTGCTCGCCTGCTTGCTCTTTGGGGGTCTGCAGACCTGCCTAAGTACCAGTAAGCGAATCAGTCAGGCTGAGAGTGAGCAATATGTCTATGAGTCTACTCGCCATGTTCACTTAGTGGGTACCTATAATCAGCAAAGGGCCAGCCTATTTGATGACCACTTGGACAATCTCCTTGGGAAAATTCGCAAGTCAACACCTGACTATATTCCGGTTTACAGCTCCACCAAGGGCTACAATGCTTATGACTACTACGCCGAGAAGGTTATTTTCAAATCTGGCTTTACAAAAACTGTCAATGACGATGGTAGCCTGACCATGACTTGGGTCTCCAGAAATAGCCAAACCGAGCTGCCAGTAACTGTCTATAAGAAGACCCGCCTGGTTCTTAATGGCAAGGTTCTGACGAGCAAGGATTATAAGCTGTCGGCCTTTGGTATTCCTACTGTAAAGGACAGAAAGGGTGTCAATAAGTTGACAGTTAGCTTTACAGTTCCGACCTATTTTACCCTTGCCCTTTGGCTGACCATCATCAGCTGGCTGGGTCTAGCGGTCTACTGGCTCTACCACAAGGCCAGCAAACGCAGTTTCCAAGTTTTGCTTTCTGATTAAATCGTGTTATAATTTTCTACGGTGTCAGCATCCAGCTGGTATCATTTTTTCAATGTCGACCTTCAAATCGTTTATTGAAAGGCAACATTCGACCTTCAAATCGAATCGTTACAAACAAGAAATATGAGCTATCTTAGCTGAGTTAAAATCAAAACTTTCAATTTTGATACTTTCTTAAAAAGTGCGGACGCAAGCAAACTCCTTTCGGAGTTTCATTGCTAAATTTTGAGCCTCAGTCTCAAAATTCCCGTTATTAGCAACAGCCGTGCTTGTTGCTAATAATACTACTTTGGCGAAAGTATCACTTTATCCTTACGTCAATTACTAGGATCTTGTGTCTCTTTAGCAAGATTTAACAAGGCTTGAGACGTCAGCTAAAAGTTTTGAAGTTTAATGAGTATTAGCTGATATTTCCAATCGAGCTCGGGCTAAAAACTCGAAATTTAGCTAGTTTTCTTCCAGAAATTTACAATTTCAAGCCGAAAACTCCTAAAATTCATACTCAAAGAAAATTAAAAACAGACGAGGCAACGAGCTGTAGATAGCTCAAAAGGTCTGGGAGACCTTTTGAGGTGAAGAATGGAGAAAGCCTTGCTTTCTTCAATAGGTACGACAAAGCGAGTTAACGAAGTATTTTTTTGATTTTCGAAGAGTATTTGTTGTTTTTTACGCCCTAAGCATCTAATATTTGATGGGAGATTTATCATTATGACTGATAATTCTAAAACCCGTGTTGTCGTCGGAATGAGTGGCGGCGTGGATTCATCGGTAACGGCCCTTCTGCTCAAGGAGCAGGGTTACGATGTTATCGGCGTCTTCATGAAGAACTGGGACGATACGGATGAATTCGGTGTCTGTACGGCAACCGAAGATTACAAGGATGTCGCTGCGGTGGCAGACCAAATTGGTATTCCCTACTACTCTGTCAACTTTGAAAAAGAGTACTGGGACCGTGTTTTTGAGTATTTCCTAGCCGAATATCGGGTCGGTCGCACGCCCAATCCCGATGTCATGTGCAACAAAGAAATCAAGTTCAAGGCCTTTCTGGATTACGCTATGAGTCTGGGAGCTGATTATGTTGCCACTGGTCACTATGCCCAAGTTTCTAGAGATGCTGATGGAACCGTCCACATGTTGCGAGGGTCTGATAACAATAAGGATCAGACCTATTTCCTCAGTCAGCTCTCGCAGGAACAATTGCGAAAGGTCATGTTCCCTCTGGGACATTTGGAAAAGCCAGAGGTGCGTAAAATTGCCGAAAAAGCAGGTCTGGCAACCGCTAAGAAGAAGGATTCGACCGGAATCTGCTTTATTGGTGAAAAGAATTTCAAGGAATTCCTCAGCAACTACCTACCGGCCCAAGCAGGCCGCATGTTGACAGTTGATGGCAAGGATATGGGTCAGCACGCTGGCCTCATGTACTACACCATCGGCCAACGCGGTGGCCTAGGAATCGGTGGTCAACAAGGTGGCGACAATGCCCCTTGGTTCGTGGTCGGCAAGGACCTTTCACAAAATATCCTCTATGTCGGTCAAGGCTTCTACAACGAAGCCCTCATGTCAACCAGCCTCAAGGCTTCTACTATCCACTTTACCCGTGACATGCCCCAGGAATTTACCATGGAATGCACAGCTAAATTCCGCTATCGGCAACCAGACTCCAAGGTGACCGTCCATGTCAAGGGTGACAAGGCCGAGGTTATTTTTGCGGAGCCACAAAGGGCTATTACTCCTGGCCAAGCCGTCGTCTTCTATGATGGCGACGAATGCCTAGGCGGTGGCATCATTGACAACGCCTATAAGGATGAAGTGGTTTGTCAATATATCTGATCTCTGCTAGAAAGGGGGAAGGCTAGTGTTATCAAGGTTTATTTTATGTTTTATGGCTTTCTTCGCCATAATGAATCCTATTTCTAATTTACCTGCTTACATGGCAATTGTGGCTGATGATGACCAAAAAATTTCTAAAGAAATTGCACGAAAAAGCCTCCTCATAGCCTTTATCATTATCAGTATTTTTGTCCTTAGTGGTCATCTCTTGTTTCAAATTTTTGGAATCACACTGGATGCTTTAAAAATAGCTGGTGGCTTATTAGTGGGGCTTATCGGTTACCATATGGTTAACGGTGTTCATTCACCAACGGCACAAACGCTGTCAACAGACAAACAAGATCCTACACTTGTTGCGATTTCTCCTTTAGCAATGCCTCTGTTTGCTGGCCCTGGAGCTATTGCAACAGCTATTAGTTTGGCTGAAGGAAAAGTTGAGTATCAACTAATTACTATTTTAGCCTTCGCAACCCTATGTCTAACCACTTATATTCTCTTAATTAGGGCCAAGACAATCTCTAAATTATTAGGTGAGAGTTTGATGACCATCATCACACGAATGATGGGACTTATCTTAACAACAATTGGAATTCAAATGCTGTTGACCGGGGTTAAGGGGGCCTTCCCTATTAAGTAATATTGACAAATCAAGCCATTCTGTTACAATGGCTTTAGCAAGAATCATGATGGTCAAAGCTCATGAGAATTGTGCGTCTTTTGCGTACAGTTTTCGAGAGTTTTGGCTATTTTTGTGTGGAGGAAGGGAAATGTGGAAACGGAAGAAGAAGTATTCTCCGGTTAAATATGATGGTGACCTGAGTAAAGAGTATAATCGAGTTTTAAAAGATATTAGTGAAATTGAGAGATTATCTATTACTCCGAAGTTAATTGAGCTGAATCAAAAGGAAAAAAAGATTGAGATGGAAATTATTTTGGCACCTATAATATTCTTTGTTTCAATAATAATTATTGGATTAAGTGTGGATAAATTTCTTTCTAGATCAAGCCATATAGTCATGGATGCAGTAGTTGTAATTTTTGGAGTTGTAATATTTTTTCTAAACGTTGAACAATTAAGATTACCTAGCAAATATAAATTAGCTAGAAGAATTTATGAGGAAAAAATATTATCAGCTATAAAAGTATATTTTTCCCTAAGCAGCTCAAAATATATAAAAATGTTAAAAGATGAAATATCAGATGCTATTAATAAAACTGCAAAAGAGCAAAGTGATAAATGGAATACGCTTGGTCATATTACATCGGTGGTAGTTTTATCGGGACTTACAGCTGTAATTACAAAAGGTTTAAAAGACTGGATGTTTTACTCGCTAATTTTAGTCATTGTTTCATTCCTTACTGCAATAGCATTCAAAAATGATATAAAAAATTGGAATTTAGTGAGAAAAGTAACAAAGAAAAAGTATCAAAACAGAGAAAAAATTAGAAAATACTTACAAGAAGTGCTTTATGCTAAAGAGAGAGAAAGACTAACAGAAAGGAACTAAAGCCGATCCCCATACGGGCAATGGCTTGGTATTTAGAATGACATACGAATTTACGGAAAACTTTGATGTGATTGTGGTGGGGGCTGGTCATGCAGGCGTGGAGGCGGCTCTGGCGGCTAGTCGGATGGGTTGCAAGACCCTGCTGGCCACCATCAATCTGGAAATGTTGGCATTTATGCCCTGTAACCCTTCGATTGGCGGCTCGGCCAAGGGCATTGTCGTCCGTGAGATTGATGCTCTGGGCGGCGAAATGGGTAGGAATATTGACAAGACCTACATCCAGATGAAGATGCTCAATACCGGTAAGGGTCCTGCCGTGCGGGCTCTGCGGGCTCAGGCAGACAAGGCTTTTTATGCCCGTGAAATGAAGCACACGGTTGAAAAGCAGGAAAATCTGACCCTGCGGCAAAGTCTGATTGATGATATTTTGGTTGAGGACGGTCGAGTTGTCGGTGTTGAAACGGCGACAGGCATCAAGTACGGAGCTAAGGCGGTCGTGGTTACGACGGGAACTGCTCTGCGAGGGGAAATTATTCTGGGAGAACTCAAGTATTCTTCTGGCCCCAACAATAGTCTGGCCTCTATCACTCTGGCCGACAATCTGAAAAAATTGGGGCTGGAAATCGGTCGTTTTAAGACTGGTACACCGCCTCGGGTCAAGGCATCTTCCATCAATTACGATGAGACCGAGATTCAACCAGGGGATGACAAGCCCAACCATTTCTCTTTTCTATCCAAGGATGAGAATTACCTCAAGGACCAGGTTCCCTGCTGGCTGACCTACACCAACCAGTCCAGTCACGATATTATCAATAAAAATCTTTACCGAGCTCCTATGTTCTCTGGTGTGGTCAAGGGGGTTGGCCCTCGTTACTGTCCATCCATCGAAGATAAGATTGTCCGTTTTGCAGATAAGGACCGCCATCAACTCTTCCTAGAGCCGGAAGGGCGTGATACTGAGGAAGTCTATATCCAAGGGCTGTCAACCAGTTTGCCTGAGGATGTCCAAAGGGAGCTGGTCCACTCTATCAAGGGTCTGGAAAGGGCTGAAATGATGCGGACGGGTTATGCCATTGAGTATGATATTGTCCTGCCCCACCAACTGCGGGCGACCCTGGAAACCAAGCTCATCTCAGGTCTCTTTACGGCCGGTCAAACCAACGGAACTTCGGGTTACGAAGAAGCTGCTGGGCAAGGTATTGTCGCCGGTATCAATGCCGCTCTCAAGGTGCAAGGCAAGCCTGAGCTGATTTTAAAACGCAGCGATGCCTATATTGGGGTCATGATTGATGACCTGGTGACCAAGGGAACGCTGGAACCTTACCGCCTCTTGACTTCTCGGGCCGAATACCGCCTGATTTTACGGCATGATAATGCCGATATGCGGCTAACGCCAATTGGCCGGCGAGTGGGTCTGGTTGACGAAGAACGCTGGCTCAACTATGAAATCAAGAAGGCTCAATTTGACAACGAAATGAAACGCCTGTCAACCAATAAACTCAAGCCAACCGAGGACACCAACGAAGAGGTTCAAGCCATGGGCTTCAAGCCCCTGACCGATGCGGTGACCGCTAAGGAATTCATGCGGCGACCAGAAGTCAGCTATGCTGATGTGATTAAATTTATCGGCCCTGCTGCTGAGGACCTCAGTCCCAAGCTGATTGAGCTACTTGAGACCGAAATCAAGTACGAAGGCTATATCAATAAGGCTCTGGACCAGGTTGTCAAGATGAAGCGGATGGAAGAAAAACGGATTCCTGCTAACATTGACTGGGACGACATTGACTCCATTGCCACCGAAGCCCGCCAGAAATTTAAGAAGATTAATCCGGAAACCATTGGCCAGGCCAGCCGAATTTCTGGGGTTAATCCTGCTGATATTTCCATTCTCATGGTCTATCTGGAAGGTAACCAGAAGGCTAGTCGTAACTCTTGATAATCATCACCTAGGAATTTTCCTAACCCTTGCTAGCCCTCAATCTAAGTGCTAAAAGACACCTAGGATTTTAGGGGCTCTTGTGGTATAATAAGGAGATTAAGAGGTTTAATAATGAGAAAAATTCGTTTAGAGACCATCCATCTCGTGATGATTGGCTTGATTTTCTTTGGAATCCTAGCCATTTGTGTCAGAACCATGAGCTCTCAAACCGCTCTCCTTCTGGCTATTTTTGTCGTCCTAGTGGCTATGGTCGGCTTACTTTACTACCAAAAGCAGGCCTATGAATTATCAGAATTGGAGCAGATTGAGCGGCTCAATGACCAAACCGAGCTCAGTCTCAAGTCCCTCCTAGATAAGATGCCGGTAGGAGTTGTTCAATTTGCCCCTGACACCAATGAAATTGGCTGGTTCAATCCCTATGCCGAGCTCATTTTTACCAATGACCAAGGGGAGTTTAATGTTGACTTCCTGCGGACAACCATTCAAGAGCAAAAGGCTGGTTCGGCCAACCACCGCATCCAAGTCAACAACCACACCTACGTGGTCAATATTGATCTTTCAGCTGGTCTCTTTTACTTCTTTGATTCTGTAGGAACAGAAAGCAGCTTTGATAGTTCACTCAAGCGTCCGGTTATCGGCGTCATTTCTGTTGATAACTACGATGACATTACGACCGACCTGTCTGATGCTGATGTGGCCCAAATTAATGGCTTTATTGCCAACTTTATTTCTGAGTTTGCCGGTCAGCACCAGATTTACTATCGTCGGGTCAGCATGGACCGCTTCTATTTTTTCAGTGATTACAAGGTTTTAGCAGCCCTGATTGACGACAAGTTTACAGTTCTGGAAAACTTCCGCAATGAAGCTAAGAATCTGGAACTGCCCTTAACCCTCAGTATGGGGATCTCTTTCGGAGAAGACAACCATCAACAAATCGGTCAGGCAGCCCTGCAAAATCTTAACATTGCCCTCATGCGGGGTGGTGACCAGGCCGTCATTAAAGAGACCGATGAGCACAAGAAGGCCCTCTACTTTGGTGGCGGAACAGCTTCAACGGTTAAACGTTCCAGGACACGGACTCGGGCCATGATGACAGCCATCTCCGACCGAATTAAGAGTGCTGAGCAAGTCTTTGTCGTCGGTCACGCCCGATTGGACATGGATGCCCTCGGTGCTGCGGTTGGGATGCAACATTTTGCGGCCAATATCCTAGAAAATAGTTTTGCAGTCTATGATGACCAGGACATGAACACCGATATTGCTCGAGCTGTTCAACGACTACAAGAAGAGGATAAAACTAGGCTGGTTACGGTTGACCAGGCTTTGGTTCAGGCTAGTGATAATGACCTCTTGATTATGGTCGACCACTCCAAGTTAGGGCTGACCCTGTCAAGAGAACTTTACAATAAGTTTACAGAAGTTATTGTTGTTGACCACCACCGGCGGGATGAAGATTTCCCAGAAAAGGCCATCTTGACCTTTATTGAAAGCGGAGCCAGCTCGGCCAGCGAATTGGTCACAGAGTTGCTCCAATTCCAAAATGGTCATGAGCCCCTATCTAAGATTCAGGCTAGTCTACTCATGGCTGGAATTATGCTGGATACCAAGAACTTCTCAGCTCGGGTTACCAATCGGACCTTTGACGTGGCCAGCTACCTGCGAACCATGGGTAGCGACAGTACGGAAATTCAAGAAATTTCAGCAACTGACTTTGACGACTACCGTCAAGTCAATGAACTAATCTTGACCGGCCAATCCTACGGTGGTGATATGATTATTGCCTGTGGACCAGAGGATCAGGCTTACAGCAATATTATTGCTAGTAAAGCAGCTGATACCCTGCTGTCAATGGCCAATGTCGAAGCCAGCTTTGTGATTACCAAAAATCCTGCTGGTCAAACCGCCATTTCGGCCCGTAGTCGTGATAAAATCAACGTTCAACGTATTATGGAAAAAATGGGTGGCGGGGGCCACTTCAATCTGGCAGCTTATCAACTAGATGACAAGACTGTCAAGCAAGCCTACTCTGACTTAACAGACATTATTGATCAAATTCTCGAGGAGGAGACCTAAGATGAAAGTTATTTTTCTAGCAGATGTTAAAGGTAAAGGAAAAAAGGGCGAAGTCAAGGAAGTTCCAACAGGCTACGCTCAAAATTTCCTACTAAAAAAGCAGCTTGCCAAGGAAGCCACTAGCCAGGCCGTCAATGAGCTTAAGGGTAAGCAAAAATCAGAAGCCAAGGCAGCTGCAGAAATTCTAGCAGAAGCCAAGGCCGTCAAGGCTCAGTTGGATAAAGAAGAAACTAGGGTTCAATTCAATGAAAAGGTCGGTCCAGACGGCCGGACCTTCGGTTCTATCACCGCTAAGAAGATTGCTGAAGAACTACAAAAACAATTTGACATCAAGATTGACAAACGTTCTATTGAATTGGACCATCCTATCCGTGCTATCGGCTTGATTGAAGTTCCTATCAAGCTCCACAAGGAAGTTGAGGGACAAATTAAGCTAAAAATTGACCAAGTCTAGTTGACAAAGTTGTCAAGCCTTGTCAACCAGCTTTCCACTTAGAAAGTGCCCCTGTTCAGGGCTGTCAGAATTAAGAAAGCTCTTGACCATTATGGTGAGGCTTTTTGGAGGCCAATTCGTGGTCACTTTTAGTCAGCCCGCTATTGACCAATCTTAGTAAGGAGGTAAGACTTATGCCAGAAGCTCAGGAGTTGCGGGTTCAACCGCAAGATTTGCTTGCTGAGCAAGCTGTCCTGGGGTCGATTTTTATTAGCCCAGACAAGCTGATTTCTGTTCGGGAATATATTGAGCCCGAAGATTTTTATAAATATTCGCACAGGGTTATCTTCAAGGCTATGATAACGCTGAATGACCGCAATGATGCCATTGATGCTACGACTGTTCGGGCTGTCTTGGACAGCCAGGACGATCTGCAAAATATCGGTGGTCTGGCCTATTTGGTTGAGCTTGTCAATAGTGTGCCAACCAGTGCCAATGCGGACTACTATGCCAAGATTGTGGCCGAAAAGGCCATGCTCCGCAATATCATCAACCGCCTGACTGAGACAGTCAACGAGGCTTACGATGGCTCTATTGAGTCTGATGATGTCATTGCTCATGCTGAAAAAGCCCTAGTTGATATCAATGAGCGTTCTAGCAACAGCGGTTTCCGCAAGATTTCTGATGTTCTTAAAGAAAATTATGAGGCCCTGGAAGAGCGCTCGCAACAGACTTCTGAAGTCACCGGTTTGCCAACTGGATTTCGTGACTTGGATAAGATTACAACAGGCCTTCATCCAGACCAACTGGTCATTCTGGCAGCCCGTCCTGCGGTTGGTAAGACAGCCTTTGTCCTTAATATTGCCCAGAACGTTGGCACCAAGCAGAATGCTCCAGTTGCCATCTTCTCGCTGGAAATGGGTGCCGATAGCTTGGTCAACCGGATGCTGGCAGCTGAAGGCCTAGTTGACTCCCATAATCTGCGGACCGGTCAACTAACAGACCAAGATTGGCAAAATCTGACCTTGGCCCAAGGAACTTTGGCTGATGCCCCTATCTATATTGATGACACACCTGGTATCAAGGTAACAGAAATTCGAGCCCGCTCAAGAAAGCTGTCCCAAGAGCTCGGAGGCCTAGGCCTAATTGTCATTGACTATCTCCAGCTGATTACCGGTACTAGGACTGAAAACCGCCAACAAGAGGTTTCCGATATTTCTCGCCATCTCAAGATTTTGGCCAAGGAACTCAAGGTTCCTGTTATTGCCCTCAGTCAGCTCTCGCGGGGGGTTGAGCAAAGGCAGGATAAGCGGCCTGTCCTCTCAGATATCCGTGAATCGGGTTCAATCGAGCAGGATGCTGATATTGTCGCCTTCCTCTACCGAGATGACTACTATGAACGAGGGGATAAGGAGGATGGTGATCAGCTTGAAGATAATACCATTGAGGTTATCCTAGAGAAAAACCGGGCCGGAGCTCGGGGCACTGTCAAACTGATTTTCCAAAAAGAATACAATAAATTCTCATCCATCGCACAATTTGAAGAAAGGTAAAAATTAAATGAGTGATGCATTTGCAGATGTTGCTAAAATGAAAAAAATTAAAGAAGAAGTTAAAAACCATGAAGGCCAGGAAGTCGAAATGACCTTGGATCATGGCCGAAAACGGGAAAAAACCAAGGTCGGTCGACTGATTGAGGTTTATCCATCGCTCTTTATCGTTGAGTATAGCGACCAAGCCAGCCAACCTGGTGAAATCAGCAACACCTATGTAGAATCCTACACTTACTCAGATATTTTGACCCAAAAGAGCCTGATTCGCTATTTTGATGAAGATTAAGAAGCCTGCCCAAGGGCTTTTTTCTTTACTTATACTCAACAAACATCAAAATTTTCATTTTTGATGCTTTCTAACCTAGCAAGTTTATCAGTGCTTAAAAGTCACTGATAAACTACGGTAATCGCTATGGCGACTTACCTAGCTACCTTACTCTTTCATTTTCAAAATAAGATCGATTTTGAAAAGGGAAGGTCGTTTAAAAGTGCGGACGCAAGAAGAAATTATCCAGCGGATAATTTCTTGAAAACTAGGGAGTTTCATTGCAACACGAGGTTAGGCCAGTCGATTTTACTGGCTTAACCGAGTTAATCAGAGGGCTAGCCAATCGCTATAGAGATTGGCGTTAGGGAATAGGACAGAAGGGCTTTGACAGTCGTCAAAACCTTCGTTGTCTTACCCCAGCAAGGATGACTAGCTGTCTGCTGTGTCACGAAGAGGTGCCAAGACAGCAGTCAACTACTGCGACATCGCTACTTTAGTAGCTGATGTATTTGCCCCGTAATAAATTTTGAGCCTCTTCGCTCTCTAGTTTTTAAGCTCAGGCAGATTTAGTCCACTGGACTAAATCTCTCTCGAAAATTTCCCTTATTAGCAACAGCTGTGCTTGTTGCTAATCTACCACTTCGGCGAAAGTATCACTTCATCCTTCAGTCACCTAACTAAAGTACTTGACTTTTTAGCGAATTGTGTCCATGCTGGAGTAAAAAATAGCAGGTTTTGAACTTTAAAGAGTATTAATTCTTGACACTACTGTAAAGAACAGGCCCTCCCACCCTACCATTACTTGACTTAGGTTGTAAAGCTGGGCCTATTTTGCTGACACTTTCTTAGTTAACTGAGCTAGTTAGAGGCCGAGAATTTGCTGGGAGTTTTCCGTCCTCTAGGAATTTTGAGCTTTACAAGGGCCTGATTTTATGCTATACTGCTCCTTGTGTGAAATAACAGCAGGGCAAAATAAAGCTCGTCAACAGATATCCTGAAATACCAGTAACCTTGGCTGTTTAGGCGAAGGGCATCTGCACGAATTAGGTTTGTTCAAAACGTTATTTCCTCATAAATTTTTAGAGGAGGGCATTTAAATGTCACGTTATACAGGTCCATCATGGAAACAATCACGTCGCCTTGGCTTGTCTCTTACAGGCACAGGAAAAGAATTGGCACGTCGTAACTACGTACCAGGTCAACACGGTCCAAACAACCGTAGCAAACTTTCTGAATACGGTATGCAGTTGGCCGAAAAGCAAAAATTACGTTTCACTTACGGTTTAGGTGAAAAACAATTCCGTAACCTTTTCGTTCAAGCTACTAAAGTTAAAGAAGGAACTCTTGGTTACAACTTCATGCTTCTTTTGGAACGTCGCTTGGACAATGTTGTTTACCGTCTCGGTTTGGCTACAACTCGTCGTCAAGCACGTCAATTCGTTAACCACGGTCACATCCTTGTTGACGGAAAACGCGTTGATATCCCATCATACCGCGTAACTCCAGGCCAAGTGATTTCAGTTCGTGAAAAATCAGCTAAGGTTCCAGCAATCTTAGAAGCTGTTGAAGCAACTGTTGGTCGTTCAGCTTTCGTATCATTCGATGAAGAAAAACTTGAAGGTTCATTGACTCGTTTGCCAGAACGTGATGAAATCAACCCAGAAATCAATGAAGCACTTATCGTTGAATTCTACAACAAGATGCTTTAATTTTACAAGTCAAGAAGGGCTTTGGGATTTTCCCCAAGCCTTTTCTTGTGGAAAAAATAACCCTCGTCCAAGTGGATGAAGGTTATTCTAATACTTATACTCTTTGAGAATCAAAACCTTCCGTCGTTAATTCACGTTACCATACTTTAGATTGCGGTTCATCGCCTTAGCAACTTTTAATTTTCATTGAGTATTAATCGAGACTGGGCAAGAGGTTCATCAAGAGTTTGGTAATTTGCTTGGGGCTTTCTTTCTTTCCCCTGGTAATCCAAATCTGATAAACCCCAAACATGGCATGGCTGATATAGACACTATTGTAGAGCTTTTCCAGAGAGGTCCGCTGAGGGGTCAAGCCACTGTCATAAAAGTCTGAGGAAATCAGCCTTTGCAGGTGGCTGCGGATAAAATTCTGTATCTCCTTAGTCCCATTTTGGGTAATCAAGGTAGCGAATAGGGATTCCCTGTCCAGAAATTCAAAAATTTTCAAGAGAGTCGCCTCAATGTCCATATGATTCTTATCAAAGACATACTCTAGCTTATTGAAGATAGCCTGTTGATACTGGTCAATCATGTCGTATTTATCTTTATAGTGGGTATAGAAACTTGAGCGGCTGATACCCGCAGTTTTGGCCAGCTGACTGGTTGTGATGTCATCAAAATCTTTCTCAATTAGGAGCTCGACCATGGCCTCTTCCAAGGCCTGGCGGGTGCGTACTTTTCGACTGTCTTTTGTCACTGTGACTCCTTTTGAACAATCTTATACAAGGTGTCTAAAATCAAGAGTGGTAAACTTGAAAATATATCTTGTACTTGTATAATATATTATATCAAAATATGGACAATGTGTCTAAAAACGAGGAAGAAAATGCGAGAAGAAATCAAAGCTATCCTAAAGAAGCCATCGCTCTGGGTGACAATTATCGGGGTATCCCTTGTCCCCATGCTCTATAATGTGATTTTTCTGAGTTCCATGTGGGACCCTTATGGAAATGTTAACCATCTACCAGTTGCCGTCGTCAATGAAGACAAGGCAGCCAAGCTGAATGGGAATGACTTGACCATCGGTCAAAATATGGTCCACAACATGGCTGAAAATGAAAGCCTTGATTATCATTTTGTTTCCAAAGAGGATGCCAATCAGGGCTTAAAAGATGGCGATTACTACATGGTGGTGACCCTGCCTAAGAATCTATCCAAAAATGCGACGACGCTGATGACGGACCATCCGAAAAAGATGCAGATTAATTACCAAACGACCAAGGGAAGAAGTTTTGTCGCTTCCAAAATGAGTGATTCGGCTATGTCCAAGTTAGAGTCTAGCGTGTCAGGCTCTCTGACTAAGACCTATACTCAGGCCGTCTTCCAAATCATGTTCAAGTTACAAGGAGGCATGAGTCAAGCAGTCCAAGGGAGCGGTGCTCTGGCGGCTGGTGCCCAAACGGCTAAGTCTGGTAGTCAAACGCTGGGAGATAACCTTAATCTTCTGTCAACTTCAACCCAAACCCTAGCTTCTGGGGCTGGTAGTCTGGACACAGGCCTGCAAGTCTATGCTGGTGGGGTGGATCAGCTATCAGCTGGTCTCAACCTCATGAATGCTAATATGGGAACACTGGTAAATGGGGTCTCTGCCCTCTCTTCTGGAGCCGACTCAGCCCAACCTTTGGTGACGGGAGCTAATCAGCTTTCAACCGGTATCAACCAATTAGCAACCAGCACCGGCCTATCGACTGATCAAAAGACCCAGATTGACCAATTGGTTGCAGCCTTGCCAGCCCTAAATTCGGCTATTCAAAGTCTCAATCAAAATATCAGCCAAATGGGTACAACCAGATCGGCCCAACCGGCTACTACGACTACGACTCAAACTTCTACTGGTCCAGATTTATCTAGCGTGCAGGCTAGCCTAGCCAGCATTGAGACGCAATTACAATCCCTGTCTGGTACAGGTAGCACTACGACAACTGCGGACACTTCTGGTCAATTGGCAGCCGTTCAATCCACCGCTGCCTATCAATCCTTGACACCGGACCAACAGGCGGAAATTTCCGGTGCCATCACCAGTAATGCCCCTCAAGCTAGCAGCAGTTCCGTTGATGTTAGTGGCTTGATTGCGACCGTTCAAGGTCTGGAAGCAAGCCTAGCTAACGCTAGTACTACTAGCCAGGCAACAACTACGACTGATGCCTCAGCAAGCACTCCAGCATCCGCTGGTCCAGATTTATCAGCCTTGCAAACCAATCTTTCCACCCTAGCTAGTCAAGCTAATGTCGTTCTTCCAGGTGCAGCCAGCAGTCTGTCAAGCCTAGAATCAGGTCTGTCAACGGTTAACTCGACCTTGACCCAACAGGTTCTCCCTGGTAGCCAAGAGGTTGCCGGTGGTGTCGGCACCATGCAAAGTCAGTTGGCAAGCGGTTCTTCCCAACTCTTGACAGGAGTGTCAACCTTGAGTAATGCCACCTCGACCCTTGCTAATGGTGCTGGTCAACTTTCCAGCAAGTCTGGTCAATTAACCAGCGGGGCTAGTCAATTAGCTTCGGGAGCCAATCAGCTCTCCTCAGGTGCCAATCAATTAGCTCAGGGTGGAGCCAGTCTGACAAGTGGCTTGTCAACCTTATCAAGTGGGGCCGATACCCTTTCTCAATCCCTAGCCAAGGCCAAGAATCAGCTTGATGTGGTTTCCGTAAAACCTGAAAATGCTAAGGCGGTTTCCCAACCCTTAAACGTAAAACATACTGATAAGGATAATGTTGAAACCAACGGTGTTGGTATGGCTCCTTACATGATGTCAGTTGCCCTGATGGTCGTTGCCCTGTCAACCAATGTTATCTTTGCCAAGTCCCTTTCTGGTAATGAACCAAAAGGTCGCTTTGCCTGGGCCAAGAATAAGCTTTTGATTAATGGGCTTATCGCAACAGCGTCAGCGACCATTCTCTTCTTCGCTGTGCAAGCCATCGGTGTTCACCCTAATTATTCAGGTAAAACCTACCTCGTGACCCTCTTTGCTGCTTGGGCCCTGATGGCGGTAGTAACGGCCCTAGTTGGCTGGGACCAACGCTATGGAGCCTTCGCTAGCTTGATTATCCTGCTCTTGCAACTGGGCTCTAGTGCAGGAACCTATCCAATCGAGCTGAGTCCAAAATTCTTTAGAGTCGTGCAGCCCTATCTACCGATGTCCTATTCAGTATTAGGTTTACGTAAGACCATATCCTTAACCGGAGATGTCGGACGGGAACTAATTACTTTACTGGCCTTCATGGCTGGTGCTATGATTTTCGGTCTGCTTATCTATCGTAGACAGGATAATCGTTAGGTTTAGAGACAAAGCAAAAGCATCAAACGGTCTGATGTTGGAAAAGTTAAGAGGCTGGGACCTTTTGTCCAAGCCTCTTTTCGTCTGTTATAAGGCGAGTTTTGTTCCAAACTCTTTCAGAAGCCAATAAAAAGCCAGCTTGACAAATCAGTCAAGCTGGCTTTTTTGAGATTTACTCAATATTGATACTACCGGTGTCGGCTTTGAGATCTAAGAAATTATCTTTTGAATTTATGAGCTTATCACTAATATCAGAACCCCCCGTATCAGCATGGCTAGAAACAGTCAAATGGTAATCTTTGAGACTAAGGTCGATGCTACCGGTATCAGCGGAAATTTTATTGGTCTTCTTAAAGGTTAAATCTTCTCCGTATAGGCTACCGGTGCTAAGAGAAATGTTACTTGAGGTCAGGATGACATTGTCAAGGTCAATGCTACCAGTATCATTGATCATGGTGAGGTTGGACAGTTGCGAATTGGAAATTTCTGCAGCTCCTGTATTAATATCTGCCCGTCCAGCCTCAATCCTAGAATTCTTAATGCTGAGGCTACCAATGTTAACATCAGCATCAAGCTGTTTGACCGTCAGACCGTCTAGCTTCAGGCCACGAATGTTGAGTCTACTCTTGATGCTAGAAAGACTTTGCCCCTTTGGCAGAGAAATTAAAATAGTATTCAAGTCTTCGGACTTATGATCAGCAAGCTGGGCTAGGAGTGATAGATTGAAGAAGTGAACCACTCCTATTCCCTTAGTTGACTGCTTTAGGCTCAGCTTCTTGTCTGCGACCTTGTAGTCAACCTTTGCCTTTTTACTGGTATAGTAGGAGATACTTGCTTCCTTATCAGTCGTTGTTTTGACTGATATGTCATAGTAATTTCCCTCTAAATCAATTTGATCAAACTGGTCTAATTTCTTTTCCACATGACGAACCTGACCGCGGTTTTCCTGGAGAATGCCATCTAGTCCACCGCTGACCTGACCAATGTAGCCAATTACAGCTCCAGAAAGGATTAAAGTAATCCCAGAAATTAATGTAATTTTTTTCCATCTTTTCATGATCTTTTTCCTTTCCTACTGGCCCAACGAGCGATAGCAACAGTTCCTCGACCAATCCAGCGAGAAGCCTCTGTAGTCGCCAAAACGAAGAGACAAGCAAGGCCTGCAAAGACCAGGCCTATGCCGATACCAATCAGTCCACCAGCCCAAGTCGACCCTAGATAGCTTAAACCGTCAATAAAGATGGCAATACCAGAGATTGCTCCAGCGATGCCTAGCATGAAAAGAGTAAAAATCATAGCGACACCGACTACCAAGAGAGAAAAAATGATAGCGATTAGAGCCCAACCAAAAGGGTTAAAGAGGCAGGCCAGGATGGCAATCCAAATCAAGGCTAGACGGGATTTGGAGTTCTTTTCACTGTGGTCAGATTTTCCATCTAATATATTATGGATAATTTCTTTAGCAGCCTCCTTGGGACTGCCCAGCTCTTGGATGACCTGGGTCTCATTTTCAGGCCCCGCTTCGTCAAAGTACTCGGTGAAGTAGTCCATTGCTTCTCGATAATCCTGCTGAGGTAACTTTTTCAGGTGTTTATCCAGCTCTTGTAAATAGTCATTTCTTGTCATGTCTGATTCTCCCTTCGATGATGCCGTCGATGGTTGAAATATGGCTTTGCCATTCTTCTTTGCGTCGGGCTAGATCGACCAAGCCCTCGGGTGTGATGGAATAATACTTTCGTCTCCGCCCCTGATATTCTTGACTGTAAGTTGTCACATAGCCAGCCTTTTCCAGCCGCTTGAGAATGGGATAGAGGGTTGATTCCTTGATATTGGCGATGAGCTTAATGGTTTGGCTAATCTCATAACCGTAGGAATCCCCTTTTTCAATAATAGCTAGAATCAAGAATTCAATGAGAATGGATGATACCGGAAAATACATAGGCACCTCCTAAAAGATATATAGTAATTTTATATATTAAGTATAAAATACTTTAAAGGTTATGTCAAGAAAAAATATATAATTTTTTTATATAAAAGTTGAGACATTGAAAAACTTCTATAAAATACCAAGCAAACATGTTATGATGGTAGAAGCAAAAGGAAAAGAGCAAAAGATGAAGAATTATATTGAACGGGTAAAAAACTATCACCCCAAACCCTTGGGTCAGGAGCATTCCTATGCAGTCCTGCTACCTCTAGTTTGGGATGAGGCTAGCCAAACTTGGCAGATTCTCTACCAAATTCGTAGCAAACATATCTCCCAACCCGGCGAAGTTTCCTTTCCGGGAGGACGGGTGGAGCCTGGCGAAACTTTCAAAGAGGCTGCTGTCCGAGAAACAAGCGAAGAGTTGAATATTCCCAGCTCTCAGGTAGAGGTTATCGGGGAGATTGATTATCTGGTCAACCGCGGTCGGACCATCCGTTGCTTCGTTGGTCAGCTTTCAGGAGAATGGCAGTCCTTTGAACCAAATCCTGATGAGGTTCAAAGACTCTTCACCTTACCACTTGACCAGCTCATGACTACCCAGCCCAAGACCTATAATCTAACGGCCACACCTACACCGGCCTCGAATTTTCCTTTTGAGCGAATCCCTAATGGTTCCAACTATAATTTTGGCAAGGACAAGCGTAAGGTTCTTTTCTATGATTTAGCCGGAGAAGATCTTTGGGGTATTACAGCCCAGTTTACGGCCCGCTTCATTGAAATTTTAAAGGGTGACAAGTATTGACAGTTTTGTAAAGCTTTGAATTATGGATTGAAATCCTATCCTAGTGCGGTTTTTAGCAAGTCATATCGCCATGTAAACTTGACAACGACTGTCAACTATACAAAGGTCTAGAAGTGTGCAATCAGCCTTGTCGGCGACCTGTCGGGTCTTTGTCGGGTTACTGTCGTTCTCAATTTTTTACCGGCCAGCTATACTAAGGCCGTAAACAAAAAACGAAGACTCAACTGGTGACCTATCCCAAAATTAGATAGTGGCTTTCAAAAGGCACTCAACTAAGAGCTCTTCATCAGCGAAAGGAATCTTATATCATGGAAAACAAAACACTCGTAGCAAACCTTCGCAAGCAAAAGGGCTGGACCCAAGAACGTTTGGCAGAAAAGGCAGGCCTTAGTGTTCGAACCATTCAACGAATTGAAAGAGGAGATGATTCCAGCTTAGAGACACTAGGACTGGTTGCCAATGCTTTGGATGTCTCTATTAAGGAGCTCTTTCAAGCTGACGAGCCTAGTCCAAAGATGGAAGAAGTTGCTGCCTATTCTGATGAGCAGGCCAGCCAATTGGAAAAGTGGAAAGCTGAAGATAAATTATTTTCTATCTATCGACTAGCCTATGTTTTTATTATGGTTGGGTTGGCAGCCGGTATTGATCTGATTAAGGGCGAGCTTCTTCAAACTGTTGTTGGTCTAATCTGGGTATTCACTTTTTTGGCTGGTCTTAAAATCACGAAATATATCCGCAAAACCCATTGGAAAACCCACCTAGATAAAAAGTATCCTCTGACCAAAAATGTCTCTCTGTCTCGGGACCGTTTGGACCACAAGTCTAGCTCTAACAGTTCTAAGGATGACTTTCTTTGGTGGAAGAATCCTGTCGCTCGTCCAATTGGTCTGACTTTCTGGGGCGTGATTGTTCCCGCACTTTTTATCTGTAAATATGCTTTACACCTTTTTTAAGTAAAAAAGCGATAACAACAGGTCTTGACTTCAATGTCAGGCCCTTTTCTTTTACAGAACGGTCAACTTCTTGGTCAGTCGGGTTCGTGTTTCTTTCTCTTATCCTTAGCCAAGCCAACAGGCCAAGACCCCATATCTAGAACTTTTATTTTTTAGCTTGCTATTCTTAATTGTAATGATTATAATTAAGCTAGAAAATAAAAATTAGGATGAGGGGGGGGTTGGCCATGAGCAACTTCAAAAAATTTATGATTGTATCCCTGATTGGGATCTTTACTTTAGTCCTGACCTTCGGCTTGGATCAAGATCATTTAGCCTATATACTGGTAGCTATTTCGGGTGGCCTTATGTCGCTTTCCATGTTCTGGGGCATGATTCAGACCCTTAAGGAAGGTCGCTATGGTGTTGATATCCTGGCCATTACAGCTATTATTGCCACCCTAGCGGTCGGTGACTATTGGGCTAGTCTGATTATTTTGGTCATGCTGACCGGTGGTGAAAGCCTGGAGGATTATGCCAGTCGCAGGGCTAGTCGGGAGTTGACCAGTCTGCTGGACAATACCCCAAAACTGGCTCACCGCATGGTTGGGGCTGATGTTGAGGTTGTAGATGTTGATGACCTGCAAATCGGGGATATCGTTCTCTTACGGCCCCAAGAAATGGTGCAAGTTGACGGCCAGATAATAGAAGGGCGCTCGGATTTTAACGAAGCTTCCTTGACTGGTGAGTCCAAGGCCATTGAAAAAGGCCCTGGTGACAGCATTATGTCCGGTTCTCTCAATGGCTCGGATGCCATCCAGTTCAGGGTTACTGCCCTAGCCAAGGATAGTCAGTATCAACAGCTGGTCAAATTGGTCAAGGAATCGCAAGGCAACACGGCTCCCTTCGTTCGCCTAGCTGACCGCTATGCTGTTCCCTTCACGATCTTTGCTTATCTGGTCGGCGGTATAGCTTGGTTTGTCACCAAGGATCCAGTGCGTTTTGCCCAAGTTTTGGTTGTTGCTTCGCCTTGTCCTTTAATTCTGGCCGCTCCAATTGCTTTGGTGGCCGGAATGAGCCAGTCTTCCAAAGAGGGAGTTATTGTTAAAAATGGGACGGTCTTGGAAAAACTCTCTAAGGTCAAAACAGCAGCTTTTGATAAGACAGGGACTATCACCCAGGGGAATCTTCAGGTCGATCAAGTTGTGTCAGAAGGCTTGAGCAAGGAAGAGCTTTTAACCTATGCTGCTAGTATTGAGCAATCGTCTTCCCATGTCCTAGCTCAAAGCCTAGTGACCTATACTCAAAGTCAAGGAATTAAATTATTACCAGTTAGTGATATTAAAGAAATCACCGCTAAGGGTGTGCAAGGAAAATGTCAGGATAGCCTGTTCTCAGTCGGGAAAATGTCCATGATAACTGACTTGACCGAGGAACAAAAGACCGATAAGACCAGTGTTTATGTTGCCAAAGACGGTCACTATATTGGTCATATCACCTTTACTGACCGTGTTCGGCCAGAAGCTAAAGCTACTATGGAAGAGCTTAAAATTCTTGGTCTTAACAGTCTAGTTATGGTAACAGGCGACCGCAAGGTTATTGCCGACAAGATTGCCCAAGAGGTCGGGATTACAGAAGTCCATGCAGACTGCCTGCCTCAAGATAAGATTAATTTTCTCAAGGAAGTCGCTCCAGATCAAGGCCCTGTCCTCATGGTCGGCGATGGGGTCAATGATGCTCCAGCTCTGACAACTGCTGATGTCGGGATTGCTATGGGGGCCGGTGGTTCCAGTGCTGCCAGCGAAAGTGCCGATGTTGTTATCCTCAAGGATGATCTCAGCAAGGTTGCCCAAGTAATCAAAATTGTCAAGCATACCATGAGCATTGCTCGTCAGTCAGTCCTGATTGGTCTAACCGTCTGTGTGGTCCTTATGATAATCGCTGCGACTGGTGTCATCCCAACCCTAGTCGGAGCTATGCTCCAAGAAGTCGTCGATACCGTGGCCATCCTCTCAGCCCTGCGGGCCCATAGTAAGGCTTCGTAAGAACATATCCTAGGTAGATTTTTTACCTAGGATTTTATTTTGCTCAAATTTTTAAAATAATTTTCGAATAGAAAGATGGATAAAAAAGATAAAGTTACAAAAATATTACGATTGTATTGCGTTTGTGTCAAAAATCTCATATAATAAGAGTGAAAATTTAGCGGATACTAGGCCGTTAAGTAACTCAAGAGATTAATACGCTTCGAAAATCAAAAAGATACATCATTAACTTACTTTGCTGTAACTCAGTACAGACCGCAGTTCGTTGCCTTGTCTGTATTAGACTTTCATTGAGTATAAAAGTCTGTAGAGTCTTTAATCCGAGTTTGAAAAAAGAAGCGAGGTCCAGCTAAACCAAACTCTCAAATTCCTCAGAGATTCGGGCCTGTTCAAATAGAAAGGGGTTACCTATCATGAAAAATGTTCAAAAAGTTACAAGCTTTGTTATGCTGGCTCTAACCAGCCTGCTCCTATTAGGCGCCTGCCAGAAAAATACTTCTAAAAGTAAAACGGACCATTCTACCAAGACCAGCCAAACCAGTAAAAAAGCTAGCAAGAAAAAATCGACTAGTTCCAGTCAAAGTAAGCAGGGGCAAAATAGTACTCAGGGTAAGACTAGTTCGCCAAGTTCTTCTAATCAAGCTCCAGCACAGTCATCAAGTCAGAAACAAAACTCTTCTCAATCTCAGACCAACTCTAATGTCAATGTAGCTGCCGTAGCTCAGGGTGACCTTTCTAGCATTGCCGGCACCTATAGCGGTCAAAATGGCGCTATCAACTTCACGGTAGCTGCAGATGGAACTGGCACTATCAGTAAATCCGATGGCGACTTCCAATGTCAATTCAGCAACTACCACCAAGATGGCCAGTCCGCTGCCTTCTCTAATCAATACGGTTGGAATTACTATGTTGTACCAGCAGGCGTGGCAACACCAAGCGGAGCCCAAGCCGCCAGCCAATGGGATGACAGCAACCGCGACCGCCTGATTGTTATTGGCGAAGGGGTTAATGTCTTCTTTTTAAGCTGAAATATTTAAGCAGGTTCAATGAATCTGCTTTTTTAATATCCTGATAAGGAGGAAGATTTCTTTAGTATTTTATAAATAGGCAAAAAAATAAGAGATTGGAATAAAAATTAAGCGTGCTCGTTTCCCAATTGTAAAAAAATTAGAAGAATTCAATTTTGACTTTCAACCAACTATAAATGCACAACAAATTAAAGAATTTTCAACAATGTCATTTCTTAATAATCAACAAAACATTATTTTTCTTGGTAGTCCGGGTGTTGGCAAGACCCATTTAGCAATTGGATTGGGTATTGCAGCATGTGAACAAGGGATTAGAACATTATTTATTAATTGCCATGAACTAATTTTACGTTTAACTAAGGCTCAAGAGAAAGGCCACTTGGAGAGAGTAATCAGGCGTTATGAAAGGTATGATCTTCTAATAATCGATGAATTAGGATACTTACCTATTGCGTCGGAAGTCGCCAACCTATTATTTCAATTAATAAATGGTCGTTATGAACGCAAATCCACGATCATAACGACCAATATCCCATTATCAAGTTGGGGAACCATATTACATAATTCTATAGCAGCAGAAGCAATTTTAGATCGATTGGTTTATCATTCCCATGTCATTAAAATTAAAGGGAAATCATATTGACTAGCTTCTACGCAAAGATAAATCGCCAAAGTCATACATTTTTATTCCGCCATAATATGACAATTTTAAACCGCCCTTGACAATTGAGAAGAATTAACATAGAATAGTCAGTGTAGTTAGAAACTCAGAAAGTAGGGCAAATACTATGAGTATGCTGAAAGATATCCATGATTACGTAAAAAAGAATTACGAAGCGGGAAACTATGATGATGCCAAGGCAGCCTATACTTCTTGGAAAACCGAGAATAACCAGCAATCTAATCTAACCGATTTTGAAATGGGTATCCAAAAAGCCCAAAGCGATTATAAAAAAAGCGGGACATTTGCGATCTATCCAAAGCTAGCAATTGATGTCGCAAACAAATTATTTAATGACAAAGCTTTTGAAATCAGTGAATTTATTCGCGGATATAATTCGGAAAAAGAAAAAATCAAAAAACATTAAAGTTATAGGCTTATAATTTCTTTGATGTAGACGAAAAGTCATAATTAATTAACAATCGTTGGACGAAACTTTAAACTGTCTTCTGGGTGGTAATAGTTCGGTAAATTGCCGAACTATTACCACCCATTTTTTCACTTAAAATGATACATCTTAAGCAGCCTTCTTCGGTCATGAGTCGTGTTGTCCTTATTCTGATTATTCTTTTTTAGGTGTCCTTACTCGTTACTAACATAGATTGTAGACTCCAATTTTACACTACCAAGAACAATCCAGACTCGAAAATTCTAAATACTCTATGTAATTCACTAGATACAGATTCTAAAGCTATTTATGATGGAGAATTAGAGATGGGAAATAGTGTTATCGATATGATAAAGAAAGATTTGTATGGTAGTGTAAAATAAGTTGTGTAAACACAAAAAGGAATAAATCCGTTATAGTAGAGTTGCGAAACATTACTAGAAAGAGATTTATTCCTATGACTCAGTTTACCACAGAACTACTTAACTTCCTAGCCCAAAAGCAAGATATTGATGAATTTTTCCGTACTTCTCTTGAAACAGCTATGAATGACCTGCTTCAAGCAGAGTTATCAGCCTTTTTAGGGTATGAACCTTACGATAAAGTAGGCTATAATTCTGGGAATAGTCGTAATGGAACCTATTCACGGAAATTTGAAACCAAATATGGGACTGTTCAGTTGAG